>JBEGVV010000095.1:0-37790 GCA_041178225.1 Pseudomonadota bacterium | reverse complement strand
GCGCAGGCGACGGGATGCGCCTGGTAGGTCTGGCCGTGCTTGAAGGATCCCGAGCCGCGCCTCAGCGCCTCGATCACGCGGCCATGGACGAGGATACCGCCGATGGGCTGGTAGCCGCCGCCGAGCCCCTTGGCGATGACCTCGATGTCCGGGTGGATCCCCTCCTGCTCCCACGCATGCAGCGTGCCGGTGCGCCCCATGCCCGACATCACCTCGTCGAGGATGAGCAGCGCGCCATGCCGGTCGCAGACCTCGCGCATCGCGCGGAAATACCCCGGCAGCGCGGTCGCGCAACCGAGCGTCGCGCCGACCACGGTCTCCGCGCAGAAGGCGATCACCGTGTCGGGGCCCAGGCGCTGGAACTCCGCCTCGAGTTCCGCGGCGAGGCGCGCCACGTAGGCCGCGTCGTCCTCGCCCGCGCGCTGGTCGCGATAGGCGTAGCAGGGCGAGACATGGCTGAAGGCCTGCGAGAGGATCGGCTCGTAGGGCGCGCGGCGCATCGCGTTGCCGCCCGCGGCGAGCGCGCCTAGCGTGTTGCCGTGGTAGGACTGGCGCCGCGCGATGAAGCGCGTGCGCCGCGGCTGCCCGGCCTCGAGGAAATGCTGGCGCGCGATCTTGAGCGCGGCCTCCATGGCCTCGCTCCCAGACGACACGAAATAGGCGTGGGTCAGCCCGCCAGGCGCGTGGCCGACGAGCATGTCGGCGAGGCGCTCGGCGCTCTCCGCGCTGAAGATCGCGGTATGCGCGTAGCAGAGCCGGTCGATCTGCGCCTTCATGGCCTCGACGACGCGCGGATGGCCATGGCCGAGACAGGCGACGGCCGCGCCGCCGGAGCCGTCGATCACCTCGTGGCCGGAGGCGTCGCGCAGCCATATCCCGCTGCCGGATACCGCGACCGGGGGATCCTCGCGGAGGTTGCGATGGACGATGCGGGACATGGCGCGCGTTCCCGGCGTCAGAGCGTGCTGCGGCGGACCCTGAGGTCCGACCTGTCGAAGACGGCGGGCAGCAACTCCGTGCCGAGGCCCGGGCCCTCCATCGGGAGGACATGGCCGTCGACGATGCGCGGGACCTCGGTCACGAGGTCGCGGTACCAGCCGGTGTAGTAGGCGCGGACCGATTCCTGGATCAGCGTGTTGGGCTGGCTGAACGAGGTGTGGACGGCGGCGGCGAAGCCGACGGGCCCGATGCAGTCATGCGGCGCGAAGGGCCGGTGGTAGGTCTCCGCGAGCGCCGCGATCTTGCGCCCCTCGGTGAGGCCGCCGGTCCAGCACAGGTCCACCATGACGACGCCGACGGCGTCGCGCTCCAGCATGTCCTTGTAGGGATAGCGCGTGCCCAGCGTCTCGCTCGCGCAGACCCAGACATCGGTGGAGCGCGCGTATTCCGCCAGCGCCTGGGGCGAGTTCATCCTGATCGGGTCCTCGTACCAGGTCGGCTTGTAGGGCTCGAGCGCGCGGGCGATCTGCTTGGCCGTCGGCAGGTTCCAGAGCGAGTGGAACTCGACCATGATCTCCATGCGGTCGCCCACGGCCCTGCGGATCTTCTCGAAGGGCTCGATCGCCTGCTTCATCTGCGCGGCGGTGATGAACAACCCCTCGTTCTCCTTGGCCGGGGGATCGAAGGGCCAGATCTTCATCGCGGTGATGCCGCTCTCGAGCAGGCTCTCGGCGAGCGCGTCGGCGCGGTTCATGAAGGCGTCGAGGTCCTCGTAGGGCCCCTCGTCCTGGCCGAGGTTCCAGTTGGAGACCGGCGCGATGTTGCCCGAGCGCACGTAGCGATAGCCCGCGCAGGTGTTGTAGATGCGCTGCCGGTCGCGGCAGAGGCCGCCGAGCATCTGGTGCACCGGCTGGCCGCAGGCCTTGCCGAACAGGTCCCAGAGCGCGATGTCGATGGCCGAGGCCGCGCGATGCTCGACGCCCGTCGAGGACTGGGCCATCGGCAGGGCGAGCATGTCGCGGTTGAGCGCCTCGATGCGCAGCGGGTCCTTGCCGAGCAGGCGGCGCGCCAGCGTGTCGTGGACATGCGCCTCCACCGCGCCCGCGCCATAGAAGGTCTCGCCCAGCCCGACCAGGCCGGCATCGGTGTGGATGCGCACCCACACCACGTTGGCGAACTCGGCCGTGTGCAGCGTCTCGACGCTCGTGATCTTCATGCGCTCCCCCGGGATCGCGGCCCAGCTTGGCCGCGCGAAAACTCTTCCGGCATCGCCGCCGGGGCGGCAAGCGGCTTTTCGCCCGGCGACGAGCCCCCTCGCCCGGCGTTCAGCCCTGGCGCGGGGGATAGACCTCGTGGATGAAGTCGTCGATCAGGTAGGGGACGGTGCCGGGGATCCCCGCGACGCGGACCCGGGCGGAGGGATTGGAAAGCTCGATGGAGAGCGCGCCGATACGCGCCTCGCCGGGCATCGACGCCTGCTCGCGCGGTCCCACGACGAACCCCGCGGACGGACACCAGGCATAGGTCGTGCCGTCGCGCTCGAAGACATGCGCCCTGTGCAGGTGGCCGGTCGAGACCAGGCTCACGCGATGGCGCGCGACGAGGTCGAGGTAGAAGCGCCTCTGCCCGGGCCGCACGGTCCAGTAGCCCTCGACGCTCTCGCACGGATCGTGGAGGAAGAACGGCCGATGCAGGAACCAGGCGATGCGCCGGCCGTGCGCCTCGTCCATGGATCGCGAGAGCCACGCCGCCTGCTCCATCTCGCGCGCATGGCCGCTGCCGAAGAGAAGCGCGTTGATCCCGACGAGGCGCCAGCCGGGCACGTCGCGCACCCATCGATCGGCGCCGAAATGCCTTTGCCAGCGCGACAGGCGCGCGTCGTCCACCGGCTGGTGCGCGTGCCCGGCGTCGCCGACGTCGTGGTTTCCGGGAACGGCAAGGAAAGGCAGGCCGACGCCGCGCATCAGCGCCGCGCAATGGGACAGGTCTTCCTCGAGGTCGGCTCCGTCGACCGTGACGTCGCCCGTGTGGATGACGAGGTCGGGGCGCTGCGCGCGGATCCACGCCACGGTGGGCTCCCAGTTCGCGGCGAAATGGGCCTTGGTCGCGCCGAGATGCGTGTCGGACAGCTGGACGATGCGGAACATCGGTCCTAGCCCCTGCGTCGCGGCAGTCGCCCGCCACGCCGCTTCCCCGGTTGCTGGCCATAGCTCGCGAACTTGCCGAGCACGACCGCGATCTCGTCCTGCGAAAGCAGCTTTGGCCCGCCGACCTGGAGCGTGCGCCAGTACTGGGCCGCGAGCGTCTCGACCTCGACGGCGAGCCGCAGCGCCTTCGCGAGATCGGCGCCGATGGCGATCATCCCATGGTTCGCGAGAAGGCAGGCCCGCCGCCCCTCCAGCGCCGCGAGCGCCGCGTCCGACAGTTCCTGGGTGCCGTAGGTCGCGTAGGCCGCGCAGCGTATCGTCGGGCCGCCCGCCGCGGCGATCATGTAGTGCAGCGGCGGGATCTCCATCCGCGCGATGGCGAGCGTCGTGGAGAACATCGCGTGGCAATGCACGACCGCGTTCGCGTCGGGCCTGCGCGCGAGGATGTCGCGATGGAAGCGCCACTCGCTCGACGGCAACATGCCGCCGCGATGGCGCCCCGCGAAATCCATCTCCACCATCATCCCCGGCTCCAGCACGTCGTAGGGCACGCCCGTGGGCGTGACGACGAAGCCGCCGGGCACGCGGACGCTCACGTTCCCCGCGGTGCCCTGGTTGATGCCGAGGCGATCCATCTCCCGGCATGCCGCGAGCATGGCCTTGCGCTCGCGCATGTACCTCGTCCGTGCCATCCGCGCCCCGCTCGCTTGCCCCGCGCCCGGATGCGGGCGCGCCACGCCGCGACTCATGTCCCCTGCCTCGCGCGGCTGTCAAACCTGAATGAAGCGCCGAGGGGCCCGGACGCGAGGTGCCATGTCGCGCTGGCCCCCGGGCCGCGGACGGCAGCATGATGCAAGGCATGTCGAGGACGAGGCACGGGCCAGCACCTGCCGGGGCGGCGCGCGCGCCGGCCCTTGCGCGTGCCTTCGCGCTGCTCCTGTCCCTGTGGATCGGCGCCACGCCCTGGGCGCAGGCCGCGGACGGCGCGAGCGGCGACGCGCCGCGCAAGGCCGGCCCGATCTGGGATCCCGCGGGCCCGTGGCGCGAGCAGGCCCACTGGGTGCCGGTCGAGGGCACCGACCGCTTCATCTACATGCGCCTCTGCCGCCCGCGATCCGAGGCGCCTGCGCGCCTCGTCGTGATAAGCCACGGCTCCCCGCCGGTCGCCGCCAACCGGGATCGCTACATGGCGTTGCGCTGCGAGGCGCCGGCCGCCACCTGGTTCCTCGAGCGCGGCTACGCGGTCGCCGCGCCGCTGCGGCGCGGCTACGGCGTCACGGGCGGCGCCTTCGCGGAAGGCAACGGCCGGTGCGGGGAGCCCGACTTCCTGCGCGCGGCCATGGAGACGGCGCGCGACATCCTGTCCGCGGTCGACTATGCGCGCGCCCTGCCCGGCCTGCGCCCCGACGATGTCGTGCTGGCGGGGCAGTCGGCGGGAGGCTGGGGCTCGCTGGGCGCGGCCGCGCGCAACCCGCGATCGGTCTCCGCCGTCGTCAACATGGCAGGCGGGCGCGGCGGCTGGGCGGGCAACGTACCGAACAGCAACTGCAGGCCGGACCTGCTCGTCCGCGCCGCAGGGCTGCTGGGCCGGACCGCGCGCATCCCCAGCCTCTGGGTCTACACGGACAACGACAGCTTCTTCGCTCCTCCGCTCGCCGCGGACATGCATGCCAGCTTCGTGGCCGCCGGCGGCACCGCGACGTTCCGCGCCCTGCCAGCGTTCGGCCGCGACGGCCATGGCCTGTTCTTCGCACGCAACGGCGCGAGCGTCTGGGGCCCGGTCGTCGAGGCCTTCCTCGGCGAGGTCCTGCGCTGAATGCTTATCGCGTGAAAGCGAGAGGCGCGCGCGGCAATATGCCCGTGATGCTGAACCCGATGCCCGTCCGCCCCCTCGTCGCGCTCGCGATCGCGCTGCTGCTCCAGGCCTGCACGCCGGAGAAGCCCGTCACGTCGCAGGGAGGCGAAGGAACCGCGCAGGCCCTGGTCGAGCAGACCGGCTTCGTGCCGCCGCCGCGCAGCCTGTCCGACGTCATCGCACGGCTCGATGTCGAGATTGCACGACGCGACACGACGGGCGCGCGGCGCCGCGAGACGGCTACCGAGGCGGCAGCAGGCGAGGTTGCCAGCGATGCACCCGGGCCGAATTCCACCCCTGCCTCGGCGGATGCCGCGGCCCGCTCGCTCCAGGCCGCGCGCGAGGCCAATGTCGCCCTCCTCGAAGGTCGCATCACCTCGGCACTCGAGGCAGCCAAGCTCGCAAGCGCCATCGCGCGCGAGGCGCGGCTGTCGGTGCTGCCCGATCGACTCGAACGGGAGGCGAATGCCGAGGGCATCCTTGGCAATGCCCGCCGGGCGATCGCGCTGCTCGACGAGGCATCCGCGCTGGCGGAGCGCAGCCGTGACGCGCAAAACCGCCCGAACAAGACCTTTCTCGCGATGAAGAGCGCGGCCGACGCGGCACGCAACGCCGTCGCGATCGGTGACACCGCCGCCGCCCAGCGCTACGTCGCACGCGCCCGATTGCTTCGCGGCACGGGGCAGCCAGGCGACTTCGCTCCAGCCTGGGACGCCGTGGTCGCGATCGCCGATGCCCGCGTCCTCGAGGCACGCGGCCGCCGGCTGGACGCCCAGCGGAGGTGGCGCGAGGCGATCGCCTCCTACGACGAGATGGAAAGGCGAAGGCGCGCTGGACTGCGCGTCGCGGGCGCGAACGTCTACCGCGCGTCCCTCATCGAGGCGCATGCAGAGCTTGCTCGGCTCCTGAACAACAACTGGCGCTACGCCGAGGCCGAGACGCATGCGCGCATGGCGCTTTCCGAGGCGCTCGACATCTACGGGCCATTCCATGGCAGCATCCTCTCGACCGGTGGCGTGATGACCAACATCGCCCTCTCGCAAGGGCGGTTCGAGGAGGCCCAGGCGCTCGCGACGCCGCTGCTGCGCATCGGCCGGATGCAGGGCCTGCCCGCGTCGCATTCGCGGATGCGCGACCTGCGGCTGTACCAGATCGCCGGCGACTTCTTCCGGGAACGGTACGCGCAGACGGTGGCCGGCTTCGAAGCCTTCGCGCGCGAACTCGGCGCAGAGAGGGCGGCCGGGACCGATCCGATCTTCCGCAACCGGAACTACGCAGCGGCGCTGATCGCGATCGGCCGTGGCGCCGAGGCCCTCGAGATCGCCGAGCGCGACTACCAGCGGCGCATGCGATCCGATGGCGCCAACGGCTTCAGCACGCGCGTGGCACAGGCGCTTCGCGGCCTCGCGCACGCCGCTTCCGGGAACGACGCCGCTGCGCTGGCCGACCTCGATGCGTCGCGCGAGGCCATGCGTCGGGGACCTTCCGGCGACGCAGCCGCTGGCGAGGGGCTCTCGGGCTTCATGCAGTCCCTGCGCCGGATCGCCATCACCGGGATGATCGAGTTCTACGCGTCGAGGCAGCCAGGAGCAGGGCGGGATTTCCCGGCGGAGGCCTTCGAGCTCGCGGACGTGGTGCGCAGCCTGTCCGTCCAGGGCGCCATCAGCGCGCTGGCGCAGCGCGCCGGCGTCCGCGACCCCGCCCTGGCGGAACTGGTGAGGCGCGAACAGGACGCGCGGCAGGCGGCGACCGCGCTGCAGGCGACCCTCGTGAACCTCGTCGCCATGCCGGCATCGCAGCGGGACCGCGCGACAGAGGCCGACATCGCCGCGCGAGTCTCCGCGCTGCAGTCCGAGGCCACCAGCCTGGCGGCCTCGATCCGGCGCTCCTTCCCGAGCTATGACGAACTGCGCGAGCCGCCACGCCCGACCGTAGAGGCGACGCGCAGCCGCCTGGCACCTGGCGAGGCAATGCTCTCCTTGTTCGTCGCGCACGACGCAACCTATGCCTGGGCGCTGCGCCGCGAGGGCGGTCTCGGCTTCGCGCGCATCCCGATCGGCGAGGCCGAACTCGCCCGCTCGGTGCAGAGGCTGCGCGAGGCGCTCGACCCCAACGCCGGCACGATCGACGCCATACCCGCCTTCGATGCCGCGCTCGCCTGGCGTCTCCACGCGGCCTTCGTGGAACCGTTCTCGGCCACGATCGGCGACGCGCGCACGCTGGTCGTGGTGCCGCACGGGCCCCTTGCGCAGCTGCCCTTCGGCTTGCTGGCGACCGGGCCCTCTCCCGACCTTCGTCAGGCCGCCGGAGAACTCCGGTTCGCGCGCTATGCCGGCGTTCCATGGCTCATCCGCAAGGCCGCCGTGGTCCAGGTCCCGTCGGTCTCCGCGATGATCGGGCTTCGCGCCATGCCTGAACCCGCAGGAGGACGGCTGCCCTTCGCCGGCATTGGCGACGCCTGGTTCAATGCCGAGCAGGCCGCGGAGGCGCGGCGCGACACGCCCGACGCCGCATCTGCGGCGAGAGCGCAACTGCAGTCGCGTGGCGCGCGGCTCGCGCGGCGTTCGGCGCCGTCGACGGGCTCCCTCGCGAGCGCCGATGTCGGGGCCCTCGCGCGCCTGCCCGAGACCGCCGACGAGATACGCTCGGTCGCGCAGGCGCTCGCGGCCGGACCCGACTCCATCCTGCTCGGCGATGCCGCCAACGAGCGGCGCCTGCGCGACATGGACCTCTCGCGCAGGCGCGTCGTGATGTTCGCGACCCACGGCCTTGTCCCGGGCGACCTCGACGGACTTCACCAGCCCGCGCTCGCCCTGACGCCGCGGCAGGTCGCCGGGCCAGAAGCCGGGGACGGGCTGCTGACGATGGGCGACATCCTGTCGATGCGCCTCGATGCGGACTGGGTAGTGCTCTCCGCGTGCAACACCGCTGCCGCGAACGGCCAGGGCGCCGAGGCGATGTCGGGCCTTGGCCGCGCCTTCTTCTATGCCGGCGCCCGCGCCCTTCTGGTGACCTACTGGCCGGTCGAGACGGGGAGCGCACGCTCCCTGACAACCGATCTCTTCGCGAGGCAGGCCGCCAATCCGTCCCTGTCGCGCGCTCGCGCGCTCCAGGAGACGATGCTCGCCATGATCGACGGCCCCGGAGCGATCGACCCGGCGACCCACGCGTCCGCCTTCTCCTACGCTCACCCGCTCTTCTGGGCTCCGTTCGGGCTTGTCGGCGACGGCGGGGAGTCGCGATGACGCGCCTTCGCGGACATCGGGTCGCGCGGGCGACGCTCCTCGCCCTCGTGCTCCTGCTCGCCGGCCCCGGCCTCGCGCTGCTCGGCGCCGGGCGCGCGACGGCGGACTGGCGCACGGCCAGCCGCGCGCCGATGGGGATCGCGCCGAAGCCCGCCGACGCGCCCCAGCCGATCGTGCAGGTCTATGGCGCCCGCACGGTCGGATGGCGCGGCGCCTTCGGCGTCCATACCTGGATCGCGATCAAGCCACGCGACGCCATGGACTGGACCACCTACGAGATCATTGGCTGGCGTGCGCTGCGCATGGGCGACGGCCTCGCGGTGACGCGCGGCCAGCCCGACCGGCGATGGTTCGGCGCCGAGCCGGAGCTCTACGCGCATATCGAGGGCGACGGCGTCGATGGCGTCATCGCGCGGATCGAGTCCGCGGTCGAGGCCTATCCCCATCGCCGGGACTACACGCTCTGGCCCGGCCCGAACTCCAACACCTTCACCGCGAGCATCGCGCGCGAGGTGCCGGAGCTCCGCCTCGACCTGCCATCGACCGCCATCGGCAAGGACTGGCTCGGCACGACGCGCTTCGCCGACGCCGCGCCGAGCGGGACCGGCTTCCAGCTCTCCCTCTGGGGCCTGCTGGGGCTCACCCTCGCGGCCGAGGAAGGCATCGAGCTGAACCTCGCCGGGCTGAATTTCGGCATCGACCCGCTGGGCCTCGCCATCAAGCTGCCGGGCATCGGCCGGATAGGCGCCGCCGAGGACCCTCGCCGCTAGGGTGGCGGGCGCCTCGCGCTAGGCGGTCAGGGGCGACGACGCCGGCAGCCGGCGCGGCGCGGCGCCGACGAGCAGCGGGTCGGGCGCGGTCGCCACCGCCTCGTCGCGCCCGGGATAGGGCATCGACGCGAGGAAATGGCGCATGCAGGCGAGGCGCGCGCGCTTCTTGTCGTCGGCCTTGACGATGGTCCAGGGCGCCTGCGCGGTGTCGGTGCGCAGGAACATCGCTTCCTTCGCGCGCGTGTATTCGTCCCACTTGTCCTGCGAGGCGATGTCCACCGGGGAAAGCTTCCACTGCTTGAGCGGATCGCGCGCGCGCGCCTCGAAGCGACGCGCCTGCTCCTCGCGCGAGATGGAGAACCAGTATTTCACGACGCGCATGCCCGAGCGCACGAGCATCTCCTCGAACAGCGGGCAGGCGCGCATGAACTCCCGGTACTCCTCGTCCGTGCAGAAGCCCATCACGCGCTCGACGCCCGCGCGGTTGTACCAGGAGCGGTCGAAGAGGCAGGTCTCGCCCGCGGAGGGCAGCTGGGCGACGTAGCGCTGGAAGAACCATTGCGAGCGTTCGCGCCCATCGGGCCGCGGCAGCGCGACGACACGCGCCGTGCGCGGGTTCAAGTGCTCCATGAAGCGCTTGATCGTGCCGCCCTTGCCCGCGGCGTCGCGGCCCTCGAAAAGCGCCACGACGCGCTGGCCGCTCTCCTCGATCCAGCGCTGGCACTTCAGGAGCTCGCGCTGCAGGAGCAGCATCTGCCGCTCGTAGTCCCTGCCGCCGAGCCGGCTGGAATAGGGATAGGCGCCACCCTCGAAGAGCCGGCGGATCGCGGCCGGGTCGCCGCGCATCGCGCGTGGCGAAGGCTTGCGCGGGACCGCGGCCGTCCTCGCCGCCGCGCGCCTCGTCCCGTTCCTCGTTCCACCTGCACGCGACATCCCTGCCTCCGTGGCGCATCCCGCGTCGCGAAGCTGGGCCCTCGGCGCTGGCCCGGCAAGGCCCCAGCCGGGAATGCTGCGTTCCCGCGAGATCGCCGGCGCGTTCCTGCGCTAGGCTGCGCGCCTTGGCTGGCGTCGAGGAGGAACGGGGACGATGCGCATGAACATCTGCATGGTCGGCTACGGCATGATGGGCGTCTGGCACAGCGACGCGCTCAAGTCGGAGCCCGGCGCGGTCCTGCACACCGTCGTCGGCAGGCGCGAGGACGCCGCCGCCGAATTCGCCTCGCGCTATGGCTATCGCAGGTCGACGACCTCCCTCGCGGCCGCGCTCGCGGACCCGGAGGTCGACGCGGTCATCCTCGCCAGCCCGAGCGAGCAGCACGAGGCGCAGGCGATCGCCTGCCTCGAGGCCGGCAAGCACCTGCTGCTCGAGATCCCCATAGCGATGAGCCTCGCCGGCGCGGAACGCGTGGTGGAGGCGGCGCGGCGCAGCGGCGTCGCCTTCGGCCTGTGCCACCCCATGCGCTTCAGGCGCGAGCGCGAGGCGCTGCGCGCGCGCATCGCCGCGGGCGAGGAGCGCATCCGCCACGTATCCGGCCGTTTCTTCATCAAGCGCCTCGTCAACATCGGCGCGACGGGCTACCGGCGCAGCTGGATCGACAACATCCTGTGGCACCATTTCTGCCACTTCGTCGACCTCGGCATGTGGCTCTTCGACGGCGCGCCGGTGCGTCGCGTGCAGGGCCATCTCGGCGCGCTGCACGCGACGACGGGGATCCCGATGGAATCGACCGTGCTGGTGGAGACCGAGGACGACCGCACGCTGCTCGTCCATGGCTCCTACCACGCGACCTACAGGCTCTACGACAAGCTCGTCGTCACCGACCGCGAGACCTACCTGTTCGACATCCTCGCCGGCACGATGCGCACCTCCGATGGCGTCGTCGCGATCGAGGACGAGAAGACGAACTGCGCGCGCGTCGTCGCCGACTTCCTCGCCGCGATCCGCGAGCGCCGCCAGCCCCTGGTGAACGGGCCGTCGGTGCTGCCCGCGATGCGCGTGCTGCAGGCGGTGCAGGACGACTGGGACCGCCGCTGGGGCACGCAGGAGATCCCCGGCCGCCCGCTCGGCTGATCCACCCGCGCGCTAGAGCGCGAGGTGGAAGAACTGGTTGAAGGCGCTCGCCTCGTAGTCGCCGAAGGCCTCGCCCGGCTGGAAGCCGCGGCGACGATAGAGCGCCAGCGCCGGCTCGAAGGCCGGGCCGCTGCCGGTCTCCAGGCTCACGCGCGACATGCCCGCCGCGCGCGCCGCGCCGATGATCGTCTCGAGCAGCAGCGCGCCGACGCCGCGGCGCAGGAAATCCGGGTGGGTGCGCATCGACTTCACCTCGCCCTGGCGCCCGCCGAGGTCGCGCAGCGCGCCGATGCCCGCGACACGCCCGCCCTGCCAGGCCGTCCAGGCCGTGATCCCGGGCGCGCGCAGTCCCGACAGGTCGAGCGCGAAGACCGCGCCCGGCGGCGAATGCGCGTGCATCCCGCGCAGGTGGAGGCGCAGCAGGTCCTGGACGCGCTCGTCCCCCAGGTCGTCGACGCGCACCGTGAACCCGCTGCCATCCGCCATCGCCCGCTCCCTTCGCGCCGGTCGCCGCCGCGCCCGATACTAGGCGTGGCGGCTTCCCGTCGCACGAACCCGATGCCGGATACCGCCGCGCGGGCGACCCGTCCCGCTCGACGCGTCGCCGGAGCGCACGGTGCGCTGGCCTGGGGGCCGCGCGCGCCTCAGTCGACGAGGTGGATCGCCAGGCTCGGCGGCAGGCCGGAGCACAGGTCGACCATCGCGTAGGTCGCGCCCCGCCCGAGGTCGTCGGTCGGCGAACCCGAATACGCGGCGCAGAAGCCCGGGCCAACGAGTTCCATCGCCGCGTGGTGGTGGCCCAGCGCGAGGTAGTCGAGCCCGGACGCCTCGATCTCCTCCATGCGGATCGGCGAGGAACGCCCCGCCTCCTCGCCGCGCGGGACGAAGAAGCCGTGGCCCATGCCCAGATGCCAGCGGCTCGATGGAGAACGCGCGGGCACGCCGGCGAGCGGCAGGAAGCCCGGCGAGTGGCTCGCCATCCCGCGCCCCCAGACGCTCGCCCCGAGGCCCGGAAGCTCGACGAAGGATCCGGGCTCGTCCGCAAGCATCGACACGTTCGGGATCGCGCCGAAGTCGAAGCGCCGGAAGATCCCGTCCTGCGCCATGCAGTCGTGGTTGCCCGGGATCATCGCCACCGGGAAGGGCAGCCGGGCGAGGACGTCCATCGCCCACTCGGCCGCGTCCTCGGGGACGGAGTTGGCGTCGAAGAGGTCGCCGGCGAGGAGCAGCAGGTCCGGACCGCGCCGCCGCATGGCCGCGAGGGCCCGCGCGAAGGCCGCGCGTGCCGGGTCCTCCGGCCCGCCGGAGAGATGGATATCGGAGCAATGCGCGACGCGCAGCCTGTCAGCCATGCGCCAGCGATAGCGCCTCTGCCACGCGACGTAAACCACGGGACCGATCCCGGCCCCGCGCCGCAGGTCGCGCGCGCGGGACCGGGATCCCGATGATCAGCCCCGGCGTCGCCTCCACCCGGCCCCGACGAGCCCGGCAGCCAGCAGGCCGAGTGTCGCGGGCTCGGGCACGCCCGTGATCTCGCGCTCCAGCTTGCGCTCGATCGCAATGGCGAAGTCGGTGAACGACGCCGCCTCGGCGTAGAAGGACCCGGCCCCGCCGACGACATTGGCCTGGTAGTAGGCCGCGAGCCCCGCCTCGCCGAGGATCGCGATGCCGTTGACGGCATCGACGCCGACGCCAAGCGCGTTGTCCCGCCCGCCGCTGGGCAGGAGCAGCGCCGGGCTGTCGTTGTCGGCGCCGTCGCCGGAGACGTCGATTACCTGGCGCGGGGACTCGAAGCCGTTCGCGGCGGCGCCGGTCTCCGTCCCGAAGAGCGGGTGGACCGCATTCATGGCCGACTGCACCGCGGTGAGGCCGCTGAAGGCACGCGTCGTCGCGTTGATCGCGGCGGCGAAGGCGTTCGCGGCGGCCGCGCTGTCGACCAGCGTCCACCCCACGCGCACGGACTGCTCCGCGGAACCCGACCACTCGATGTAGGTGACCGCGATGCCACCCGTCGGGTTGGCCAGGATGGCGTTCTGCACCGCGGCGCTCTGGAAGGCCTGCACGTAGCCGGTCTTCTGCAGCTGGTACTCGGTATCGTCGATGCTGCCCGACGTATCGACGAGGAGCATCAGCTCGAGCCCGACGGGCACCGCGCCCGCCTCCGCGGCGAGGGCAATCCCGGCCGCGGTGGTCGCCGCGGCGACCCATTTCCTCGCATTCATGGTTTCCTGCCTTTCAGAGGGGCCTGGATGGCCCCGTGGGAAGGCACCAGCAATCCCCGCGCCAGTTGCGCGGAGGCACGTCCCTGCTCGCTTTCCCGGGCTTCCCGCGCGCGCCGCGCGACGGAGCGCAAGGAAGCCCGACGCTGGCGATGCGCAAAACCCGCCCCGGAAACCTACGGGCCGCGGGCGCTGGCCCCCGAAGCCATCGCGACGAGCGCGCGCGCCACGCGCTCGAGCCCGGCCTTGTCATGGACCGGCGCGATCCGCGCGGCGGCGATGGCCCGTGCGCCGAAGCGCGCGCCGGCGAGCGTGCCCGCCGTCACCGGCGCGTAGTTGGATGGCCCCGCGAAGGCCAGCGCGGCGGAGAGCGCGGCGTCGAACCCCGACGCCGTCCCGGCGAAATGCATCGCCGCATGCAGGACCACCGGCGCGAAGCCGCCCCGGTCGCGTGGCGCCTCGCGCCACCCGCCCATGGCGAGGGCGATCGCGTGGTCGCGGCCATCGGCCGCGCGCGAGGCCGCGTCGTCCCACGCGACGCCGCGCAGCACGAGGCGCAGCAGCGATGCCGCCGCTGCCGCGGCCTCGCCGGCGAGCGGGTGGGCATGGGTGATCGCGGCATCCGCGCGCGCCGCCTCGGCCAGCGCGGCGTCCGGCACGACGAACGCCGCGCCCAGCGGGCCGGCGCGATGCATGGGGTTGCAGCCTCCGGTCAGGCCGCCTGCCTCCGCGTCCGCGCGCGCCACGGCGAGCGCGGGCGCGCATCCCCCGGCCAGAAGGTCGAGCACGCGCGCGGAGGTCGGGCCCTGGTCGAAGCCTTCCGCGCGATGCCACGCCAGGTAGCGCCCGCGCGTCTCGTCCACGTCGCAGGAACCGCGCGCGACGACGCCCTCCAGCAGGCGCATCGCCATCGCGGTCGGCCCGCCGATCCTGTCGCCCGCCGCGAGGCCGAGCAGCGCGCCGCGGATGCGATCCCCGATGTCGTCCATGCGTGGCCCCCCTTCCCGCTCCGGCCGGTGCCGAGCCTAGCCCGGCGAGGGGCTGCGCCGCATCGGGTCCGTCGCGCCACCGCCGCCATGCGCGCGATTGACGACGAGGCGCGCGAGCCTGTAGCGGAGCGGCTGGACTGGAGCGCGCGCATGGGGATCTTCGAACGCTGGCTGTCGATCTGGGTGGGGCTCTGCATCCTCGCCGGGCTGGTGCTCGGCAACCTCGCGCCCGGGCTCTTCGCCGCGCTCGCCGCGGTCGAGTTCGCCTCGGTCAACATGGCGGTGGCGGCGCTGGTCTGGGCGATGGTCTACCCGATGATGATCGCCATAGACCTCGGCGCGCTCCGCGCCGTAGGCAGGCGTCCGCGCGGCCTCGTCGTCACGCTGGTCGTGAACTGGCTGGTGAAGCCCTTCACCATGGCGCTGCTCGGCATCGCCTTCCTCGAGCATGCCTTCGCGGGCCTCGTCGAGCCGGCGAAGGCGCAGGAATACGTCGCGGGACTGATCCTGCTTGGCGCCGCTCCCTGCACGGCGATGGTCTTCGTGTGGTCGCAGCTCGCGAAGGGCGACCCCGGCTACACGCTCGTCCAGGTGACGACGAACGACCTCGTGATGGTGGTCGCCTTCGCGCCGATCGTCGCCTTCCTGCTCGGCGTCGCGGATGTCGCCGTGCCGTGGGAGACGCTCGTCCTGTCGGTCGTCCTCTACATCGTCCTGCCGCTCGCCGCCGGGCTGCTGACGCGCCGCGCGCTGCTCGCGCGCGACGGCGAGCGGGCGGTCGCCGCCTTCACGGCGCGCATCAAGCCGACCTCGATCATGGGGCTGCTGCTGACGGTCGTGCTGCTCTTCGGCTTCCAGGGCCAGGTCATCCTGGCCCAGCCGCTCCTCATAGGCGTCATCGCCGTGCCAATCCTCGTGCAATCCTACCTGGTCTTCGCGCTCGGCTATGGCTGGGCCTGGGCGTGGAGGCTGCCGCACGCGATCGCGGCGCCCTGCGCGCTGATCGGCACGTCGAACTTCTTCGAGCTCGCCGTCGCGGTCGCCATAAGCCTCTTCGGTCTGCATTCCGGCGCCGCGCTGGCGACCGTGGTCGGTGTCCTCGTCGAGGTTCCCGTGATGCTGTCGCTCGTCGCCTTCGCGAACCGCACCCGCGGCCGCTTCCCCGGATAGGAGCGGGCCAGACGCGCTTGCCGCGCCTTCGCGCCGATGCCTAGTCTCCCGCACGCCAGCCGCAGGAACGAGCGCCCCATGCCATCCACGCTGCCCCCCAGCATCTTCAACGACGTCGTCGGCCCGGTGATGCGCGGCCCGTCGAGCTCGCATTCCGCGGCGTCGGTGCGCATCGGCCGGCTCGCGCGCGACCTCTGCGGCGGCACGCCCGAGGCGGTCCTCGTCGAATTCGACACCGAGGGGTCGCTCGCGACGACGCACGAGAGCCAGGGCTCGGACATGGGCCTGTTCGCGGGACTGCTCGGCTGGGAGGCCGACGACGAGCGCCTGCCGACGAGCCCGCAGGCGCTGCGCGCGGCCGGCGTCGCGCTGGAGATCCGCATCGCGCGGCTCGACGATCCGCATCCCAACACCTATCGCCTGACGCTGCGCCGCGCCGGCGCCGCCCATCGCATCGTCGCGCTCTCCACCGGCGGCGGCATGATCGAGGTGGTGTCGATCGACGGCATGGCGGTGAAGCTGCGCGGCGACTATGCCGCGACGCTCCTCGACGCCGAGGACGACGGCGCAGCCATCGCATCGGCGCTGCGCGCGCGCGACGACATCGACGAGGTGCAGGTCGCCGGCGCCGGCCCGGCGCTCGTCGTCGCCTGCGCCCGCCGGGTGCTCGACGACGCGGAGGTCTCGTCCCTGCCCTCCACCCGCCGCGTGCGCCGCCTCGCTCCGGTTCTTCCCGTCCTGTCGCGGCGCGGCCTCGTGGTGCCCTTCCTGCACGCCGGCGAGATGGCGAAGGTCGCCGACCCGGCCTCGCGTCGGCTCTCGGACTTCGCGCTGGACTACGAATGCGCGCGCGGCGGCATCTCGCCGGACGAGGCGTTGGCGCGGATGCGCGCGATCCTCGGCGTGATGCGCGGCGGCGTGCGCCGCGGGCTCGCGGGCACGGACTACGCGGACCGCGTGCTGCCGCGCCAGAGCCACCGCTTCGCCGCCCTCATGGACGCGGGCAAGCTGCTCGATGGCGGCATCCTCAACCGCGCGATCCTCTACGTGACGGCGCTCATGGAGGCGAAGAGCGCGATGGAGACGATCGTCGCCGCGCCGACGGCCGGGTCCTGCGCCACCTTCCCCGGCGCCTGCCTCGCCGCCGCCGACACGCTGGGCAGCGACGAGGACGCCGTCCTGCGCGCCATGCTCGCGGCCGGCCTCGTCGGCGTCTTCGTCGCCACGCGCTCGAGCTTCGCCGCGGAGGTCGGCGGCTGCCAGGCAGAGACCGGCGCCGGCGCGGCCATGGGCGCGGCGGCGCTCGTCGAACTGATGGGCGGCAGCGCCGCGCAGGGGCTCTCCGCCGCCAGCCACGCGCTGCAGAACGTGCTTGGCCTGATCTGCGACCCGATCGCCAACCGGGTCGAGGCGCCGTGCCTTGGCCGCAACATCGCGGGGGCGGCCAACGCCATCGCCTGCGCCAACATCGCGCTCGCCGGCTACGACCACCTCGTGCCGCTCGACGAGGTCCTCGACGCGCATCGCCAGGTCAGCGAGAGCATGGCGCGCGAACTGCGCTGCACGGCGCTGGGCGGCCTGTCGATCACGCCGACCTCGAAGGCGATCGAGGCACGCCTCTGCGGCGCGGGCGGCTGCGGCTCCTGCGGCTGACGGATCGCGTCGGCCGGGCCCGGCCCGGCCTGCAATGTTTTGTCACGATCGCGCGCGGCGCCGTCGCGCGAAGCGAGGCATGGAACCCTGCCACAGGAGCCATCCATGCCCATCCCCGCCCTCCGGATCCAGCTCGCACTCCTCGCGCTCCTCGCGACGTTCGTCGCCGCGGGCGCGTCGCGCGCGCACGAGGGCCACGACCACGGCGCGCCTCCGGAGCCCGTCGCCGCCGCGCTCCCGCGCACGGAGGCGCATGGCGACCTCTTCGAGGTGGTGGCGATCCTGCAGCCTGGCGGCGCGCTCGTCCTGACCCTCGACAGCTACCCGGACAACACGCCGCTCGATGGCGCCGTCGCGCTCGGGATCGATGGTCAGGATGTCGCCGTCCAGCGCCAGGGCATCGGGCTCTTCGTCGCAAGGCATGCCTTGCTCGAAAGGCCTGGTCGCCGCGACCTGGTGTTCACCGTCTCGGCCGGCGGCGACATGGACCTCCTGGCAGCCACGCTCGAGATCCCGGCACCGACGGCCGCGCCCGCCGCGGCCGTCGGCTGGCGCGCGCTGCTGCATGGAGCCGCGGCGCAGGCGGGCATCGCGCTCGCCCTGCTCGTGGCCGGCGCCCTGGTCGGGCGCGCGACCGTCCGCCGACCGCTGCCCCCGATGGTCGAGGCGCAGGCCGCCAAGCCGGCCGCGCGTGTCGGCCTTGCGGTCGCCTTCGCGCTCCTTGCCGGCGCCGCCGACGCGCAGCAATTCCCATTCGCCGGCGAGGCGCCGCGCCGGATGCAGGATGGCGCGATCTTCGTGCCGAAGCCCTCGCAGCGCCTCCTTGGCATACGCACGGCGATCACCGAGGAAGGTGAGGCCTCCGCCGCGCTGCGCATGGTTGGCACGCTCGTGCCCGACCCGAACGCCTCGGGTCGCGTGCAGGCAAGCCAGAGGGGCCGCCTCGAGCCCGGCGACGGCGGCTTTCCCGTCCTCGGCCGGCGGGTGGAGCGCGGCGAGGTGCTTGCCTATGTCACGCCTGCCTACAGCGCGGCCGAGCGCGGCAGCCTGATCCAGAACGCGGCAGAGCTGGACGCGCTGGTGTCGATCCTCGAGGCCCGCGTGCGCCGGCTCACCTCGCTGCGCGGCACGGTCGCGGAGCGCGAGATCTCCGATGCGCGCGCCGAGCTGGAGGGCGCGCGGCAGAGGCGGACCGCGATCCAGCCCGCGCTCTCCGGCCGCGAGGCGCTCGTCGCGCCCGTCGGCGGCATCGTCTCGACCGTGCGCGGCGCCGTCGGCGAGATCGTCGAGAGCACCGCGACGATCGTCGAGATCGTCGATCCGGGCAGGCTCTGGGTGGAGGCCCTCGCCTTCGAGCGCGCCGCGCTCGTCGACGTCGTCGCCGCCAACGCCACGCTTCCCGATGGACGGGTCCTCGACCTCGCCTTCGTGGGGCGTGGCCTGACCGCGCGCCAGCAGGCCGTGCCGGTCAACTTCCGCGTCGAGGCGCCGCCGCAGGACGCGCCGATCGGGACGTCCGTGCTGGTGACGCTGCGCACCGCGCGGGCCGTCCGCGGCATCGTGCTTCCCGCGGACGCCGTCGTGCGCGGCGCCGAGGGGCCGCCGGTGGTCTACGAGCATGCCGCGGCGGAGCGCTTCGTGCCGCGCCAGGTGCGCGCGCAGCCGCTCGACGGGACGCGCGTCGTCGTGACGGCCGGCCTCGAGGCGGGCCGCCGCGTCGTCGTCCACGGCGCCGCGCTCGTCGCGCAGGTCCGCTGAGGCCGGGCGCGCCCATGCTCTTCGATGCCATCGTCGGCTTCTCGCTGCGCAACAGGCTCCTGGTGCTCGCGGCCGCGCTACTGGCGAGCCTCTACGGCCTGTTTGCCCTCTCGCGGATGCCGGTGGACGTGTTCCCCGACCTCAACAAGCCGACCGTCACGCTCATGACCGAGGCGGAGGGCCTCGCGCCGGAGGAGGTCGAGCAGCTCGTCTCGTTCCCGATCGAGACGGCGGTGAACGGCCTTCCCGGCGTGGCCCGGGTCCGCTCCGTTTCCACGGTCGGCCTGTCCATCGTCTATGTCGAGTTCGACTGGAGCGTCGACATCTGGCGCGCGCGCCAGCAGGTGGGCGAGCGGCTTGGCCAGGTGCAGCAGCAGCTTCCCGCGCGCGTCATGCCGTCGATGGCGCCGGTCTCGTCGATCATGGGCGAGATCATGCTCGTCGCGATGACGGCGCCCTCCGGCGGCGCCACCGGTCCCATGGAACTGCGCGACCTCGCCGACTGGACCATGCGCCCGCGCCTGCTGACGATTCCTGGCGTCTCGCAGGTCACGCCGATCGGCGGCGAGGTGCGCCAGTTCCGGGTCATGCCGGACCTCGAGCGGCTCCATGCGCTCGACCTCGCCAGCGACCAGCTCGTCGCCGCGCTGCGCCAGTTCGGCGCGAACGCGGGAGGCGGCTATGTCGACCAGGCGGGCCGCGAGTTCCTCATCCGGAACATCGGGCGCTCGACCTCGCTCGAGGACCTGCGCAACGCCACCATCGGCTTCCGCGACGGGCAGCCGATCGCGCTCCGGCAGGTCGCACGCGTGGAATACGGCGCCCGGTTCAAGCGCGGCGCCGCCGGGGTCGACGGCCAGCCGGCGGTGATCCTCGCCATCGCCAAGCAGCCTGGCGCCGACACGATCAGGCTGACGCGCGCGGTGGAGGCCGCGCTCGCGGAGCTCCAGGCCGGGATGCCCCGGGGCGTCGTCGCCGACCGCGTGAAGTTCCGGCAGGCCGACTTCATCGCGCGGTCGATCGAGAACCTGACGCAGGTGCTGGCCGAGGCCTTCGTCGTCGTGGCGATCGTGCTGCTCGCCTTCCTCCTCAACGCGCGAACCACCCTCATCTCGCTGCTGGCCATCCCGCTGTCGATCCTGGTGACCGCCATCGTGTTCGCGGCCTTCGGCCTGTCGATCAACACGATGACGCTCGGCGGCCTCGCCATCGCGGTGGGCGAGCTGGTCGACGACGCGGTCGTGGACGTCGAGAACATCCTGCGCCGCCTGAAGGAGAACGCGGCACGCGCGACGCCCCGGCCGGTCGCGCGCGTCATCGCCGCGGCGAGCTCGGAGGTGCGCTCGGGAATCGTCTACGCGACGATGGTGGTCGTGCTCGTCTTCCTTCCGCTCTTCGCCCTTGGCGGCATCGAGGGACGGCTCTTCGCGCCGCTCGGCATCGCCTACATCGTCTCCATCCTCTGCTCGCTGCTCGTCGCGGTGACGGTGACGCCCGCGCTCTGCGCCATGCTGCTTCCGGGCATGCGGCGCATGCGCGCCGGCGACGGCGCGCTGGTGCGGTTCCTGAAGGCCGGTCAGGACAGGCTGCTGCGCCGCGCCTTCGCGCACCGCTCGCTGGCGATCGGGGCATCCTTCGCCGCCGTGGCCATCGCCGCCGCGAGCGTGCCCTTCCTCCCGCGCGCGTTCCTGCCGCCCTTCAACGAGGGGACGCTGGTCGTCAACCTGACCTACCAGCCGGGCATCTCGCTCGCGGAATCCGACTCGCTTGGCCGCGTCGCGGAGCGCCTGCTGATGGCGATCCCCGAGGTGAAGGGCGTCGGGCGCCGGACCGGGCGCGCCGAGCTCGACGAGCATGCCGAGGGCGTCCACTCCTCCGAGCTCGACATCGACCTGCGCGAGGCCGGGCGGTCGCGGGGCGTGGTCCTCGCCGAGATCCGCGCGCGGCTCGCGGCGCTTCCCGCCGCGATCAACATCGGGCAGCCGATCAGCCACAGGCTGGACCACATGCTCTCGGGCGTGCGCGCGCAGATCGCGCTGAAGATCCATGGCGACGACCTCGACACCCTGCGCACGCTCGGCGAGACCATGCGCGGGCGGCTGGCGGCGAACGTCCCCGGCCTCGCGGACCTCCAGCTCGAGCGGCAGGTCCGCATCCCCCAGCTGCGCATCGCCGTGGACCATGAGCGCGCCGCCCTCTACGGGGTCCCCGCCGCCGCGCTGACCGAGGCGCTCCAGACGCTGACCGGCGGCACGGTCGTGAGCCAGATCCTCGACGGGGCGCGGCGCTTCGACGTCGTGCTGCGCCTCGCGGACGAGGATCGCACGACGGCGCGGCTCGCCGAGGCGCTCGTGCCCACGCCCCACGGGCGCGTGCCCCTCGGGCTGCTGGCGCGCGTCGAGGAGGGCGACGGACCCAACCAGATCCTGCGCGAGGGCGCGCGGCGTCGCATCGTCGTCCTCGCCAACGCCGCGCCCGGCGCCGACATGGCGAGGGTGGTCGCGGGCATCAGGAAGGAAATGGCCGGCATGGGGCTCCCGCCGGGCTACGCGGCGACCCTGGAGGGGACGTTCCAGGCCCAGGAGGAGGCGATGCGCACGATCGCCGTCCTCGCCGCGATCTCGCTCGGGCTCGTCTTCGTCGTGCTCTACTCGCGCTACCGGTCGGCCATGCTCGCCGCGATCGTCATGTCGAGCGTGCCTCTCTCGCTCGTCGGCGCCGTGGCCGCGATCTGGATCTCCGGGCAGCCGCTCAGCGTCGCGACGCTGGTGGGGTTCGTCACGCTTGCCGGCATAGCGGCGCGCAACGGCATCCTGAAGGTCAGCCACTACCTCAACCTCGCGCTCCACGAAGGCGAGGACTGGGGCCTCGCGCTCGTCCTGCGCGGCTCCGCGGAGAGGCTGACGCCCGTGCTGATGACGGCCCTGTCGGCGGGCCTCGCGCTCGTGCCGCTCGCCATCGGCGCCGACGCCCCGGGCAAGGAGATCCTGCACCCCGTCGCCATCACGATCCTGGGCGGGCTCGTCAGCGCCACGCTCCTGGACACGCTCGTGACGCCGATCCTGTTCCATCGCTTCGGTCGGCCCGCGCTCGAGCGCCTGCGTGCCGCCGTGGCCGAACGGCAGGCTGGCCGCGAGGCCGCCGTCGAGACATTCTGACCCATGGAGTTTCCCATGCTCTCCAAGCGCACCCTGCTCGTCGCCTTCCTGGCATCCGTTCCGCCGATCGCGCGGGCGCATGGCCCGTCGCGCGGCCCCAATGGCGGCCAGATGCAGGACATCGGGAGCTACCACGGGGAGTTGCTCGCGCAGGACGGTCGCCTGACCTTCTTCCTCTACGACGCCAGCGACCGTCCCCTGCCCGCCACCGGCGCGACCGCGACGGCAATCGTGCTGGCGGCAGGCCGGCAGCAGACCCTCGCCTTCGCGCCACGCGCCGACGGCAAGGCCCTCGTCGCGACCGGCGAGTTCAGGGCCGAGCCCTCGCTGCGCGTCGTGGTGCAGCTGGTGCCCTCCGCCGGCCAGCCCCGCGTGCAGGCGCGCTACGCGCCGGTCGAGGCCGCCCGGTGAGCGAGGGCGCCGAGCGCCGCCTGCTCGACCCGCAGGCGCATGTCCTCGTCGTCGAGGACGACGGCGAGATGCGCAACCTCGTCGCCCGCCTGCTGCGCGACGCGTCGATGCTCGTGTCGACGGCACGCGACGGCCGCGAGATGTGGGATGTCCTCGAGCGTCCCTCCGGCCCGCCCGACCTCGTCCTCCTCGACGTGATGCTGCCCGGCGCCACGGGCCTCGACCTCCTGCGTCGGCTGCGCGAGCGCTCGCGCGTCCCCGTCCTCATGCTCACGGCCCGCGGCGAGGAGATGGACCGCGTGCTCGGGCTCGAGCTCGGCGCCGACGACTACGTCGCGAAGCCCTTCGCGCCGCGCGAGCTCGTGGCGCGCGTGCGCGCGCTGCTGCGCCGCGCAGCGCCCGCGGACGCGCGGCCCGACCCGCGCTCGCGATGCCTGTCCTTCGCCGGCTGGGTACTGGACACGGCGCGCCGCGAGCTCACCTCGCCCGATGGCGCCGCCGTCGACCTCTCCGGCGCCGAATACGACCTACTCCTCGCGTTCCTCGAGCATCCGCAGCGGATCCTGTCCCGCGAGCAGCTGCTGGAAGTCGGCAAGCGCCGGGCCGGGGCCGATCCCTTCGACCGCACGATCGACGTCCAGGTGAGTCGCCTGCGGCGGAAGATCGAGCCGGAGCCCGACAGTCCCCCGCTGATAAAGACCGTGCGCGGCGCTGGCTACGTGCTGGTCGCGGACGTATCGCGCGCATGACCATGCCCTGGCCCGCGAGCCTCGCCGGGCGCATCACGCTCCTGCTGCTTGGCGGCCTCATGCTCCTGCATGTCGGGAGCATGTGGGTGCACGAGCGCGCGCTGCGCGGCTCGGAGGAAGGCGCGAGGATCGAGCGCCTCGCGGACCAGGTCGCCGCGGCTCGCGCGGCCGTCGCGCCCCTGCCCGAGGCCGAGCGCGACCGCGCCGCGCACGCGATCTCGCGCCCCGGCCTCGAGATCCACTGGGACCGGGTCGCGCCGCTGCCGGGCGCGCCCGTGCCCGAGCCGCTGTCGCGGGCCGCGGCAAGGCTCGGCGAAGGCGCGCGCCTGGGCTGGGACCCGAAGGCGGAACCGGGGCATCGGCTGCTCGGCGCCGCGCCCACGGAGGGAGGCGGCTGGATCGTCTTTTCCGGGCCCTGGCTCGATGGCGCGGGGAGCCGGCTCGACCATGGGGCGATCTCCTCGATGGTGGCGATGGCGCTGGGCATCGCCCTCGTCTCCATACTCGTCGTGCGCTGGATCACGGGGCCCCTGAGGCGCCTCGCCGGCGCCGCGGATCGCATCGGCCGCGATCCCGCGCCACGACCGGTCCCGATGGAGGGCCCGGACGAGGTCCGCCACGCGGCGGCCGCGTTCAACGCGATGCAGGAGCGCATCGCGCGACTGCTCGAGGACCGCACGGAGGCGCTCGCGGCGATGAGCCACGACCTGCGCACGCCGCTGGCCCGGATGCGCCTGCGCGTGGGCTTCCTGCCGGAGGGCGAGGACCGCGCGCGCATGGAGGCCGACCTCGCGGAGATGGACGCGATGGTCGCGCGCACGCTGGACTACATCCGCGAGGGTCGCGACGGCGAGCAGGCCCGCCCGGTCGATGTCGCCGCGATCCTGCAGACCCTCGCATCCGACGCCGCGGATCGCGGACACGACGTCGCCTACGAGGGCCCCGGCCGCGCCGTGCTTCAGCTTCGGAGCGGCGCGACCAAGCGCGCCGTGTCGAACCTCGTCGAAAACGCCCTGTGCCACGGCCGCCCGCCCGTGCGCCTGCGCATCGTCGACGATGGCCCGATGCTCGCCATCGAGGTCGCCGACGCCGGCGACGGCATCGCCGAGGGCGACCGCGAGCGCGCCATGTCCCCCTTCGTGCAACTCGATCCGGCGCGGGCCGGGTCGGGCGTCGGCCTTGGCCTCGCCATCGCGCAGCGCTTCGCGCAGGCGAGCGGCGGCGCGCTCCGGCTCGGCGTGGCGCGCGAGGGGGGACTGCTCGCGCGGCTCCTCCTGCCACGCGCGCAAGGCAGGGAGTGACGCGCGACGGGTGCGCGGCCATGCCGAGCTGTCGCATGATGCCGCCGCGGGCAGGCCGCGAACGCGACGAAGCCGAGGAGACCCCATGAGCGTCCAGTCCCGCATCGAGGATGTCCTCGCCCCGCTCGGCCTCGATGTCGGCTTCAGCGCGACGCACCTGCAAAGCGGCGAGACAGTGGCGATCAACCCTCGCGAGCTCTTCCCGACCGCGAGCGTCTACAAGGTCCCGGTGATGGTCGAGCTGTACCGCCAGGCCGACGAGGGACGCTTCTCCATCTCCGACCGGCTGGAGCTCGCCGACGCGCACCGCATCATCGGCTCGGGCGTGCTGCAGAAGCTGGGGCGCGGCCTCGCGCCGACGATCCGCGACCTCGCGATGCTGATGATCATCGTCAGCGACAACACGGCCACGCACATGCTGCAGGAGCTCGTCGGCTCGGCCGCGGTGACGGCGACCATGCGGCGCCTCGGGCTCGGCGGCATCAACGTGGTGCTGCCCATGCCCGGCCTCTTCGCCCATGGCTACGGCCTGCCACCCGAGCCGCCGCCCGGCTACGACGAGATGCTGGCTGCGTCGCGCGAGCGCGACATGGACCATGCCGGGCTTGCCTTCCGCCGCGTCCCGTCGAACACGACCTCGACGGCCGCCGACATGGCGGCGCTCTGCGCCATGATCCACGAGGGCAAGGCCGGCAGCGCGGCCGCCTGCGCCGACATGATGGAGATCCTGCGCGCCCAGCAGCTGCGCGACCGCGTGCCGCGCTTCCTGCCCGCCGGCATGGTCGCGAACAAGACCGGCAGCTTCCGGCGGATCCGCAACGACGCCGGGATCATGCTTCGCGGCGACGACGACGCGATCAGCTTCGCCCTCTTCACCGACGACCCGACCGAGCTGCCGCGCGGCAATTCCCCGCTGCTCGGGCGCCGCAACGCGCAGGTCGACCTCGCTATGGCCGAGGTCGGCGGCATCCTGTGGGAGGAATTCGGGGTCCGGCGTCGCGGGGGCGCCAGGAGCTAGAGCGCCATCCGCTCGCGCGGGAAGACCAGCGGGAAGATGTCGCTGGCCATGGGATCGCCCGGCTGGAGCCCGGGATCGCGGATCGGGCGCGAGCCCTTCTTGCGCACGACGTAGCGCGCGTCGTCGCCGGCGTAGCGGAACGCGACGGCGCGGCGGTTGCGCGCGGTCAGGTTCCCCGGCGCCGCGTGCACGGTGCGCAGGTGGTTGAGGACGACGTCGCCGGGCTCGGTGTCGTAGTGCACGATGTCGTGGCGGCTGCGCTCGGCCTCGATGTCGGGGAGCGCCGCGTAGTCCTCGGTCTCGTAGGTGACCTTCGGGTCGAAGCCCGTGGCCTTGTAGAGGACGCCCGAGGCGTGGGAGCCCTTCAGCCACTCCACCGCGCCCGACTCCCGGCTCACCGGGTCGACCGCGACCCAGAAGGAGCAGAGCTGGTCGCCGTCGGCGTACATGTAGGTGACGTCCTGGTGCCAGGGCGACTTCGCGGGCGTGCCGGGCTCCTTCACGAACATCTGGTCGAGCATCAGCCGCACCTCGCTCGAGGCCATGAAGGCCGCGGCGAGCTCTCCCAGCGGGCATTCGCGCACGAAGCGACGGATCTTCTCGTTGAAGGTCCACATGAAGACGTCGCCGGCGAAGCGCCCGGGGGAGCCGTCGTTGTTGAAGTTCCGCCCCTTGGGCCCGGGATGCGCGAGGCACTCGTCGATGCCCTGCGCGAGCAGGCCCACGAGGTGCGGCGGAATGACGCGGCGCAGGCAGATGACGCCGTCGCGCGCGAACTCCTCGAGCTGGCGCGTCGTGGGGACGAAGGTCATGGCGCGAGCTTGGTACAGGCAAGCCGCCGGGGCAAGCCGCGCGCGCCGGTCGCGTCGCGGCGCTGGATTTCCCCCCTGCGAAGCCGGACAATCACCGCGTGCAACGCCCTGCCCGCCCCGCCAACGAGGACGCACGGCAGCGTGCGCTCGACGAGACCGGATTGCTCGACACCCGGCCCGACGCCGAGTTCGACGACATCACGGCGCTCGTTGCGGCGCATCTTGGCGTGCCGACCTGCCTCGTCTCCCTCGTCGACCGCGATCGCCAGTGGTTCAAGTCCCGCCATGGCCTCGACGCCAGCGAGACGCCGCGCGACGTGTCCTTCTGCGGCCATGTCGTGGCGGATGGCACGCCCCTGGTCGTGGAGGACGCGACGACGGACGCACGCTTCGCGGACAATCCGCTGGTGGCCGGGCCGCCCAACGTGCGCGCCTATGCCGGGATGCCGCTCGCGACCGAGGCCGGCCTCGTCCTCGGCACGCTCTGCGCCATCGACAGCCAGCCGCGCGCCTTCGCGCAAGGCGACCTCGACTTCCTGCGCCGCGCCTCGCGCCTGGTCATGGACGCGATACGGCGCAGGACGCTCGCGCGGATCAAGGAGGCCGAGCTTCGCGGCACGCTCGACGACGCCAACGCCGCGGTCGTCTTCGTCGACGAGGCGGGGCACGTCGCCTGGTCGTCGCGCCGCGCCGCGCGCCTCCTTGGCATCGACCATGGCGAGGCGAACGCCAAGCTGGCCTTCGCCTCGCTCTTCGCGGATGCCGGGCCGCTCGCGGACGCGGTCCGCGCGGCCCTGTCCGAGGGACGCTCCGGCCACAACCTCGAGGCCCGGGCCACGCGCACCGGCGACGGCGCGCACGCCCTGCGGATCGACATCGACCCCCATCCGGGCCTCGGCCCGCTCGGCTACGCGCGCTGCAGGCTCGCGGATCCGTCCGAGGTGGACGACCGCGACGCGCGGCTGCGCCAGTACGCGGCGCTGTTCGACGCCAGCCCCGAGCTGCTCGCCACGCTGGACGGCAGGGGCCACCCCGACCAGTTCAACCCCAGCTGGGAGCGCATCCTCGGCTGGACCGCGGACGAGCTTCGCGCCCGCCCGCTCGCCGACCTCGCCCATCCCGAGGATGCGGCTGGCCTGCGGGCCCTGCTCGACGCCCCCGCGCCCGGCGCCAGCGCGGCCTCGCCGCCCGGCTTCCGCCTCCGCGCGAAGGACGGTTCCTACAGGCTCCTGGCGCCCGCGCTCAGCAATGCCGGCGGCGCGAGCGGCTTCTCCGCGCGCGACATCACCGCCCAGGCCGCCAGCGAGGAGCGCATCGGCTTCCAGGGGCAGCTCAACAAGGGCCTCTCGGAACTGCAGCGCTCCTACATCGAGAACGCGGGCGCCGGCGCGCAATGGTGGGAGCGCGCGCTCGCCCTGCTCATCCGCCTCACCGGGAGCGAATACGGGTTCATCGGCTCGATCCACGAGGACGGGAAGGGCCGGTTCCTGCGCACGCACGCGATCACGAACATCGCGTGGGACGAGGAGACGAGGCGCCTCTACGACGAGAGCCGCACGAACGGCATGGAGTTCCGGAACCTGGACACGCTGTTCGGCCGCGTGATCGCCGAAGGCAGGACGCTGGTCTCCAACGACGTCGCCAACGACCCGAGGGCGCATGGGCGCCCCTCCGGCCACCCGCCCCTGAGGCACTTCCTCGGCCTTGCCTGCGGCCAGGGCCGGCAGATGGTCGGCATGGTCGGGCTAGCCAACCGCCCGTCCGGCTACGATCCGGAGATCGTGGCCGACCTCGAGGCCGCGGGCGTCGTGCTCGCGGCGGTCATCCACCAGTCGGAATCCGAGGCGCGGCGCGCGCGTGTCGAGGCCCGCCTCCAGGGCATCGTCGATTCGACGCTCGACGTGATCGCCACGATCGACCGGAACGGCATCGTGGTGTCCGTCAATCCCGCGATCCGCGAGGTGTTCGGCTACGAGCCCTCGGAATGCATCGGCCGCAACATCTCGATGCTGATGAACCCCGCGGACCGCGCGCTGCACGACGGATACCTGCAGCGCTACTTCGAGACGGGCGAGGCCCACGTCATCGGCAACCGGCGCGAGGTCCTCGGCGTGCGCAAGGACGGCCGCGAGGTGAACATCGAGCTCACCGTCTGGACCAACGCCGCGGAGCCGGGCCAGAGCTTCAACGGGCTGATGCGCGACGTGACCGCGCGCGTGCGGACCGAAAGGCAGCTGCGGGAGTCGGCCGCCCAGCTCTCGAGCGCGCTCGCGCTCGCCAGGGCCGGCCACTGGGAACTCGACCTCGAGGCCGACCTGTTCACCTTCAACGACGAGTTCTACAGGATCTTCGGGATCGTCGCCGCGCAGGTCGGCGGCTATCGCCTGTCGACCGGGGCATACGCGTCGCGCTTCGTGCATCCCGAGGACGCGGCGATCGTGCGGACGGAAGTCGCGAAGGCGCTGGCATCGACCGGCCCCTCCTACGCGCGCGACCTCGAGCATCGCTTCCTCGACGCCAATGGCCAGGTCGGGTACCTCGCGGTCGGCATACGCGGCGCGCGCGACCCGGACGGGGCGCTGCGCAAGCTCTACGGGGTCGTGCAGGACGTCACGGCGCGGCGGGAACGCGAGCAGGAGCGCCAGCGCATGCTCGAGCAGTCGCGCGCCGCGCTCGAGCTGGCCGAGCGCGTCGCGGAGCCCGACCGCGCGCGCGAGGCCAGCGGCCTCCTCACCGAATGCGTCACCTTCCTGCAGCGGGCGATCTCCGCGCCGGAGGGCATCGACCTCATCTCGCGCTACGTCGCCCGGATGTACCCGGAGGCCAACCTGGCGGTCTACGCGATGGCGCCGGAGACCGACGAGCTCGTCCTCCACGCCGAATCCAGGCGCTTCGGCGACGCCAGCGCCCCGGAGACGATGGAGACGACGGATTGCTGGGCCCTGCGCTCGCGCGGCGTCTACGCCGTCTACGAGGGCGGCTCGCACGCGCCCTGCCGCCACTGCGCCGGACAGGGACAGGGCGTGTTCCTCTGCGCGCCGATCACGGGCGCCGACCGGACGATCGGGCTCGTGACGATCGCCTTCTCGCGCGCGCAGCTGAACGACGACGCGCCTGACGGCAATGGCAGGGTGATGCGCGAGGTGTCGCGCTTCGAGACCATGGCGCAATCGCTCAGCGGCGCGATGTCGACGATCGTGCTGCGCGAATCCCTCCAGCGCCTCGCCCTCGTCGACGAGCTCACGGGGCTGCCCAACCGGCGCGCCTTCATGAGCGCGGCGACGCGCATCGCGGGGCGCGCGCGCCGGTCGCGGGAGACGTTCGTCGTCGCGATGTTCGACGTCGACCGGTTCAAGTCGATCAACGACAATTTCGGGCACGACGAGGGCGACCGCGTGCTCCGCCGCCTGTCGGAGATCGCCACCGCCACGTTCCGCCAGGAAGACCTCGTCGGGCGGCTCGGCGGCGAGGAATTCGGCATCGTGCTGGTCGGCGCCGAGGATGGCGTGCGCAAGCGGCTCGAGTTCCTGCGCGCGACGATCGAGCGCGCGAGCATATTGAGGGATCGCCCGGTCACGGTCTCGATCGGCTATGCCGTCGCGACGACCGAGGATCCGCAGCCGCTCGACGTGCTGCTCAAGGCGGCCGACGCCGCGCTCTACGAGGCCAAGAATGGCGGCCGCAACCGCGTGATGCCCGAGGCCGCCGCGCCGCCGGCGTGACGCGCCCCGGCTGCGTCAGGACTTCAGGAGCCTCGGCAGCCAGGTCGAGAACTCCGGCACCAGGCAAAGCAGGACGACCACGATCGTCTCGGCGACGAAGAACGGCCAGGTCGTCGCGAAGAGCTGCCAGATGCTGATGTTGGCGATCCTGCACACGACGAACATGCAGACGCCGACGGGCGGCGTTATCAGGCCGAGCGTCAGCGTGAGTATCACCACCATCGCGAATTGCAGCGGGTCGATGCCCAGGAGCTTCACGGCCGGCATCAGCAGCGGCACGAAGAGGATCACCGCCGGTCCGGGTTCCAGGAACGTGCCGATGATGGTGAGCGCCAGCGCCAGCGCCAGGAGGAAGAGCAGCTTGTTCCCGCCGAAGAGCTCGCCGAAGTCGCGCACGTAGTCGGTGATGCCGCCGCGCGTCAGCACCCAGGACATCAGCTCCGACGCCGCGAGGACGAGGTAGATCGACGCGCTTATCTGCGCCGTGACGACGAGGCATTGCCACACCGCCCGCGGCGTGAGCTGGCGGAAGACGAAGAAGCCGAGCAGCAGCGCGTAGAGGCAGGCGACGCCGCCCGCCTCCGTCGTCGTGAACACCCCCGACGAGGCGCCGCGGATGATCACGACGGGCAGGGTGAGGATGAGCAGCCCCTCCACGACGAGACGCCTGCCCTCGCCCTTCTCCAGCCTGAAGTCGGGCCTGGGCAGGTCCCCCTTGAGCCCCTGCAGGAAGATCACGACGGCGATCGCGGCGGCGAGCATCAGCCCCGGCACCACGCCGGCGGCGAACAGGTCGATGACGGAGACCTGCGTCACCGCGCTGAACACGATCATGATCACCGAGGGCGGGATGATCGGCCCCATCATCGACGACGCGACCACGACCGAGGCGGCATATTCCTTCCGGTAGCCCTCCTTCGGCATCTCCTTGATGAAGATCTGGCCCAGCGCGGCGGCGTCGCCGACCGCGGTGCCGGAGATCCCGGAGAACATGACCGCCGAGACGACGCAGGCATAGGCGGTGCCGCCAGGCACGTTCCGCGTCAGCATCATCGAGAAGCGGATCAACCGCTCCGTGATGCCGCTCCGCCCCATGACCTCGCCGGCCAGGATGTAGAACGGCGCGGCGAGCAGCACGAAGCTGTCGATGCCCGTGAACATGCGCGTGGGCACCGCGACGAAGCGCAGGTCGAGCGCCCAGATGCCGATGACGCTCGCCATGCCGATCGCGAAGGCGACCGGCACGCCGATGACGAGGAAGAGGGCGAAGGCGATCCCGAGCGCGATCACGCCATGTCCTCCGGGCGGATCCCGCCGCCCTGCGGCACGAGCGCCGGCGGCAGCACCAGGAGGCAGAGGATCTTGATCGTCATCAGGATGCCGCCGACCCCGACCGACAGGTAGGGCACCTCCATCGCGATGCCCGAGGCTGGGGACACCTGCCCCGTGTCGAGGCCGTAGCGCGTGCCGAAGAAGGCGAGGATCGCGGCGAAGGCCAGCATGACCAGCAGGATCGCGTAGTGCAGCGCCAGCTTGACGATCTGGTTCCCGATGCCGCCGAGCATGCCGGCCGCCATGTGCTCGCCCCGGAACACCGCCGCCGAGCCCGCGATGAACGCGACCCAGGCCATGGTGTAGCGCATGACCTCCTCGGACCATTCCAGCGGGTCGTTGAGGACGTAGCGCCAGAGCACCTGCGCCAGGTTGACGACGATCGCCACGCCCACGAGCAGCGCGGCGAAGACCTCGCAGGCTCGCGCGAGGGAGCCGGCGAAACGCAAGACGAACTGGTTCACGCGACCCCCGTTTGCCGATCCCGCCCCCGGCGGGAAGGGGCGGCGCCCGCCTTCGCGGGGGCGCCGCCCGCCATCGTCACTCGCCGTACACCAGCTTGCTCGACTCCGCGACCGCGGCCATGAACTCCTTGACCAGCGGCTCGCCCACCTGCTGCTCGATGAACTTCCGCACGGGCTCCTGCGTGACCTTGCGGAAGGTCTCCTTCTCGGCCGCCGTGGTGATGTGGACCTGCACGCCCTTCGAGCGGATCTTGCCGAGGTATTCCTCGTGCAGCTGCGCCTTCAGCGTCCCCGACACCGAGGAGAAGATCCGCGCGCCCTCGGAGACGATCTGGCGATGCTCGGGCGAGAGCTTGCCGAAGAACTCGTCGTTGATCATCACCGCGTGCAGCCCGAAGATGTGCTCGTTGATCGACATGTGCTTCTGCACGTCGGCGATGCCGAAGTCGTGCACGATCAGGGTCGCGTTCTCCTGGCCGGAGACCACGCCCTGCTTGAGCGCCAGAACCATCTCCGCCGCGCTGATCGGCGTCGGGGTGGCGCCGAGCGAACGCATGAAGGTCATGTAGACCGGGCTTTCCATCGTCCGCATCTTGAGGCCCTTCATGTCGTCCGCGGTGCGGATGGGCCGGTCGTTGTTGGTGAGGTTGCGGAAGCCGTTCTCCGACCAGTGGAGGACGCGCACGCGCGTCTGCTTGCGCATGTCCTCGGCCATCCGCTTCGCGAAGGGATGGTCGAAGAACGCCCAGGCGACCGGAGAGGACGGGAACGTGTAGGGGATCGAGAAGACCTGGATCGGACGGTAGAAGCCGGCGATCGCGCCATCCGCGGCGAGGCCCATCTCGAGCGAGCCCTGGCGGACCTGCTCCATGATCTCGCGCTCGCCGCCCGCGCCGCCGTGGATGCGGCGGACCTGGATCTTCTTGTCGCTTCGGGATTCGACGTAGGTCTGGAAGGCCATCATCGCCTTCGCCTCGGCGGCCTCGAGGCTCGGCACGACGGTGGCGAAGGCGATCTTCACCTGGGCGCTCGCTGCCTCGGCCAGTCCGAGGAAGGCGCCGACGGCGGCAAGCGCGCTCCACGCGCGCATTCTGGTCACGAGCTTCATTCGAACCTCCCTGATGTCCTTCATGGCGCCCGTGTCGGGCTATTTTCCTTGACTGTAGCGACGGCGCGCGGCGAGCGTCAAACGCGATGTCTGCCGCATCTCGGCTGGACGCGGCCGCGCGTCAGCAGGGCACGCCGGCGCGGAATGTCCGCAGCGCCATCCAGCCGCCCTCCGAGCGGCGCAGCACGGCGAGGTCGGCGCAGGCGCCGGGCGCGAGCGTCCCGATCTCGCCCGCGAGCCCGAGAATTCCCGCCGGGCGCGTCGTGGCCGCGGCGAAGGCCTCCTTCTCGGGCATGCCCGCGTCGACCAGTCGCGAGATCACCATCGGCAGGTCATGGCGCGCGGTCCTGCCTACATGCATCACGTACATGTCGCTCGAGACCGTGTCGGGAAGGAAGCCATCGGCGATCGCTATGCGCGCCACCTCCGCGTCGTAGGCCGCGGTCCCGTGCCCGACGTCGAAGAGCACGCCGCGCGCGCGCGCGGCGCGCGCGGCCGGGTGGACGCGCGCGCGTCCCTCCAGGACGTTCTTCGAGCCCATGTAGCAATAGGTGACGACATCGCCGGGGCGAAGAAGCGCGAGTTGCTCGGCGACCGGCCAGTCCACGTCCTCGCGCGCGCCGAACAGGATCGGCTTGCCGCTGCGTGCCGCCGCCTCGAGCGCGCGATCCATCACCCAGCGCGGGTCCGTCGGCCCGCAGGAGAAGCGGCTGAGGTTGACGGAGATGCCCCAGACATCCGCGCCCGCCTGCGCGATCGCGGCGACGCAGGCGGAGACGTCGACATCCGCCGGGTCGCCATAGCACGCGAGCGGGGTCGCCTCGCCGCGCGCCGAGAGGTTGAGCGCCATGCGCACGCGCGTCCGGCAGGCGCGCACGACGTCGTCGCGGTAGGCGGGCCAGGTCGACGCGCCGGCATCGCCCTGCGAGAGGACGGTCGTCACGCCCGCCGGCAGCATGTAGCGATCCGGGCAGATGCCGTATTTCGACCCGCCGCGGGCGGGATGCGCGTGCAGGTCGACGAGGCCGGCGACGAGCGTCGCGTCGGGGAACTCCAGCACCAAGCGTGCATCCGCCCCGTCGGCCGCATCGACGATGCGCCCGTCGCGGACCGCGATGGCGCCGGGGCCGTCGCGGCCCGTGTCGGCGCAGAGGACCCGCCCCGCGCGGATGATGAGGTCGACCGTCATGCGCGCAAGCCCTCCCGGCGAAGCATGCCGACGCGCTCCATGCGGCGGCCGCGCGGCCCGCCTCGATCTGACAGCAGGCGGCGGCGGCGGGCAAGCACGCCGCCTGCCGGCCGCGAGCGGGTTTTCCGGGCGGATCGCTTCGGCTCCGGCTAGGCTCGCTGCGGCGCCACGGGCGGGGAAGGAAGGCGACGATGGATGGTTCGAGCACGCGGGCTTCGTCGGAACTGCTCCTGCGCAACTGGCGCGAGGGCACGGTGATCGACGCCCTCCCCGCGCCCCTGCGGCCGGCGGACCGCGCCGAGGGCTATGCGATCCAGGCGCTGCTCGAGCATGCCGGCATCGGCGCCCTGCGCGGCTGGAAGATCGCCGCGACCAGCACGGCGGGCCAGCGCCATATCGGCGTCGACGGCCCGCTCGCCGGCCGGCTGCTTGCCTCCATGGTGCATCGAGACGGCGCGACGATCGCGCTCGGCGCGAACCGCATGCGCGTCGCCGAGCCGGAATTCGCCTTCCGCATGGGCCATGACCTGCCTCCGCGCGCCCAGCCATGGTCGGTCGACGAGGTCATGGCGCGCGTCGCGGCGCTCCACCTCGCGATCGAGGTGCCTGACTCGCGCTTCGCCGACTTCGCGTCCGCGGGCGCGGCGCAGCTGGTGGCCGACAATGCCTGCGCGGACCAGTTCGTGCTCGGGCCCGAGGCCCCGCCCGCCTGGCGCGACCTCGACCTCGCCGCGCATGTCGTGATTGGCCGCGTCGGCGACAGGGCTCCGCGCGAGGGCCGCGGGGCCAACGTGCTGGGCGACCCGCGCATCGCGCTGGCCTGGCTCGCGAACGAGCTGTCGCGCCACGGCATGGTCCTGGCCGCCGGCCAGTTCGTCACCACCGGCACCTGCATGCAGCCGCTGGAGATCGGCCCGGGCGACGACGTGCTCGCCGATTTCGGCTCGCTGGGTCGCGTCTCGCTGCGCTTCGCGGGACCGGCCTGATGACAGGCGCCGCGGCCGTGGCCGCGCTGCCTTCCTTCCTCGTGGCCCCGCCGCGCTGCCTGTTCTTCACCGGCAAGGGCGGCGTGGGGAAGACCTCGATCGCCTGCGCCTCGGCGATCGCCCTCGCGGATGGCGGCAGGCGGGTCCTGCTCGTCAGCACGGATCCCGCGTCCAACCTCGACGAGATGCTCGGCCTTGGGCTCCGCGACGCGCCGCGCGAGGTGCCCGGCGTGCCCCGGCTGTCCGCCATGAACATCGACCCGACGAGCGCCGCCGACGCCTATCGCGCGCGCGTCCTCGCGCGGATGGAGGGGGCGAGCGAGGCGGCGCGCACGACCGTGCGCGAGCAGCTCTCCGGCGCCTGCACCACCGAGGTGGCGGCCTTCGACGAGTTCGCCGCCCTGGTCGCGGAGGGCGCGCCTGGCTTCGACCACGTCCTGTTCGACACCGCGCCCACGGGCCACACGCTGCGCCTGCTGAGCCTGCCGGCGGCGTGGAGCGGCTTCCTCGCGGCGAACGAGGCCGGTGCCTCCTGCCTTGGCCCGCATTCGGGGCTGAAGACGCAGGAACAGCGCTTCCGCGCCGCGATGCAGGCGCTCGCCGACCCTGCGACGACGGCGATCGTCCTCGTGACCCGGCCGGAGCGCGCCGCCCTCGCCGAGGCCGCGCGCAGCGCGGGCGAGCTCGCCGCGCTCGGGCTCGCCAACCAGGCGCTCGTCGTCAACGGCGTCTTCCACGCGAGCCAGCCAGGCGACGATGTCGCCCTCGCCATCGAGCGCGCGGGCGAGGCGGCGCTCGACGCGATGCCGGAGGCGTTGCGCGGGCTGCCGCGCGACGAGCTGCCGCTGCGCGGCTTCGACATGGTCGGCCTCGACGCGTTGCGCGCATTGCTGCAGGCCGGCGTCGAGCCGCCCCGGCAGGCGGCGGCGCCGGCCGCCGCGGAGCCTCCCTCCGTCCCGGGCATCGGGGCGCTGGTCGACGAGCTCGCGACGCGCGGGCACGGCCTCGTCATGGTCATGGGCAAGGGCGGCGTCGGCAAGACCACCATCGCCGCGGCGATCGCGATCGGCCTCGTCGAGCGCGGCCATGCCGTGCACCTGAGCACCACCGATCCCGCCGCGCACCTCGCCATGACGCTCGACGGCGCGCTGCCGGGCCTGCGCGTCGACCGCATCGACCCGAAGGCGGAGACCGAGCGCTACGTCGAGAAGGTCGTCGAGGGCCGCGGCCGCGGGCTCGACGAGGCTGGACGAGCCCTGCTGCGCGAGGACCTGCGCTCGCCCTGCACCGAGGAAGTGGCGGTGTTCCACGCCTTCTCGCGCATCGTCGCGGAGGCGCGGGGCGGCTTCGTCGTGCTCGACACGGCGCCGACCGGGCACACCCTGCTGCTGATGGACGCCGCTGGCGCCTATCACCGGCAGGTGACGCGCGACCTCAAGCCGGGCGAAGGCAAGGGCCGCATCGTCACGCCGCTGATGAGGCTCCGCGACCCCGCGTACACGCAGGTGCTGCTCGTGACGCTGCCGGAGACGACGCCCGTCTCAGAGGCCTCGGCGCTGCAGGACGACCTGCGCCGCGCCGGCATCGAGCCCCATGCCTGGATCGTCAATCGCGCCCTCGCGGGCAGCGGCGCCACGGATCCGCTGCTCCGCCGGCGCATGGCCGGAGAGGAGGCGCAGGTCCGGCGGCTGCGATCGGGCCTCGCGCGCCTGCTCTACCTCCTGCCTTGGCAAGCCCGCCCGCCCGTCGGCGTCGAGGCCTTGCGCGCGCTCTCGGCCGTCCAGGACCGGTGACGAAGCCCGGATTACGAGGGAAAACCCGGGACGGAGCCCGGATTACGAGGAGTAATCCAGGCTCCGTCCCCGGAAATCCCGGAATCGCGCGCCTCGATGCGCCCGGCACGGCGCTACCGCTCGGGAAATGCCCGGAGGCATGGACGCGGGGCGATTCCATCCCGCGCCGATCGCGTCGATCCATCTTCCGGCGCGCCGCCACCTCGTCTATTCCCTAGGCAGGCAACCCAGGAGCATCGGATGGCCGGCATCATTCCCGCGCGCATGACCGCGCGCATCGAGGGCGACTTCGTCGTCTTCCTGATCGGCATGCGCGTCAACAAGCCGTGGAAGATCACGCGGTGGATTCCAGTCGCCACCGCCATGCCGCGCATGCTGGCGGAGGTCCAGGCCGGCGCGCCGGCGAATGGCTTCCTCGGCGTCACGCGCCTCGGGCTCTTCGCGCTGGTGCAGTACTGGCGCAGCTTCGAGGCGCTGGAGGCCTATGCAAGGGACCGCGACGGACTGCACCAGCCGGCATGGGCGGCGTTCAACCGCGCCGCGCGCGACGCGCGCGGCGACGTCGGCATCTGGCACGAGACATATCTCGTGAAGGCCGGGCAGTACGAGAGCATCTATTCCGGCATGCCCCCGACCGGCCTCGGCGCGGCGGGCACGCTGGAGCCCGCCACGGGCACGCGCGAGGGCGCGCGCGGCCGGCTGGCGGCGGGCTGACTTCGTCCGGGGCAACCCGGGACGGAGCCCGGATTACTGAGCCCGGATTACTCCTCGGGCGCAACGGGGCCGGCGGCCCGCCTCACCCGGCCTTGTTCCCGCCCGGGTCCGCGCGCAGCGTCCCGACATGCTGCGCGACCGCGCGCAGCCCGTAGTGCAACGGGTCGCCGATGTTCAGGAAGCGATAGCCCCAGCGGTATTTCTGCTGGATCTCCGA
>JBEGVV010000094.1:0-8055 GCA_041178225.1 Pseudomonadota bacterium | reverse complement strand
TCCCCGGGGATTCGATCACGGCGATCGTGATCGGCGTCCTCTACATGAAGGGGATGCAGCCCGGCCCGACGGTGTTCATCAACAGCCAGGACCTGGTCTACGCCCTGTTCATCGTGTTCTTCCTCGCCAACCTGCTGATGATCCCGTTCGGCTGGGCGATGATCAAGGCGTCGCGACGCATCCTGTCGGTGCCCCGCGAGGTGCTGATGCCGGTCATCCTGCTGTTCTGCGTCGTTGGCTCCTTCGCGATCGAGAACTCGCTGTTCAACGTCTGGGTCATGCTCGTGATGGGGATCATCGGCTACCTGTTCGAGGAGAACGGCATCCCGACCGCGCCAGCGATCCTCGGCCTCGTCCTCGGCAAGATGATCGAGGAGAACTTCCTGCTCTCCATGATCAAGGTCGGCGGCGACGTCACGGGCCTGTTCGCGCGGCCGATCGGCGGCACGCTGGGCGCGCTCACCATCGCGATCTGGGTGCTGCCGCTCGCCTGGCTGGCATGGCGCAGGGTTTCCGCCGGGAGGGCCGCATGATCGTCGACTGCCACGTCAATGTCTGGGAAGACCGCCACTGCACGGAGATGTTCCGCGAGCAGACGAAGTTCGCGAGGCCTGGCTCTGTCGGCATCAAGGCCGACGCCGACACGCTCCACAAGGCGATGGAGAAGGTCGACAAGGCGATCATCTTCTCGCTGCGCTATGGCGACAGCGCGGGCATCGACGGCGACGACGAGGTGACGGCCGCTGCGGTCGCGAAGTATCCCGGCAAGTTCGTCGGCTTCGCCTGCATCGACCCGCGGCAGCCTGACTGCATGGACCTGCTCGTCCACGCGATCGAGGACCTCAAGCTGAAGGGCGTGAAGTTCGGCCCGATCTACAACGGCGTGTCGCTGAACGACCCGCGGATGGAGCCGATCTACCGCTACCTGGTGAAGCACGACATCCCGCTCACCATGCACATGGGGACGACCTTCGCGGCCAACTCGGTCGCCGAGTACGGGCGCGCCATCTACGTCGACGACGTCGCGCGGCGCCATCCCGACCTGAAGATGGTCATGGCCCACATGGGGCACCCCTGGTACGAGGAGTGCATCATCGTCGCCCGCAAGCAGCCCAACGTGTACTGCGAGGTCTCGGCGCTCTTCTACCGGCCGTGGCAGTTCTGGAACATCCTCAAGGCCGCCGAGGAATACACGATCGCCGGCCGCGACAAGATCTTCTGGGGCACGGACTTCCCCTTCGCCGAGGTCGAGGAATCGATCGCCGGGCTGCGCGGCGTCAACCGCGTCGTCGCCGGCTCCGGCCTCCCGCCGGTCTCCAGCGAGACGATCGAGCGCATCCTCCACTCCAACCCCTTCGCGCATTGGTGGCACGACCCTGCCGCCAAGGGCCTCTGAGGCCGTCCATGTCCACCGAGCTCTGCGACCTCTCCGCCGTCGAGCTGCGCCGCCTTATGGGCGCGCGGCAGGCCTCGCCCGTCGAGGTCCTCGAATCCTGCATCGCGCGGATCGCGCGCGTGAACCCCCGCCTCAACGCCGTGACGGCGACCTGCTACGAGCGCGCGCGCGAGGAGGCGCGGGCCTCGGAGGCGCGCATCCGCCGCGGCGAGGCGCTGGGCGTGCTGGAGGGCCTGCCGCTGGGCGTGAAGGACCTCAACGAGACGGAGGGCCTGCGCACGACCTGGGGCTCCCCGATCTGGAAGGACCACGTGCCGGCGAAGGACGAGCGCATGGTCGCCGCGTGCCGCGCCGCGGGCGCGATCGTCGTCGGCAAGACCAACGTCCCGGAGTTCGGCGCCGGCGCCAACACGAACAATCCCGTCTACGGGCCGACGCGCAATCCCTTCGACACCGCGCGCATCTGCGGTGGCTCGTCGGGCGGCTCGGCGGTCGCGCTCGCGGCGTCGATGCTGCCGATCTGCACGGGCTCGGACACCGGCGGCTCGCTGCGCACGCCGGCGGCGTTCTGCGGCATCGTCGGCTTCCGCGTCTCGCCGGGCACCGTGCCGACCGAGCGCCGCGCGCTCGGCTGGACCAACATCTCCGTGCAGGGCCCGATGGGGCGCGACGTCGCGGACACCGCGCTGCTGCTCTCGGCGCAGGTCCGCTCCGACGGCGCCGACCCGCACGCGCATGGCGTCGATCCCGACCTGCTCCGCCCGCCGGTCCCGGCCGACCTCTCGCGCCTGCGCCTCGCGGCCTCGGCCGACCTCGGCTTCGCGATCCTCGACCCGCGCATCCGCGCGGCGTTCCAGGACCGCGTCGCCCGCATCGGCGGCTGGTTCCGGGAATGCGCGTGGCGCGACCCGGACATGGCCGGGGCGGACGAGACCTTCGAGGTCATCCGCGCGCAGAACTTCCTCGCCGCGCACCTGGAGAACTACCGCACGCGCCGCCACCTGCTCGGGCCCAACATCGTCGCCAACGTGGAGCAGGGGCTTGGCCAGTCGGCGGCCGACGTGGCGCGCGCGCATGCGCGGCAGACCAGGATCTTCCGCGCGTTCCAGGAGTTCTTCCGCGACCACGACGTGCTGGTCTGCCCGGCGGTCACGGTGCCGCCGTTCGAGATCGAGCGCCTCTACCCCGAGGAAGTCGATGGCAAGCCGATGCGCACCTATTTCCACTGGCTGTCGATGGCCTATGGCGTGACGCTCACCGGCCACCCGTCGATCTCCATCCCCTGCGGGCTGGAGCCGACGGGGACGCCGATGCACCTGCAGGTCGTCGGGCCGCATGGCGGCGATGCGAAGGTCCTGTCCGTCGCCCTCGCGCTGGAGAAGGCGATGGCCTCCGACCCGGTCCTCGCGCGACCGCTCCCGGACCTCGCGGCCCTCTCCGCGTGACGCATCGCTCCCCTGCCGGGATGGACGGGCAGGGAGCGGGGGGCCGCGCTATCATGGCGGGGTGAAGCCAGTCCGAAGCATCGAGGAGCCTGCTCCTCCGGCGACCGCTCCGCCGCAACCCGTGCCGCTGCAGGCTCCCGCCGCCCGGGCGCCGGAGGCACCGCCCGCGGGCGGCCGCGCGCGTCGTGCATCGCGCCTCGCCCTGCGCGGCCTGCTTCTGCTTCTCGTGGTCGCGGGGCTTGCCGCGGGCGGCGACGCGGCATGGCGCTGGTGGACCGATGGCCGGTTCCTCGCGACCACGGACGACGCCTATGTCCGCGCCGACGTCGCCACGCTCGCGAGCAAGGTCGCCGGCCATGTCGCCGCGATCGAGGTGCGCAACGGCGACCGCGTGCGCGCGGGCGACGTCGTCGTGCGGCTGGACGACGGCGACCTCGTCCTCGCGATCGAGGCGGCGCGCGGCCGCATCGCCAGCCAGGAGGCGACCGTGGCACGGCTCTCGCGCCAGGCCGATGCCGCGCGCGCCGCGGCGGAGCAGGTCGCGGCGGACATCGCCGGCGCGCGCGCCGCGCTGGAGCTTGCCTCGGCCGAGCTCGCCCGCTACGCGGCGCTGGCCGCGCGCGACTTCGCCAGCCGCAGCCGCCTCGACCAGGCGCAGGCGGAACGCCACCGCGCCGCGGCGGTGCTCGCCTCGGCCGAGGCCGCGCTCGCGACCGCGCGCGCACGCATCGACGTGGCCGATGCCGAGACGGCCGAGGCCGAGCGCCTGCTCTCGGAACTCGCCGTCGCCCTCGCGCGCGCGGAGCGCGATCGCGGCTTCGCGACGATCCGCGCGCCCTTCGACGGCACGGTGGGCAACCGCGCCGTGCAGCAGGGCGAATGGGTGCAGCCCGGCGCGCGGCTGCTGTCCCTCGTCCCGGCGCAGGGGCTCTGGATCGACGCCAACTTCAAGGAGACCCAGCTCGGCAAGCTGAGGCCCGGCCAGCACGCGCGCATCGAGGTCGACGCCCTGCCGGGGGCGCCGATCGACGGCCAGGTCGTCGCCTTCTCCCCGGCCTCGGGCGCGGTCTTCAGCCTGCTGCCACCGGAGAACGCGACCGGCAACTTCACGAAGATCGTGCAGCGCGTGCCCGTGCGCATCGCGGTGCCTGCGGACGCCGATCCCGCTGGGCTGCTGCGGCCGGGCCTGTCGGTCGTCGTGCGCATCGACACGCGCGACCCCGGCGACGGGCGGCCGGCCGGCCTCGCGGCCGCGCGCCGATGAGCGGGGCCGGCGGCGCGCCAGGCACCGAGGCTGGTATCCCGCCGCGCCGGCTCCTTGCCTTCCTCGCCATGGTCTTCGGGATGTTCATGGCGATCCTGGACATCCAGATCGTCTCCGCGTCCCTGACCGAGATCCAGGCCGGCCTCGCGGCGAGCGCCGACGAGATCGCCTACGTGCAGACGAGCTACCTGATCGCGGAGGTCATCATGATCCCGCTCTCGGGGTTCCTGTCGCGCATCGTCTCGACGCGCTGGATGTTCACCTTCTCGGCGGGCGGCTTCACCATCGCCTCCTTCCTCTGCGGCACCGCGACCACGATCGAGGAGATGGTGCTCTGGCGCGCGGTCCAGGGCTTCATCGGCGGCGGGATGATCCCGACGACCTTCGCCGCCTCCTACGCGATGTTCCCGCTCTCGCAGCGCGCGCGCATCATGCCGCTGATGGGCCTCGTCGTGCCCTTCGCGCCGACGATCGGGCCGACCGTCGGCGGCTGGCTCACCGAGATGTTCTCGTGGCACTGGCTTTTCTACGTGAACATCGTGCCGGGGATCCTCGTGACGCTCGCGGGCGCCCTGCTGATCGACCACGACCGCCCGAACTGGGCGCTGTTCCGCGACTTCGACTGGTGGGGGCTCGCCTTCATGGCGGTCTTCCTGGGCTCGCTCCAGTACGTGCTGGAGGAGGGGCCGCTGCGCGACTGGTTCGACAGCGACGTCGTCACGGGCTTCGCCGCGCTCGCGGCCGCGGCGGGGTTGCTCTTCTTCGCGCGGGTCCTCTCGGCGACCGAGCCGATCGTCGACCTGCGCGCCTTCGCGAACCGCAACTTCGCGCTCGGCTCGATGTTCTCGCTGGTGATGGGCGTGGGGCTCTTCGGCCTCACCTACCTCTTCCCGCTCTACCTCGCGCGGGTGCGCGGCTTCACCCCGCTGATGATCGGCGAGACGATGTTCGTGACCGGCATCTGCATGCTGCTCTGCGCGCCGCTCGCCAACCGCATCGTCTCGGTCGTCGACCCGCGCGTGATGCTCCTGCTGGGCTTCGGCGGCTTCGCGGCGAGCACCTGGCAGATGACCTGGATCACGCGCGACTGGGACTTCTGGGAACTGCTCCTGCCTCAGGTCTTCCGCGGCTGCTCGCTCATGTTCTGCATGATCCCGATCAACAACCTCGCGCTCGGCACGCTGCCGGTGGACCGGCTGAAGAACGCGGCGGGGCTCTACAACCTGATGCGCAACCTCGGCGGGGCGATCGGCCTCGCGCTGATCAACACGATGATCGGGACGCGCACGGACCTGCACTACGCGAGGTTGCGCGAGCACGTGACCTGGAGCAGCGACGCGGCGACGGAGGCGCTGTCGCGCCTTGGCGCGGGCCTCGCGCGCGGCGCGGTCGATGCCGAGGCGGTCGCGCTGCGCCGCCTCGCGGAGCTTGCGCGGCGCGAGGCACTGGTGATGAGCTTCGCCGATGTCTTCCTGGTGCTGACCTTCGTCATCGGCCTGCTGATCCTGCTGGTGGCGTTCATGGAGCGGCCGCTGCCGCCGGCCAGGCGACGCTGACGGATCCTGGGGAAGGGGAGGACGAGATGGACGAGCAGGACTTCGAGCGCGGGCTGGCGATGCGCAAGGCCGTTCTGGGCGACGCGTACGTGGAGAAGGCGCTCGCCTCCGCGGACGAGTTCTCGCGGCCGCTGCAGGACCTGGTGACCTCCTTCGCCTGGGGCCAGGTCTGGACGCGCGAGGAACTGCCGCCGCGCACGCGCAGCCTCGTCAACCTCGCCATGCTCGCGGCGCTCAACCGCCCGCACGAGCTGCGGATCCACCTGCGTGGCGCCGTGAACAATGGCTGCACCAACGAGGAGATCCGCGAGGTGCTGCTGCAGACGGCCGTCTATTGCGGCTTCCCGGCCGCCATCGACGCCTTCCGCGCGGCGCGCGAGGTGCTGGTCGAGCTCGGGCGCTTGCCGCCGGCGAAGGGATGAGCAGGGCCATGCCCGCGCCGCTCCGGCCCGCCGAGGTCCTGTCGCGCCATGGCGCGCACGCGGCGACGCTCGACGCCGCGCTCGACGCGCGCGTGGCCGCCGGCCCGGGACGTGCCTTCCTGGTCGAGGACGGGCGCGAGACCTCCTACGGCGCCTTCGCCGCGCGCGTCGCAGCCGCGGCGGCGCTCCTCCGCGACGCCGGCGTCGGGCACGGGGATCGCGTCGCCGTGGTCTCCGCGACGGACGCGGCGATGGTGACCGCGCTCTTCGCGACCTGCCGGCTAGGCGCCGTCTTCGTGCCGGTCAACCCGGACCTCAGGCCACCCGAGGCCGCGCAGGTCGTGTCGCGAAGCCGGCCGCGCCTCGTCCTGCACGGGGCGGCGCAGGCGTCGCTCGCGCGCGAGGCCGCGGCCGGGACGCAGGCGAGGCTGATCGACATGGCCGTGGCCTTCGCGGGGCTCGACGACGCGCCGCGCCTGCCCGCGAGCCATCCCCGGCCCGGTCCCGCGGACACGTGCCTCGTTCTCTTCACCTCCGGCACGACCGGCGTGCCCAAGGGCGTGATGCACGCGCATCGCAGCTTCGTGGTCGCGGGCGAGGGCTTCGTCGAGAGGCAATGGCTGCAGCCCGACGACCGCATGCTGTGCATCCTGCCGATGTTCCACGTGAACGCGCTGTTCTACTCGCTGGGCGGCGCGCTGGCCGCGGGCGCGACGCTGGTGCTGGGGGGGCGGTTCAGCGCCTCGCGCTTCTGGCCGCTCGTCGCCGCGAGCGGCGCCACGCAGGTCAACATGCTGGGCTCGATCGGCAAGATCCTGGCGCTGCGCCCGCGCGCCGAGTTCGTGGCCGGCCACGCGCTCGACCGCGTCTACTGCGTCCCGATGCCCGCGGACGTGCAGCGTGTCTTCCGCGAGGAGTTCGGCGTGCGCTGGATCGCGGAGGGCTACGGCATGTCCGAGGTCCCCGGCATCCTGGCCCAGCCCTTCGGCATCGAGCCGGTGCCGGGCACGATGGGCCGCGTGTGCCGGCACCCCGACGGACGCGCCTTCGGCGAACTGCGCGTCGTCGACGAGGATTGGCGCGACGTCGCGCCGGGCGAGGCGGGGACGCTCCTGGTGCGCACCGAGCTCGCGATGCAGGGCTATTTCGAGGCGCCGGACCAGACGCGCGCGGCCTTCCGCGAGGGCTTCTTCGTGACCGGCGACCGCGTGCGCGAGGTCTCCGCCGGCACCTTCGCCTTCGTCGCGCGCGACAAGGACATGATCCGCCGGCGGGGCGAGAACGTCGCCGCCGCGGAGATCGACCAGGCCGCGCTCTCCTGCCCCGATGTCGGCGAGGCCGCCGCGGTCGCGGTGCCCTCGGATCTGGGCGAGGACGACATATTGCTCGCGGTCGTGCCGCGCGCCGGGGCGTCGCTGTCGGCGGAGGCGGTGCACGCGCATCTGCGCGCGCGCCTCGCGCCGGCGAAGCTGCCGCGCTACGTGGCGGTCGTCGACGAGGTGCCCTACGGGCCAACGCAGCGCGTGCTGCGCTTCAAGCTTGCGCAGGACCAGTCGCTGCGCGCGCGGGCGCGCGACTTCGGCGGCTGAAGCGACGTCCGACCGGGCCGGGATGCAGGCGACGGGGCGGCGCCTTCGGTCCCGCACCGACCGCTCGCCGCGTCAGGGGGCACATGCCCCCTCCGTCGCGCGCCTTCGGCGCGCGCCACCTCCCCCACCCGCGCTGCCGCGCGGCCGGGGGAGGAGCCAGGCTAGCTCCCCTCCCGTCCGCGCTTGCGTGGATGGAGCGGCCCGGCTCCCCTCCCGTTCGCGCGAAGCGCGGATGGGAGGGGTGGCGCGGCGGCGGGGAGGGGTGGTGCCGGAGAGGGGCTTCGCGCGCTCAGCCGAGCTGGCGGGCGTGGTGGGCGAGGTGGTCCGCGACGAAGCTCTGGATGAAGTAGTAGCCGTGGTCGTAGCCGGCGTGGCGGCGCAGC
>JBEGVV010000093.1:0-53187 GCA_041178225.1 Pseudomonadota bacterium | reverse complement strand
CTGCGCGGGCAGCTCGCCGGAGGCCCGCCAATGCTGTCCCGCACGCTGAATTGCGACTTGCCGGAGGGGGCGATGGCCGCCGGGCTCGCCGCGATCCAGGACGCCCATGGCGACGTCGAGATCGGCAGCTATCCCTACATGCGCCTTGGCAGGGCCGGGGCGGCGATCGTGCTGCGCGGGACGGACGCGGCGCGCCTCGCCGCCGCCACGACCGAGGTACGCGACCTGATGGTTCGCCTCGGCGGCCAGCCGAGCGAGGATCCCCCGGCGCAGGCCGGGCCTTAACCCCCCTTTAACGCCGGGCCGCGCACATTCGACGCACGAGCGGCCAGCATGGCCGCCAAGCGGACAGGAACGAGCGAATGGGAACGCAGCCCGAGGAGCGCAGGACGGACTGGAGGCGCTTGACGCCCGGCCAGCTCGCGCGCCAGGTCGACATGCACCAGCGCTTCCTGCGCGGCGACGCACATGGCGAACGCGCGGACCTGTCCCATGCCGACCTCGGCGAACTCGACCTGACGGCGATCGACCTGCGCCATGCGCGCCTTGCCGGCGCGCGCTTCGCCTATGGGCGCCTCGGCCAGGCGCGCCTGACCGGCGCCGACCTGACCGGCGCCGACCTGCGCATGGCCCGGCTCGATGGCGCCGACCTCACGGGCGCGGACCTGCGCGGCGCGTGCCTGCGTGGCGCGGACCTCGCCGACGCCGTGCTCGTCGACGCCGACCTGCGCGAGGCGGCGATCGTGCGCGGCGACGCGTCCGGGCCGGCGACCAGGCTGCCGCCCGCGCCTACCGAGCTCACCCGCGCGACGATGCATCGCGCGCGCGTCATGAACGCGCGCCTGGCGAGCGTCATGGCGCTGCAGACCGACCTGACGGATGCCGACCTTCGCGGCACGAGCCTGGCGAAGGCCGACATGCGCAACGCCGTGCTGTCCGGCGCGATCCTCTCCGGCGCCGACCTTTCCGGCGGCGACTTCTCCGGCGCGTCGCTGCGCGAGGCCGACCTGAGCGCCGTCGTCTTCGCCGGCGCGAGCTTCAAGGGCGCGGACCTCTCCGGCGCGATCGTCGACGCGGAGGCCTACGAGGCCGCGGAGCTTCGCGAGACGAACCTCGCGCGCAGCGACGAGGGCCTGATCGCGCGCCTCCCCGGCATCCTGTCGGCGCATCGGGACTGGATGCGCAGCGGCGGGCGCGATGGCGCGCGCGCGGACCTCTCGCGCGCGGTGCTCCTGCGCAGCCAGCTGGCCGGCGCCGAGCTCGCCGCGGCGCTGATGTCGCATGTCGTCCTGCGCGATTCCGACCTCGCGGGCGCGCAGCTGGCCATGTGCGACCTGTCCCATGCCGACCTGCGCGGCGTGCGCCTGGTCAAGGCGGACATGCGCGGGGTGAACCTGTCGCGCGCGACGCTGTCGGGCGCCGACCTCTCCGACGCGGACCTCTCGCCGCTCGACCTGATCGACCATGGCGGCCGGCGCATGCCGTCGCGCGTCGAGCGCGCGCGCTTCGACGGCGCGATGCTCCAGGGATGCCTGCTGCGCGGCGCGCGGCTCAATGGGGCGAGCTTCGCGGGCGCCGACCTGCGCGGCGCCGACCTCTCGGGCGCCCAGCTGCGCCGGGCCTCCTTCGCGGGCGCGCGCATCGAGGGCATGCGGCTCGATGGCGCGGACCTGTCCGATGCCATCGGGCTCGACTGACGCCGCCTTGGACGCATCCTCCGCCGCGCTCTAGTGTCGCCGCGTCCCGGCCTCCCGGCTTGGCGGAATCGGTAGACGCATTGAACTTAAAATTCAAAGGCCCATGGCCGTGCCGGTTCGAGTCCGGCAGCCGGGACCAGGGACAGCCGCTCGGCGCGCGGAAGTGGAAAAGCCTACCGGCCCCGGCCGGGTCCGTCGCAATCTGGCGCCGGTCGCACGGGTCGGTGCCTTCGCCCGTCCTCGTGGCGCCAGGAGGGCCGGACGCATGCGACGCCATCTCGTCACCGGATCATCGAGCGGAATAGGCGCCGCGACCTGCAGGCTGCTCGCGGGCCCCGGCAGCGCCTTCGTCGTGCATGCCCGGTCGAACGCCGAAGGCGCGGAACGCGTCGCCGCCGAACTGCGCGCGCGCGGCGCCCAGGCGGTCGTCGCCATGGGCGACCTCGCGCAGCCCGGAACGGCCGAGGCCCTGGTCGCGACCGCGGTCGAGCGCTTCGGCGGCCTCGACGTGCTGGTCGCGAATGCCGGCTACGCGGACCGCACCGGGCTGGACGACCTCACGCCCGAGCGCTTCGAGGAATCGCTGCGCGTCATCGGCACCGGCTTCCTGCGGCTCGCGCGCGCGGCGCGCTCGCCGCTCGCCGCGGGCTCGGACCCGCGCGTCGTCGCCGTCGGCTCCTTCGTCGCCCACAGCTTCCGGACCGACGCACCCGTCTTCCTCGCCTCGGCGGCGGCCAAGGGCGGGCTCGAGGGCATGGTGCGGGCGCTGGCGATCGAGCTGGCGCCGCAGCGCATCACCGTGAACTGCGTGGTGCCGGGCGCGATCGCGAAGGACGCGGGCACCGTCAGCGCGATGACGCCCGAGCAATGGCGCGCGAGCCTCGCCCGCATACCGCTCGGCCGCGTGGGCAAGCCCGAGGAGGTTGCGGCGGCGATCGGCTTCCTGTGCTCGCCGGCGGCGGCCTACGTCACCGGCCAGGCGCTGCACGTGAACGGGGGCCTCGTGATCTGAGGCCCGGCCTCACTTCTTGTGGAGCCACCAGCGGTTCTCGTTGATCGAGTAGATGGCCTTGTAATGCAGGATGCGCTTCGAATCGACGACGTCCGGGATCTGGTTGTCGAGCACCAGCAGCCGGTCGCCGTCGACCACCGTGAGGATGGCATGGGGGACGCGCAGGTTGGTGTCGTCGAGGACGACGACGCGCATCTCGTCGCTGGAGAATCCAAGCTGGCGCAGCGTCACGTACTTGGCGACCGCGTAGTCCTCGCAGTCGCCCGCGCGCGACAGGAACTGCAGCGGCGTCGCCCAGTAGTCGGCCACGCCCCAGTTCGAGGCGTCGACCACGTAGGGGATGCGGTTGAAGAACGCGTTGACCTTGTCGATGCGCTCGCGACGCGGCTTGTCCGCGAGGCGCGCGACGAGCTGGCGCCACTCGCCCGTCGTGCACTTGCCCGCGAGCCTGGCCGAGCAGGGATCGCCATAGCCCAGCCATTCATGGATGCTGCGCTCGATCACGCCGCCCCAGCGGCGGAAGGCGACGAGGTTGCTGCCCGCCGTCTCGCTGGTGCCGAAGACCTGCGGGAAGGGGCGTGCCCGCGCGGCCTCGGGCAGCACCACCTCGGGCAGCGGGGTCTCCAGCGCGCGAGCCGGCGCCATCGTGGCAACGATGGCGATGGCTGCGGCGATGGACCATGCTGGATGCATGCGGGAACCCGTGCGACGCTCGGACGGCATCATGGATGAAACGCGCGACAGGATAGCCGGAACTGGCCTGCGGGCGTCCACCGTCGTGCTGCTGCTCGGCTGCTGCGCGGCGCCTTCGGCGGGCGCTTCGGCGCAGCAGGCGGAGCCGGATCCCGCGGCGGCGCTTGCCGGTCGATGGGCGGTTGATCCCGGGGACTGCCAGGACAATCGCTACGTGTGGTCCTTCTCGCCCGAGCGAGCCGGCCTGCTCGTGGGCAACAATCCTCTCGGGGGCTGGCGGAAGCCGGCCTATTCCCGCGCGGGCGAATTGCTTGTCGTGACGATGGAGGGGACGATCCGCCAGGAACTGCGCTGGCGGCTCGTGAAGGAGGGCGAACTCACCTCGGCTGGCGTGTTCCTCGATGGGCGCATCGCCGATGGTCGGAGCTTCCAGTCCTGGAAGCGTTGCGCCGGCTAGGCCCGGCGCAGGCGACAAACGGCCAGAATTTCGCTGATTTGCCGTAGGATCCCGGTTTCGTTAACCAGATCTCAATCGCGTTTGTGCAGCATCCGGTCCGATGGACGTCCATTGGACCCCGGCGCCCGGTGATCGCGTGGCGATCGCGGCGGGGCACGCCTCGTGACCGCCGCGCGCGCCAGGGCGCCCCGGCGCGCGCGCGGCCGTCGGCCCGTCGACAGGCCCGCGCGCGAGGGGTTGCGCCTCATCCTCTCGCCGCCCGTGCTGTCAGCGACGATCGTCATCAACCTGCTGTCGCTCGCGCTTCCCGTCGTCCTGCTGCAGGTCTACGACCGCGTCATACCCAACCAGTCTGTCGACACGCTCGCGCTGCTGGTGATCGGCCTCGGGCTCGCCTTCGCGCTCGACGCGCTGCTGCGCACGGCGCGCGCCGCGATCGCCGGTTGGGCGGGCGCGCGCTACGAGTTCCGCGTCGGCAACGCCGCGGTCGATCGCCTGCTCCACGCCGACCAGTCGATCACCGACACCGCGCCGATCGGCGTCAGCCTCGACCGCCTCGCCGCGGTCGACCAGCTGCGCGACTTCTACGCCAACCACGGGCCGGTCGTGTTCGTCGACCTTCCCTTCGCGCTTCTCTTCCTCCTCCTCGTCCAGCTGATCGCGGGCCCGCTCGTCGCGGTGCCGCTCCTGGCGCTGCTGATGTTCGGCGCCTGCGCCTTCGTCGCGGGCAGGCGCCTGCGCGCGGCGCTCTCCGAGCGCGCGGCGATCGACGACCGGCGCATGAACTTCATCATCGAGCTGCTCGCGGGCATCCACACGGCCAAGGCCCTGGGGATGGAGGCGCTGATGATGCGCCGCTACGAGCGGCTGATGGACGCCGTGTCGCGCACGGTCTTCAGGACGTCGCTGCTGAGCGGCGTCGCGCAGGGCATCGGCGCGGGCTTCATGCAGGTGACGTCCTTCGCGGTAGCCGCCGCAGGCAGCCTGCTCGTGCTCTCGGAGGAGCTCACCATCGGTGGCCTCGCGGCCTGCACGATGCTCGCCGGCCGCGCCCTGCAGCCGATGATCCGGGCCGTCGGGATCTGGACGCACCTGCAGGCGATCCGCGTCGCGCACGAACGCCTCGAGGCGCTGTTCGACACCCCCCTCGAGACCGGCTATGGCGGCGACGCGCTCGCCGTGGCCGAGGGACGCCTGACCCTCGAGGACGTGCACTTCGCCTATGACGTCCGCCAGCCGGTAGTCCGCGGCGTGACGCTCGACGTCGCGCCGGGCGAGCTGGTCGGCATCGCCGGCGGCAACGGCTCGGGCAAGTCGACGCTGCTGCAGCTGGCCTGCGGCGCGCTGGTCCCGGACCATGGCCGCGTGCTCATCGACGGCCAGCCGCTGGCGGGGATCGACCGGGCGAGCTTCTCCACCGCGGTCAACTACCTGCCGCAGGTCTCGACGCTGTTCGAGGGCACGATCCTCGAGAACCTCACGATGTTCCGCGGGCCCGAGCATGCCGAGGAGGCGCTGCGCCTCGCCGCCGAACTCGGAATCGATGGCTTCGTCTCGCGCCTGCCCGGCGGCTACGAGACCCGGATCGACTCCTCGACCCTCGACCAGCTGCCCGCCGGCATACGCCAGGCGATCGCGCTCGTGCGCGCGCTCGTGACGCGGCCGCGCATCGTGCTCTTCGACGAGGCCAACATGGCCTTCGACCAGGAGAGCGACACGCGCCTCCAGCAGATGCTGCGCCGGCTGAAGGGCAGCGTGACGGTCGTCATGGTGACCTACAGGCCATCCCTGCTGGCGCTCGCCGATCGCAGCTTCCGCCTCGACGGTGGCGTGCTCGCCCCCTGGGATCCGGCGCCCGGCGCGCATCGCGGCGCGGGGAGCGCGGCATGAGCGCGGGCAGGCTGGAGATCGCCGGGACCGGCCCCTCCGCCATGCGGCTCCCGGAGCCGCTGGCCGAGGCGTTGCGCCGGGACGGGGTAGGGGACATGAGCGCCGTCTCGCCCTTCGCCGCGTGCCTCGTCCCGCTGCTCGACGCGCTCGGATTCAAGGGCGGGCGCAGGCGCGTGAGCGAGGCGCTGCCCCATCTCGCCCAGGACCTCGACCTCGTCGAGCTGCGCGGCGTGCTCGCCGAGCTCGGCTTCCCGACGACGCCGCTCGAGATCAGGCTCTCCGACCTCGATCCCGGCCTCGCGCCCTGCCTCTTCGTCTCGCGCGACGGCCGGCCCATGGTCGTCGTGGAGCCGCGCGGCAGCCGCGCCCTCGTGCTCTCGCCGGGCTCCGGCGAGGCGGCGGAGATAGGCGTCGGCGCCCTGCGCGGCACGGCCTATGTCGTCGCGCCACGCCTGCGCGCGGAGGCCCCGGCGGACGAACCGCGCTTCATGCGCGCGCTCGCCGCGCGCTTCCGCCCCCTGTTCTGGCAGCTCGCCGCCACCACGCTCCTCGTCGATGCCGTCACGCTCGCGGGCTCGCTCGCGGCGATCCTCGTCTACGACAAGGTCATCGCGACCCGCGCGACCGACTTCCTCGCCCATCTCTGCGCCGGGCTGTTCGCGCTCTTCGCATGCGACGCCGCCCTGCGCGCGCTGCGCGCCCGGGCGGTCGCCTATGTCGCCGCCCGGATCGACCGCCTGGTCGGCGCGGCGACGCTACGCCAGCTGCTCGCGCTGCCGCTCTCGATGACGGAGAACGTCGCGGTGGGCGTGCAGGTCGCGCGGCTGCGCGAGTTCGAGGGCATCCGCGAGTTCTTCACCGGGCCGCTGGCCCAGCTGCTGCTGGAGATCCCCTTCGTGGCGATCGCGATCGTCGCGCTGGCCTGGGTCGCCGGCCCGCTCGCGCTCGTGCCGCTCGCCGTGCTGCTGGTCTTCGTGCTGGCGGGATGGCTCGCGCTCGGCCCCGTCAACCGCGCGATCGCCGCCGCCTCGCGCGCGCGCGCGCATCGCCAGGCCTTCCTGGTCGAGATGCTCGCCGGCATGGGGGCGATCCGCCACGCCGGCGCCGAGGGCGTGTGGCTCGAGCGCTACCGCAACGTCTCGGCCGAGACCGCCGCGCTCGGCGACCGCGCGCAGCGCCTGTCGCTGCTGCTGCAGACCACGAGCCAGCTCGTCGTGCTCGCCGCCGCCGTGGCCTGCCTCGCGCTCGGCATCGGCCGGGTGCTCGCCGGCACCATGACGATCGGCGCGCTTGTGGCGACCATGGCCATCCTCTGGCGCGTCACCTCTCCGCTCCAGGCGATGCTCGTGCTGCTGCCGCGCGCGGAGCAGGTGCTGCGCACGCTCGCGCATGTCGACGCCCTGATGCGCCTCAAGCCGGCCCGCGCGGCCGCCCAGCCACGCCAGCCCGCGCTCGCGGACCGCCAGTTCCGCGGCGACCTGCGCGCCGCGCGGGTGAGCCACCGCTACCGCGCCGAGGGCGACCCCGCGATCATGGCGACCGACTTCTCCGCGAAGGCGGGCGAGGTCGTCGCGGTCGTCGGCGCGAGCGGCTCGGGCAAGTCGACGCTGCTGCGCATCCTCGCCGGCGCCTACCAGCCCCAGTCCGGCGCCGTGACCGTCGACGGGGTCGACATCCGCCAGCTGCCGCCCGGCGACCTGCAGCGCGCGATCTCGTACCTGCCGCAGGCCTGCCACTTCTTCCACGGCACGATCGAGCAGAACCTGCGCCTCGCCGATCCTCTCGCCTCGGACGAGGCGCTGCGCGCGGCGCTGTCCGACGCGGGCGCGCTCGACGAGGTGATGGCGCTGCGCAACGGGCTCGACACCAAGCTGGGCGACCAGCGCACGGCGAAGCTCCCGGCCGGGCTCGTGCAGAGGCTCGCCCTCGCGCGGGCGCTGCTGTCGCGGGCGCCCGTGCTTCTTCTCGACGAGCCCGGCCAGTCCTTCGACGAGCGCGGCGACGCCGCGCTCCGGGCGCTCCTGCCGCGGCTGCGCGGCGACAGGACGGTCGTGATGGTGACGCATCGCCCGAGCCACATGCGGCTCTGCGATCGCGTGGTGGTCCTCCAGGAGGGCCGCGTCGCGCGCGAGATGCCCGCGGCGGAGTTCCTGGGGATGATGATGAAGGGAAGCGGACGATGAGCACGGCAGTCCACGCACCGCAGCGCCGCGGCCGTCGCGGCCCGCCGCCGCGGGGCCAGATGCGCTTCCTGTCCCAGGCGATCGCGCTGGAGGAAGGCAGGCCGCCGCGCGGCGCGATGCTGACCATCCTGGTCGGGGTGACCCTGTTCGGCATGGTCATGCTCTGGTCGAGCATGACGCAGGTGGAGAAGGTCGCGATGGCGACCGGGCAGGTCGTGCCCGTGTCGATGGTGCAGTCGATCCAGCACCTCGAGGGCGGCATCGTGCGCGAGATCCGCGCCTCGGAGGGCAGGCTCGTCGAGCGTGGCGAGGTCATCCTCCGCCTCGACCCGACCGGCATGCAGGCCGAGCTCGACCAGCTGCGTGCGCGGGAAAGCGGCCTCGCCCTGCAGGTCGAGCGCCTGCGCGCCTTCGCGGAGCGGCGGCCGGCGCAGCTCTCCGGCTCGCAGCAGCTCGTCATGGACCAGGAGGCGGTGCTGCAGACGCAGGTCCGCGCCCGCGAGACGCAGCGCGAGGTGCTCGAGCGACAGGTCGCCACGCGCCGCGCCGAACTCGCGACCCTGCAGGCGCAGCACGCCGCGCTCGTGCGCCAGTCGGAGATCATCGGCGAGACGCTCGAGATGCGGCTCAAGCTCCTGAAGGCAGGCCTCGTCTCCCGGCTCCTCTACCTCGAGACCGAGCGCGAGTCCGCGCGGCTGCGCGGCGAGGTGGCGCAGGCCGTCACCAACATGCGGCGCGCCGAGGAGGCGATCGCCGAGGCGCAGGCGCGGCTCGTCGAGACCGAGGCCCGGCTCGCGAGCGACTCGCTCGCCGAGATGGGCCGTCTTTCCGCCGAGCTCGCCCAGGTGCGCGAGGGCATCGCCCGCGCGGTGGACCGGGTCACGCGGCTCGAGATCCGCTCGCCGGTCCGTGGCGTGGTCAAGGACCTGAGGTTCCGCACCATCGGCGGCGTCGTCCCGCCGGGCGCGCAGGTCACCGAGGTCGTGCCCATCGACGAGGGCCTGATCGCGGAGGTCAAGATCTCGCCGCGCGACATCGGGCACGTGCGCGTTGGCCAGGACGTGACGGCGAAGGTCTCGACCTACGACTTCGCGCGCTATGGCGTCGTCGCCGGCACGCTGAGCGGCATCTCCGCCAGCACGTTTCAGGAGGGCGACGGCCAGGTCTTCTACCGGGGCTTCGTGACCTTCGAGAAGCCGGGCGTCGGCGACGTCCCGGAGCGGAACCCGCTGCTGCCGGGCATGGTGCTGCAGGCGGACATCAGGCTGGGAAGCCGATCCGTCCTCGAATACCTGCTGACGCCGATCTACGCCTCGCTCGCCGGCGCGTTCCACGAACGCTGATCAGGCGGCGTCGCCGGAGGCTCCCATGAAGGTCCGCCGCAGGCTGACGAAGGCGAGCCAGGCCGAGGCGCCGAGCCACGGCCACAGCAGCCAGGGCGCCTGCCTGTCGACGAGCACGAGGCCGAGGCTGCAGGCGGTCCAGGCGAGCATCGCCGCGTAGGTGAGCTCGCGGCGGTCGCGCACGCGGATGGGGTGGACGAACTTCATCGGGACGAAGGTGAGGATGCCCAGCGCGAGCACCACGAAGGCGTTGATCGCGGGCGGGCTGTCGAGGACCCACATGTAGAGCGCCACGACGTTCCAGATCGCCGGGAAGCCCACGAAGTAGTTGTCCGTGGTCTTCATGTCGATGTTGGCGAAGCAGTAGAGCGACGTGACGAGGATGAACCCGGCCCCGGCAAGGCTCCAGTCCGGCGGGAGCAGGGCGAACCAGTAGATGAAGATCGCCGGCACGAGGACGTAGGTGAGGTAGTCGACCACCAGGTCGAGCACGGCGCCGTCGACCTTGGGGATGACGTCGCGGATGCGCAGGCGTCGCGCCATGGGGCCATCGAGCCCGTCGACGGCCAGCGCGACCCCGAGCCAGAGCAGCGCCCCGCGGGCGTCGCCGCGAACGATCTCCAGCATCGAGAGAAGGCCGAGGAACGCGCCGCTCGCGGTCAGCGCATGCACCGCCCAGCCGGCTGCGCGGCGCGTCGGCGTGGGCGCTTGGGCAGTCTCGCGCCCGGTCGATCCGCCAGCATCGGTCATGGGCCGATCATAGACTTTCGCGCGCGCCTAGGCCAAGCCGCGCGCGCCGGGCGGCTGCGCTCAGGTGCCGCGGGGCTTGGCGCGGCGCGTCGGTGCCGCCGCGAGCGGGTCGTCGGGCCAGGGATGGCGCGGATAGCGACCGCGCATCTCGCGCCGGACATCCGCGTAGCTGCCCGCCCAGAAGCCCGCGAGGTCGCGCGTCACCTGGATCGGCCGGCCGGCGGGTGAGAGCAGGCGCAGCGTGAGCGCCACGCGCCCGCCGCAGATCCGCGGTCCCATCGGGGCACCGAACATCTCCTGCAGCCGGACCTCGAGCGCGGGCTCGGCGGGGTCGGCGTAGTCGACCGGGATGCGCGATCCCGTCGGGACCTGGACATGCGTCGGCGCCTCCTCGTCGAGCCTTCGTCGCAGGCGCCAGTCGACGCGCCGCATCAGCGCGCCATGGACGTCGACCCGCGCGAGATGCGCGCGCCGCGTGCAGCCCGCGAGGTCGGGGCCGAGCCAGTCCTCGAGGCTGGCGAGCAGTTCCTCGTCCGACATGCCGGGCCAGCCGCCCTGCGGATCGTGGCGCGCGAGGAAGGCCACGCGCTGGCGCAGCGCCACGGCAGCGCTCGTCCATTCGAGGCAGGACAGCCCCATGGCCCTGACGCCCTCGGCCATGCCGCGCGCGAGGGATCCGGGGGGCGCGTCCTCCCAGCGGCCGCGCGCGAGGACGATCGCGCCGAGCCGCGTCTCCCGCAGCGCCTGCACGGCCTGCTCGCGCTCGTCCCAGCGCAGCGTCTCGCGCGTCTCGATCCCGTCCGCGAAGCCCTCCTCGATGTCGTCGCGGTCGAGCGGGGCGGCGAGGAAGATGCGGGCCTCCCTCGCGCCGCCATCGAGGTCCGAAACGGCCAGGAACTCGCTGGCCGCGAGCGGGTCCTCCGGCGGCAGGAAGGCGCCACGCCCGTTTGCGAGGCGGAACTGCCCGGCTGCGCCGCGCCGCTGCGCGATGCGGTCGGGCCAGCCAAGCGCCACCAGCGCGCCCGCGGCGTCAGCCGACGAGCCGGGGTCCGCCTCGACGCCCAGCTGCCGGCGCAGGTCGCGCGCCAGCTTTCGCGCCGCGACGATCGCGCCGCGGTCCATGCCGCGCGCGTCCTCGTCGCGGTGCATCGCCTCGACGCGGATCCGTATGTCCGCGGGACGCTGCAGTCCCGGCGCGCGGCGCAGCGGGTCGCGCTCGCCGATCAGCGCGGCGAGGTCGCAGGCCAGCGCACCCGCGCCGCGCGCGCGCGCGGCGATCAGCATGTGCGCGATGCGCGGATGAAGGCCGAGCTGCGCCATCGACTGGCCATGCGCGGTGATGCCCGCCTTGTCGTCGATCGCGCCGAGGCCCCGGAGCATCTCGCGGGCCTGGCCCAGGTTCCCGGCGGGCGGGGCGTCGAGCCAGCGCAGCGTCGCGGGATCGCGCGTTCCCCAGCGCGCGAGCTCCAGCGCGAGCCCGGCGAGGTCGGCCTCGAGGATCTCGGGCGTGGCGAAGGCGGGCAGGGCGCGGTGCTCCGGCTCGGGCCACAGGCGGTAGCACGCGCCAGGCTCCATGCGCCCGGCGCGGCCCGCGCGCTGCTCCGCCGACGCGCGGCTGGCGCGCACGGTCTCCAGCCGGCCCATGCCGGTGTTGGGATCGAAGCGCGGCACGCGCGACAGTCCAGCGTCGACGACGATCCGTATCCCCTCGATGGTCAGGCTGCTCTCGGCGATCGAGGTCGCGAGCACGACCTTGCGCCGCCCCGCGGGCGCGGGTCGCAGCGCGGCGTCCTGCTGCTCGAGCGGCAGGTCGCCATGGAGCGCGGCGACGTCGACATGCGCGGAAAGGCCCGCGGCGGCCAGTTCGTCGGCGGTGCGCCGGATCTCGCCGAGCCCGGGCAGGAAGGCCAGCACGCTGCCGGGTTCCTCGGCCAGCGCGCGCCTGATGGCGGCCGCCATCGCGCGCTCGATGCGCTCGCCGGGCGCCGGCCGGTCGAGATGCCTGACCGCCACCGGATGGACGCGGCCCTGGCTGCGCACGACCGGCGCGCCGTCGAGCAGGGTCGCGACCGCCGCGGCGTCGAGCGTGGCCGACATCACCAGCACGTGGAGGTCCGGGCAGAGCGCGGCGCGCGCGTCGAGGGCGAGGGCAAGCGACAGGTCGGTCTCCAGCCCGCGCTCGTGGAACTCGTCGAAGACGACGAGCCCGGTGCCCGGCAGGTCGGGCTCGCGCTGCAGCCGACGCAGGAACAGCCCATCCGTGACGACCTCGATGCGCGTGTCCCGCGAGACGCGCGATTCGCCACGCACGCTGTAGCCGACCGTCGCGCCGACTTCCTCGCCGAGGCTCGCGGCCATGCGACGCGCCGCCGCGCGCGCGGCGATGCGGCGCGGCTCGAGGACGACGATGCGCCGCCCGGCGAGGCGAGGCGCGTCGAGCAGCGCGAGCGGCACGCGGGTCGTCTTGCCCGCGCCGGGCTCGGCGACCAGCACGGCGCTGCCGGCACGCGCGAGCGCCGCGCCGATCTCGTCGAGCACGGCGTCGATGGGCAGGGCGGGGCCAAGGGACCGGGACATCGCGGCGCGGATGTGACCTCGCGCCGCCGCGTTGTCAAACCGGGCGTTGCCGATGGCGGTCGCGGGCAGCAGACTGCGCGTCGCGAAAGGACCTGCCTGCATGCACCATATGCGCGTCGTGGCCGTCGCCACGATCTTCGGCCTCGCCGCCTACGCGGTCGTCCAGGGCCTCGTGCAGGCGAGCCGCTGGCTGGGCGTGCTGGACTGGATCGCGGGTTGATGGCGCGCGTGGCGTTGCGGCAGTCTCCGGGGCCATGAACACGGCAGGCCACCTCGATCGCCTCGCGCGCCTCGCACCCGACGCGCCGGCGCTCGCCCATGGCGACGCCCTGGTCGCCGATTATCGAGGCCTTCGCGCGCGCGTCGCCGCGCTCGCGGCCGCGCTGCGCGGGCAGCTCGGCCTGCGTCCCGGCGATCGCGTCGCCATCGTGATGGCGAATGCGCCGGCCTATGTCGAGCTGCTGCTCGCGTCCTGGTGGGCGGGCCTCGCGGCGGTGCCGGTCAACGCCCGGCTCCATGCCCGCGAGATCGCCTACATCCTCGACCATTCCGGCGCGCGCGTCGCCTTCGCGTCCGGCGCGACGCTCGAATCCGTGGCGGATGCGGCGCGCGAGACCGGCGCCGCGGCGCCGCGGGTCGTCGACGCCGGCTCGGCGGAATTCGCGCGGATGCGGCGCGCCGAGGGCATCGCGATGGCGGATGCGGCCCCCGGCGACCTCGCCTGGCTCTTCTACACGAGCGGGACGACCGGCCGTCCGAAGGGTGCGATGCTCACCCACCGCAACCTGCTGGCGATGACGACGAGCTACTTCATCGACATCGACCCGCCCTCGCCGGGCGGCAGCCAGGTGCACGCGGCGCCGCTGAGCCATGGCTCGGGCCTCTACATGCTGCCCTCGATCGCGCAGGGGAATTGCCAGGTCGTGCCGGCGTCGGGGCATTTCGAGCCAGGCGAGCTGCTCGACCTCGTCGCGCGCTGGCCGGGCGCATCGCTCTTCGCCGCGCCCACCATGGTCAAGCGCCTCGTCGAGCACGAGGGCACGGCGCGCGCGCGCCTCGACGGATTGCGCACGATCGCCTGGGGCGGCGCGCCGATGTACGTCGCCGACATCCGCGCCGCGGTCTCCGCGCTCGGCTACCGCCTCGCGCAGCTCTATGGCCAGGGCGAGACGCCCATGACCATCACCGGAATGACGCGCGCGATGCTGGAGCGCTTCCACCGCGCGGGCGACGACGCGGCGCTCGGCTCCGCCGGCTGGCCGCAATCCGTGGTGCGCCTTCGCATCGCCGGCGCGCAGGACGAGGAGCTTCCCGCGGGACAGGCCGGCGAGATCCTCGTGCGCGGCGACAGCGTCATGCGCGGCTACTGGCGCAACGACGAGGCCAGCGCGGCCGCGCTGCGCGGCGGCTGGCTGCATACCGGCGACGTCGGGGACGTCGACGCGCGCGGCCTGCTGACGCTCCGCGACCGGTCGAAGGACGTGATCATCTCGGGCGGATCGAACATCTACCCGCGCGAGGTCGAGGAGGTGCTGCTGCGGCATCCCGGCGTCGCGGACTGCTCGGTCATCGGCGTGCCGGACGCGGAGTGGGGGGAGAGCGTGCTCGCCTTCGTCGTGCCGCGCGCGCCTGGCGCCGCGGATCCGGCCGAGCTCGACCGCCTCTGCCTGGGCTCGATCGCGCGCTTCAAGCGGCCGAAGGCCTATCGCCACGTCGACGCGCTGCCCCGCAGCAACTACGGCAAGGTGCTGAAGACGGAGCTGCGCGCGATGGCGGCGCGCGATCCCGCGGGCAGCTAGGACGCCTCGACCCGCCCCAGCAGCCCGCGCACGAAGCCGATGTGCTCGCGCAGGTCGTAGAGCTGGCGCGCATAGGAGAGCGGGACCCTGATCGTGCCGACGCGCTCCTGCAGGTCGTCGAGCTCGCGCGCGATGCGCGCGCGCGCCGCGGCGTCCGGGGACGCGCGCGCCTCGGCCTCGAGGCGGCCGAGGTTGCGGTACCAGCGATAGATCCTGCGCTCGGTGTTCCAGCGGTAGAGCGGCGGGCCCAGGCGGAACAGCGGGATCAGCAGGCCGAGCAGCGGCAGCATCAGGATCAGCAGCCGCTCGCCCCAGACCGCGACCCAGAAGGGCAGGAACCGCGCGAAGGCGGATGGCCCGCTCTCGATCAGCCGCTTGGCATAGGAGTTCAGGGGATAGTCGAGGCTCTCCACCGACGGGAAGCGGCCGGCGGGCGCGAAGAGCTGGGGCCCGCCATGGACCTCGCGCGCGACGCGGGCGAGGAGGTTCTTGAGCGCGGGATGCATGCTCTCGTGGACGATCAGGGCCCCCGCCGGCGCGACGAGCGAGATGTCCCGCTCGGGCCTGTCGAGTGCGAGGTCGATGGCCCCGGCGGGAAGGACGACCGAAGAGAGGAACGGGAACCTCATCCTGTAGGCGTCCGCGCGCCTGAAGGAGAGCAGCTCGAGATCCGGGTTGGCGAAGAGATCCGAGAGCGTCGGCAGGGGATGGGCGATGACGAAGAAGGCGGCATCGATCTCGCCGTCGGCCAGCGCCTTGGCGGAGGCCGCGCCCGTCAGCGTGAGCGTCTCGCTGGGCCGCAGCTCGAAGCCGTTGCCGGTCAGCAGCTGCAGCGCGAGCGCGCGCGTGCCGCTGCCCTGGGGGCCGATGGCGATGCGTCGCTCGCGCAGGTCGGCGAGGCTCCTGGCGCCGAGCGACCTGCGCACGAAGACGAAGACGGGCTCGTAGAACACGCTGCCGAGCGCCTCGATCCCCTCGTCCTCGCCCGCAGAGCCGACGCCGCCCTGGACGAGCGCGGCGTCGACGCGCCGCGGCTCGGCGCGGATGAGCTCGAGGTTCTGGACCGAGCCCCGCGTGGTGAGGATCTCGAGCCTGATCCCCTCGTGCGCGAGAAGGTCGCGGTAGCGCTCGGCGAAGGCCTCGAACATGCCGCCCTTCGGGCCCGCGGCGAAGACGATGGTCCGCGGCGGCAGGGGACTGATCCACTGCGAGGCGAGGCCGAGGACGAGGGCGAAGAGCGCGCCGAGCGGAAGGTAGAGCCATGCGCGCTCGCGCAGGTGCGACAGCAATGCCTTCACGCGCCCCTCCCTTCCGGCCCTGCCGTCGCGCGCGGCGGGCACCACATTGCCGGCAGGCTAGCAAGGCGCGCGGCCTGCGTCAGCGCCTCGTGGAGAAGGAGCGGAAGAGAAGCGGCGCGCAGAGCACGACGATGACGATGCGCACGATGTGGTGCGTCGCCACGAAGGCCGCGTCGGCCGCGAGCGCGATGGCCACGAGGCTCATCTCCGCGAGGCCGCCGGGCGCGAAGCCGAGCAGGATCGACGCGATGGAGACGTCGGCGACGCGCGAGAGGAGGAGGCTGGTCGCGACGGTGACGGCGATCATCATCGACCCCACAACGCATGCGTGCGCGATGGTCCTGCCGGCGACGACCGGCGAGAAGCCGACGAAGCGGCAGCCGAGCGTCGACCCGACGACCACCTGCGCGGCGAAGATGACGAGGGTGGGTGGCGCGGATTCCGTGAAGCCCGCGAGGTGGACGGCCGCCGACAGGAACATCGGGCCGATCACCGTGGCCGCGGGGATGCGCAGTTTCGCGGCGCCGATCGTGCCGACCACGGCGCAGGCCGCAAGGATCGCGTAGTCGTCGAGCCCGATGGAGAGGAGCTCGACATAGCCGCGGCCGGACGCCGACGAGGAAAGCCCGTCGTGGAACCGGAACCAGAAGGGGATCGCGAAGACCGTGATGAAGACGCGCGTCGCGTGGACGAGCGATATCGTGCGCTCGTCGCCTCCCAGCTGCGCCCCCACCAGCGTCATCTCGTTGAGGCCGCCGGGAGACGCCGAGAAGAACGACGTCACGCGGTCGAAGCGCGCGACATGCGCGAAATATGCCCAGCCGAGGCCGCCGGACGCGAGGGCCCAGCCGAAGAGCGCGGCGAGGGTGATCCACCACTCCGCCATGCGGGCGACGACGGCGGGCGTGAAGCTCGCGCCCAGCATGACGCCGAGCACGGTGACGCAGCCGCCGCGCAGCCAGCGCGGCATCGACATGCGCACGCCCGCCATCGCGGCGATCGTCGTCGCCGTCATCGCGCCGAGCATCCAGGGCAGCGGGAGGCCGAGCCATGCGAACACGGCGCCGCCCCCGGTGCCGATGGCCATGGCGGAGAGGAAGGGGATCGCGCGGAAGCCGTCCGCGTCCCCGTTGTCCGGGTCTCCGGCCATTCAGTCCACGAAGCGGCCGAGGCGCACGGCGGTCTGGCCGGGCCGGAGGCGGCGCGAGGGCATGATGAGGACGCAGCGGTCATGCGGCGTCGCCACCGGCACGCCGCCGTCATGCGCGATCACCGTGCCGGCGCGCTCGACCACCTCCATGCCGCGATACTCGGCGACGAAGGCGAATTCGTCGCCGCGGACGGTGATGGCGTCGGTGACCTCGATGACGCGCGCGGGCGGTCGCGGCGCGCGGGGCAGGTACCCTGCCGCGTCCCCGGGGTCGATCGTCCGCAGGTCGACGAGCACGCGCAGCATGGTCTCGATCGCGACCTCCGCCGACGAACGCTCCCAGTGCTGGCCGCACTCGACCAGCAGCGCGTTGCGCGGGCTCGCGGGATCGCCGAAGGCGCCGTAGTCGCGCATGCGCTTGCCGGCCGCGTGCCCGGCGTCCGCGACGACCATCTCGGGAAAGCCGACGCGCCTCGCCCATGTCCGGCCCTTGGCGAGCGGGCCGCAGAGCATCAGGGGCGCGGTCGGGTGCTGCATCGAATGGATGTCGAGCAGGTAGTCGGCGGCGTCGACCACGGGACGCAGCGCGCGCGCGCGCCGCGTCTCCACGGTGTCGCGGCTGCCCTCCAGCACGTCGAGGCCCCAGACCCGGTTGAAGTCCTCCTCGACGAAGCGCGAGGCGACCGGGTCGGCCGGATCGAAGCGCGCGAAGGCCGCGACGTTGCAGAAGGCGAGGGTGAGCGTGCCGCGGCGCGGCTCGATGCGCCTGCGCAGCAGCCAGTCCAGCGCGATCGCGCCGCAGAGCTCGTTGCCATGCACGAGCGCCGTCAGCAGGACATGCGGCCCGGGCTCGGCGGAGGCGAAGCGCAGGACATGGTCGATGCCCGTGTTGCCCGCGCGCCAGGCCGAGATGTCGGGCGGGGCGAGCTCCAGCGCGTAGGCGCCGTTCGCCTTCCCGGGAGAGGTCATGCGCGCCGCGCGACGCTGTCGAGGACGCGCGAGAGGAATTCCTCGCAGAGCGCGACCTGCTCGAGCGCGATGAACTCGTCGGGCTTGTGCGCCTGGTCGATGTTGCCCGGCCCGCAGACGATGGTCGGTATGCCCGCCGCCTCGAACAGCCCGGCCTCGGTGCCGAAGGCGACCTTCGACGTGCCGTTCGCGCCGGTGGCCGCCTTGCACAGCGTCGTGACCTCGGCGGCCTCGTCGGTCGCGAGACCGGGGAAGCTGGAGCGCTCCTCGAAGCGGAAGCCGGTGTCGCGGTTGACCGCGTGCATCGCCGGCTCGAGTTCCTCGCGCGCGAAGGCGACGGCCTCGGCGAGCAGGGCCCGCGGGTCGTGGGCCGGCAGGTGGCGGAACTCGAACTCGAAGCTGCAGTCCTTCGGCACGATGTTGAGCGCGGTGCCGCCCTGGATCGTGCCCGTGTGGACGGTGGTGAAGGGGATGTCGAACTCGTCGTCGAAGGGACCGTCGGTCGCGAGCCTGCGCCCCATGCGGTTCAGGTTGGCGATGAACTCCGCCGCGTACTGGACCGCGTTGACGCCGCGCGGCGCGAGCGAGGAATGGCACTCGAAGCCGCGGACATGCGCGCGGATCGAGATCTTGCCCTTGTGGGCGCGGATGACCTTCATCTCGGTCGGCTCGCCGACGATGCAGGCATAGGGCCGCACCGGCCGGCGCGCGACCATGTCCAGCAGGCGGCGCACGCCGATGCAGCCGACCTCCTCGTCGTAGGAAAAGGCGAGGTGCACCGGCGTGGCGCGGACCCTGGCCTTGATCTCGGGGACCTTCGCGAGGACGACGGCGACGAAGCTCTTCATGTCGCAGGTGCCGCGCCCGTGGAGGCGCCCGTCCTTCTCCACCACGGAGAACGCGTCGGTGCTCCATTCCTGGCCGTCGATCGGGACGACGTCCGTGTGCCCGGACAGCACCAGCCCCGGCCTGTCCTCTGGCCCGATCGTCGCGAAGAGGTTCGCCTTCCTGCCGGTCTCGTCGTGCACCAGCTCGCTGCGCACGCCGTGCCCGTCCAGATAGGCGCGGACCCAGTCGATGAGCTGGAGGTTGGAATCGCGGCTGGTCGTGTCGAAGCCGACGAGGCGGCGGATCATCTCCACCGAGGCGGCGCTTGGGGTCTTCATGGGGCTGGCCGATGCGTTGCGATGGCAGGAAGCGGAGGTGGCACTATAAGGTGGCAAGAGGGGGGCGCAAGCCGCGACGCCCGCGCCTGGTACCGATCGCGGCGGAGGAACTTGCATGACGGGTCGCCACGCAGCCGTGCTCCTCGCGGCCTTCCTCGCGACGCAGGCCGCCGCGCAGGACCTCTCGATCGGCCTCGGGCGCTCGGTCACCTCGATCGACCCGCATTTCCACAACACCGGCCCCAACAACAGCGTCGCGGCGCATGTCTTCGACCGCCTCGTGCACCAGGACGCGAAGCAGCGCCTCGTGCCCGGCCTCGCCCTGTCCTGGCGCGCCGTGGACGACCTGACCTGGGAGTTCCGGCTGCGCCCCGGGGTCTCGTTCCACGATGGGGCGCCCTTCGGCGCCGACGACGTCGTGGCATCCTTCGCGCGCGCGCCGGCGGTCGCGGGAAGCCCGTCCTCGTTCGCGCTCTACACGCGCGCGATCGCGGCCGTGGAGCGCGTGGACGAGCTGACGGTCCGCATGCGCACGCGCGAGCCGCACCCGCTGCTTCCCAGCGACGCCAGCGCGATCTCGATCGTGTCGCGGCGCTTCTCCGCCGCGCCGAGCGCCGCCTTCGATTCGCGCGAGGCCGCGATCGGCACGGGCCCCTACCGCGTCGTGTCGTGGACGCGCGACGAGCGCCTCGTGCTGGCGCGCAACGATGCGTGGTGGGGCGGCCCGACCCCCTGGGCGCGGGTGGACAAGCGCATCCTGCCCGGCGACGCCTCGCGCGTGGCGGCACTGCTCGCCGGCGACGTGCAGGCGATCGAGGTCGTGCCGACCGCCGACATCCGGAGGCTCGAGGCCGACCCGCGCATCCAGCTCTCGCGCGAGGTCTCCAACCGGCTGCTGTTCCTCAACCTCGACCAGTCCCGCGAGACCACTCCCTTCGCGACGGACCGCGAGGGCAGGCCGCTTGCCGCCAATCCCCTGCGCGACGCCAGGGTGCGCCTTGCGCTGTCCAAGGCCATCAACCGGCAGGCGATCGCCGACCGCCTGCAGGAGGGGCTGGCGATCCCCGCGGGCGGCGTGATCCCCGATGGCTTCTTCGGCAGCGACCCGCGTCTCGCGGCCGAGCCGCACGATCCGGAGGGCGCGCGACGGCTCCTGGCCGAGGCGGGCTACCCGGCGGGCTTCTCCCTCGTCCTGCATGGCCCCAACGACCGCTACCCGAACGACGACAAGGTGGTGGCGGGCATCGCGCAGATGTTCTCGCGCGTCGGCGTGGCCACCAGGGTCGAGGTCATGCCGTGGTCGGTCTATGCCTCCCGCTCCAGCCGCGGCGAGTTCAGCGCGACCTTCTTCGGCTGGGGCGCGGCCACTGGCGAGGCGTCGTCGCCGCTCCGCTCGCTCGTCGCCACGGTCGACCCCGCGCGCGGCCTCGGGGCGTCCAACCGCGGGCGCTACTCCAACCCCGAGTTCGACGCGGCGCTCGCCCTTGCGCTGCGCAGCATCGACGATGCCCGGCGCGAGGACCTGTTGCGCCGCGCGACGCGCATCGCGATCGCAGACACCGCGATCGTCCCGCTCTACTACCAGGTCAATGTCTGGGCGCTGCGCCGCGGCCTTGCCTACGAGGGCAGGGCCGACGACCAGACGCTCGCCTGGATCATGCGTCCCTCGCCCTGAGGCAGCGTCCGCGTCGCTGGCGGGCGCAGGTCCTTGCGAAGCCCGGGGCAAGATGCCATAGGCTTCGACCCGACAGGCCCCGGTCGCGGTCGAGGCCGCGGCGACGGGGCCGCGCACAGGAGAGGTAGGGACATGGTTTCGCGTGGCTCGCGCGCCTTGCTGGCGTTCGCCCTCGTCCTCGGCATCGCGGCGGCTCCGGCCGCGCGGGCCCAGGACCTCGTGATCGGCGTCCAGTCGGGCGCCACGTCGATCGACCCCCATTTCCACGCGCTGGCGCCGAACGCGGCGGTGCGCGACCACCTCTTCGACCGCCTCGTCCACCAGGACGAGAAGCAGCGCCTCGTCCCCGGCCTGGCCACCGCGTGGCGGAGCATCGACGACCTGACCTGGGAGTTCACGCTGCGCAGGGGCGTGAAGTTCCACGACGGCAGCGAGTTCGGCCCCGAGGACGTGATCGCGAGCTTCAAGCGCGTCCCCTGGGTCCCGAACTCGCCCTCGTCCTATGCCGCCTTCGTCCGCCCGGTGGTGGACATCGCCGTGGTCGACGGGCACGTGCTGCGCATGCGCACCTCGGCGCCGGCCCCGCTGCTGCCGACGATGCTCTCCGCGGTGGCCATCGTGAACCGCAAGGCCGTCGAGGCGCCGACCGCCGACTTCAACTCCGGCAAGTCCGCGATCGGGACCGGCCCCTTCCGCTTCGCCGAGTTCGTGCCCAACGACCGCGTCGTGCTGGCGCGCAACGACGCCTACTGGGGCGACAAGCCGGCGTGGCAGAAGGTGACGCTCAAGCTCATCTCCAACAACGCCGCGCGGACCGCGGCGCTGCTGGCCGGCGACGTCCAGATGATCGAGGCCGTGCCGAGCGCCGACGTGCCGCGCCTGCGCTCGAACCCGCAGGTCGCGCTGCACCGGATCACGTCGAACCGCGTGATCTACCTGTCCTTCGACCAGGTGCGCGACCAGTCGCCGTTCGTCACCGACAAGGCCGGCGCGCTGCTTCCCAACAACCCGCTCAAGGACGTCCGCGTGCGCCGCGCGATCAGCAAGGCGATCAACCGCGCGGCGATCGTCGACCGGGTCTTCGACGGCGACGCGCTCCCCGCGGGCGGACTGCTCCCGGAGGGCAATTTCGGCGTGTCGCCGAACCTCAGGCCCGACGCGCTCGACCAGGAGGGCGCGCGCGCCCTGCTCGCGGCCGCCGGCTACCAGAACGGCTTCGCGATCACGCTGCACGGCCCCAACGACCGCTACCCGAACGACGAGCGCGTGCTGCAGGCGATCGGGCCGATGCTGTCGCGCGTCGGGATCGACACCAAGGTGGTGACGCTGCCCTGGGCGACCTACGCGTCGCAGGCCAGCGCGCCGGGCTACGCGTTCAGCGTCACGCTCTTCGGCTGGGGCAGCAACACGGGCGAGACCTCCGACAGCCTGCGCTCGCTGCTCGCGACGCCAAGCCGCGAGAAGGGCATGGGGGCCTCCAACCGCGGCCGCTACGGCAACCCGCGCGTCGACGAGCTGCTCGAGAAGGCGCTGGCGACCGTGAACGACGCCGAGCGCGAGAAGCTGCTGTTCCAGGCCAGCGAGCTCGCCATCGGGACCGACGCGGGGATCGTGCCGCTCTACTACCAGGTCAACACCTGGGCGACGCGCAAGGGCGTCACCTACAGCGCGCGGCAGGACGAGTACTCGCTCGCCCAGTTCGTCCGGCCGGGCAACTGATGCCCGCCGGCGTCCCGGGAGCGACGCGTCGATGACCGTCTTCGTCATCAGGCGGCTGATGCAGAGCGGCCTGGTGCTGTTCGTCATGTCGCTGATCGTCTTCTTCGGCGTCTACGCGATCGGCGACCCGATCGAGATCTTCATCTCGCCCGAGGCCGACCAGATCGAGCGCGAGCGCGCGAAGGCCGCGCTCGGCCTCGACCGCCCGGTCTGGGCGCAGTACTTCGCGTTCCTGGGCGCGGCGTTCCAGGGCGACCTTGGCCGTTCCTTCGTCTTCAACATGCCGGCCATCACGCTGATCCTGCAGCGCATGCCCGCGACGCTCGAGCTCGCCGTCTCGGCGCTGCTGCTGGGCATCGTGGTCGGGCTGCCGCTGGGCATGTATGCCGGCTACCGACCGAACTCCGCGGGCGCCAAGGCGATCCTCGCGGGCTCGATCCTCGGCTTCTCGCTGCCGACCTTCTGGGTCGGGCTGATGCTGATCATGGTCTTCGCGGTCAACCTCGGCTGGCTGCCCTCCACCGGGCGCGGGCAGACGGCGACCTATCTCGGCATCACGTCCAGCCTGTTCACGGTGGACGGGCTGCGGCACCTCGCCATGCCCGCGCTCAACCTCGCGCTGTTCAAGATCTCGCTCATCATCCGCCTCGCGCGCGCGGGCATGCGCGAGAACATGCTCATGGACTACGTGCGCTTCGCGCGGGCCAAGGGCCTGCCGATGCGCCGCGTGGTGTTCGTCCACGTGTTCAAGAACATCCTGATCCCGATCGTCACCGTGATCGGGCTCGAGCTCGGCTCGACCATCGCCTTCGCGGTCGTGACGGAGTCGATCTTCGCGTGGCCTGGCATGGGCAAGCTGATCATCGACTCGATCCAGCGGCTCGATCGGCCCGTGATCGTGGCCTATCTCTGCATCATCGTGTTCATGTTCATCGTCATCAACCTCGTGGTCGACATCCTGTATTCCGTGCTCGACCCGCGCGTGCGCCTCTCCGAGGCGAAGGGATGAGCATGGCGCCGGCCACGCGCGACCCGGGGGTGCAGACCCCGCTCCGGCGCTTCGTCGCCGACTTCGCCGAGAGCCACGTCGCGATGGCCGGCCTCGCGGTCTTCGCGCTCGTTCTCGGCGCCGCTCTGCTGGCGCCCCTGCTGTCGCCGCAGAACCCCTACGACCTCAACCAGCTGGACATCATGGATGGCCGCCAGCCTCCGATGACGAAGTCGATGGAGGGCTTCGTGTTCTGGCTTGGCTCCGACGACCAGGGCAGGGACATGCTCTCCGCCATCTTCTACGGCCTGCGCACCTCGCTCGGCGTCGGCGCGATGAGCGCGGTGGGCGCGCTGGCGATCGGCATGGCCGCCGGCCTGCTCGCCGCCTATTTCGGCGGGCGCGTCGAGAGCGTGGTGATGCGGATCGTCGACATCCAGCTCTCCTTCCCCTCGATCCTCGTGGCGCTGATCCTGCTCGCCGTGCTGGGGCAGGGGACCTGGAAGATCATCCTCGCGCTGATCTGCGTGCAGTGGGCCTACTACGCGCGCACGGTGCGCGGCACCGCGCTGGTCGAGCGGCGCAAGGAATACATCGAGGCCGCGCGCTGCCTGGCGCTCGGCCACCGGCGCATCGTCTTCCGCCACCTCCTGCCGAACTGCCTGCCGCCGCTCATCGTGGTGGTCACCGTCCAGGTCGCGCACGCGATCGCGCTGGAGGCGACGCTGTCCTTCCTCGGCATCGGGCTCCCGATCACCGAGCCGTCGCTCGGCCTGCTGATCGCCAACGGTTTCGAGTACCTGCTCTCCGGCAAGTACTGGATCAGCTTCTTCCCCGGCGTGGCGCTGCTCGTGACGATCGTCTCGATCAACCTCGTCGGCGACCAGCTGCGCGACGTCCTCAATCCGCGGCTGCAGAAATAGGCCGCCCATGACCGCGCCCACGCTCGTCGTCGAGGACCTCCGCACCTGGTTCCATACCCGCGCCGGCGTGGTGAAGGCCGTCGACGGCGTCTCCTTCGCGGTCGCCCCCGGGCGCGTCATGGGCCTGGTCGGCGAGTCCGGGTCGGGAAAGTCCGTGACGGGGTTCTCGATCATGGGCCTGGTCGACCCGCCGGGACGCATCGTCTCCGGGCGCATCCTCTTCGGCGGCAGGGACATCGCGGGGATGCCGGAGGACGAGTTGCGCCACCTGCGCGGCCGGCGGATCGCGATGATCTTCCAGGACCCGATGATGACGCTGAACCCGGTCCTGCGCATCGACACGCAGATGATCGAGGCGATACAGGCCCACGAGGACGTGTCGCGCGACGAGGCGCGCCGGCGCGCGCGCGACGCGCTCGGCCAGGTCGGGATCCCCAGCCCGGACGAGCGCCTCGCCGCCTACCCGCACCAGTTCTCGGGCGGCATGCGCCAGCGCGTGGCGATCGCCATCGCGCTCCTGAACCGCGCCGAGCTGATCGTCGCCGACGAGCCCACGACGGCCCTGGACGTCACGATCCAGGGCCAGATCCTGTTCGAGATGCAGCGCCTCGCGCGGCAGACGGGGACCGCGCTGCTCTGGATCACCCACGACCTCTCGGTCGTCGCGTCGCTCGCGGACGAGGTCTGCGTCATGTACGCGGGCCGCATCGTGGAGCGCGGGACCGTCGACGACGTCCTCGACCGCCCCGCGCACCCCTACACGGCCGGCCTGATCGGCTCGGTTCCGAGCCGGAACCTGCGCGGCCAGCCGCTGCAGCAGATCCCCGGGGTGATGCCGTCGATGCTGTCGCTGCCCGGCGGCTGCGCCTTCCGCACCCGCTGCGCGCGCGCCGACGAGGCTTGCGCCAGCGAGCCCGCGGAGCGCGGCTTCGGTGCCGGGCGCGTCGCGCGCTGCGTCCATCCGCTGGTGGAGCCCGTGCCATGAGCGCCGCGCCGATCGTCGAGCTGAAGGGCGTGTCGAAGCGGTTCTCCAAGCCGCTGGACGCGGCGGCGAAGCTCGCCAACATGCTCGGGGCGGGCATGAAGGCCGAGGTCGTCCACGCGGTCGATCGCGTCGACCTCGCCGTGCGCGAGGGCGAGGTGGTGGGGCTGGTCGGCGAGTCCGGCTGCGGCAAGTCCACGCTCGGACGGATGGTCGCGGGCATCCTGGAGCCGAGCGAGGGCGAGGTGCTCTATCGCGGGCGCCGGGCCTCGGAGATGGATGGCCGGGAGGCGACCCGCGCGGCGCTGGCCGTCCAGATGATCTTCCAGGACCCGTTCGCGTCGCTCAACCCGCGCATGCGCGTGCGCGACATCATCGGCGAGGCGCCCGCCTACCATGGCCTGGTGCCGCGCGCGTCCTTCGATGCGCATGTCGACGAGACGATGGTCCGCGTGGGCCTCGACCCCGCCTACAAGCGCCGCTTCCCGCACCAGTTCTCCGGCGGCCAGCGCCAGCGCATCGGCATCGCGCGCGCGCTAGCGGTGCGCCCGGAATTCGTCGTCTGCGACGAGGCCGTGGCGGCGCTGGACGTGTCGATCCAGGCGCAGATCCTCAACCTGTTCATGAAGCTGCGCGAGGAACTCGCGCTCACCTACCTCTTCATCAGCCACGACCTCGGCGTCGTGCGCCACCTCTCGGACCGCGTCGTGATCATGTATCTCGGCCGCGTCGTCGAGGAGGGGAGCGCGGAGGAGATCTTCTCCGCGCCCAACCATCCCTACACGGTCGCGCTGCTCGCCGAGATCCCGCGCCTCGACACGCGCCGGCGCGAATTCGCGCCGGTGAAGGGCGAGATCCCGTCGCCGCTCGCGCCGCCGCCCGGCTGCCATTTCCACCCGCGCTGCCCGCACGCGACGGAGCGCTGCAGGCTCGAGGCGCCGGCGCTGCGCGAGATCGCGCCCGGTCGGCGCGCGGCCTGCCACCTCAACGACGCGCGCTGAACCGCGCGTGCCCGCGCCTCAGGGCGCGAACTGCTCCTTGAGGACGCGCTCCTCGAGGTTCTGGTCGGGGTCGAAGAGCAGCGTGAACCCGATGTCGCGCTCCTCCCGGACCTCGACGCGCGCGACGTCGCGCACCTCGCTGTTGTCGGCGGCGGCGCCGACCGGGCGCTTGTCCGCCTCGAGCACCTCGAACCCGACCTTCGCGCCGTGCGGCAGCAGCGCGCCGCGCCAGCGCCGCGGCCGGAAGGCGCTGATCGGGGTCAGCGCGAGCAGGCCCGCGCCAAGCGGGATGATCGGGCCGTGGGCCGACAGGTTGTAGGCGGTGCTGCCCGCGGGCGTGGCGACCATCACGCCGTCGCAGGAGAGTTCCGGCAGGCGGACGACGCCGTCGACCGAGATGCGGATCTTCGCGGTCTGGCGCTGCTGGCGGAACAGCGCCACCTCGTTGATGGCGGTGGCGACCACGCGTTCGCCCCCGATCGTCGTCGCCTCCATGCGCAGCGGGTGGAGCAGGACCGGCGATGACTTCGCGAGCCGCTCCATCAGGCCCGCCTCGCGGAACTCGTTCAGCAGGAATCCGACGCTGCCCCTGTTCATGCCGAAGACGGGGCGGCCGAGCGCCCTGTGGCGATGGAGCGTCTGGAGCAGGAACCCGTCGCCTCCAAGGGCGACGAGGATGTCGGCGGCCTCGGGGTCGACCACGTCGTAGCGGGCGACGAGGCGCGCGCGCGCCTCGCGGGCGACGTCGGTGTCTGCGGCGCAGACGGCTATGCGGGGTCCGGTCATGCGGGGCGCAGGATAGACGATCCGTGGCCTTCGCGCCTCAGCCTCCGGCGTCGTGCCGCGTCGCGTGCCAGAAGGCGATGGCGCCGAGGAAGCTGACCGCCGCGAGGCCCGCGAGCATCGCCGCGTAGTCCTGGCCAATGGACCAGAGCATCGCGCCGATCGCCGGGCCGCCGGCGCGCGCGAAGGTCGTCGGCATCGTCATGCTGCCGGAGATCGCGCCGTAGTTGCGGGCGCCGAAGATGTCCCGGACGATCGTCCCGCGGATGACGGTGCTGATCCCGTTGACGACGCCGTAGACCGCGACGAACAGCGCGAGCATCCCGAGGTCCGCGCCGGCGACGACGGCGAGGAGGAAGAGCGGCGCGGCGACGGCGAAGATCGCGCGCCCGACGGGCCGGGCCGCGATGCCGCCGCCGCGCGAGAAGAGCAGCAACCGGCCCGCGACCTGCAGGGGGCCGATCAGCGTGAAGAGCAGCACGCCGGCGTCGCGGCTCACCCCGCGCTCCTCGAGCATCGGAAGGAAATGGAAGGTCATCGCGGTGAAGGCGATGTTGTAGGCGGAGAAGGCGACGAGCAGGCCCCAGAAGCGGATGTCCGCGATCGCCGCGCGCGTCGAGATGTCGGCGGTGGCGAGGCGCCGAGGCGCGCGCGGCGGCGGCGAGAAGCGCGGCGAGAGCATGGTCGCATGGATCGCCGCGGGCAGCAGGAGGTTGGCCGCGGCGAGCGCCAGCACGGCGTCGCGCCATCCGACCGCCTCGACCAGCACGTGCGCGAGCGGGATGAAGACCGTGCTCGCGAAGCCCCCGACGAGGGTCATCTTGAGGATCCCGCGCGGCGCGTCGTCCCCGAGCGTCCGGCTCAGCACCGCGAAGCCCGGCTCGTAGAGGGTGCAGGCCATCGCCGCGCCCATCGCGAAGCACACCGCCCAGAAGGCGAGCGGCGTCGCGACGAAGGCCCAGGCGAGGACCGCCGCGCTGCCGAGGATGGACCCGCCCGTGAGCACGGGCCAGGCATTGCCGCGGTCGATCTGCGCGCCGACCCAGGGCGCGAAGATGCCGGACGACACCAGGCCGATGGTGATGCCGGCGCTGACCACGGCCTTGGACCAGCCGAGTTCCTCGCGCATGGGCACGAAGAAGACGGCGATGCTGTAGAAGAGGATGCCCCAGGAGACCAGTTGGGCGAGCGAGAGGCTCCAGAGGAAGAGCCCGGTGCCGCGGCCCCCCGGCGCGTCGGCCGGGGCGGGGTCGGCGCTCACCCGCCGGTCACGCTCATGTGGCGCGGGACGGCGGGGCCGTTGTTGCGCCTGTCGATCACGAAGTCGTGCCCCCTTGGCTTGCGCGCGATGGCGGCCCGGATGGCGTCGTCGAGGGCGGTGTCGGCCTCGGACTCGCGCAGCGGGCGGCGCAGGTCGGCGGCGTCCTCCTGGCCGAGGCACATGTAGAGCGTGCCCGTGCAGGTCAGCCGCACGCGGTTGCAGGACTCGCAGAAATTATGGGTGAGCGGGGTGATGAAGCCGATGCGGCGACCGGTCTCGCGCACCGTGAAGTAGCGCGCCGGGCCGCCGGTCCTGTAGTCGGTCTCGTCCAGGGTCCAGGAGCGCGCCAGCTGGGCGCGGACCATGCTCAGGGGGAGGTACTGGTCGAGGCGGTCCTCGCCGCCGATGTCGCCCATCGGCATGACCTCGATGAAGGTCAGGTCGAAGCCCATGTCGCCGCACCAGCGCAGGATGCGGTCGAACTCGTCCTCGTTGAAGTTGCGCAGCGCGACGGCGTTGATCTTCACCTCGAGCCCGGCGCGGCGCGCCGCCTCGAGGCCCTCGAGCACCTGGTCGAGCCTGCCCCAGCGGGTGATGGCCGTGAACTTCGCCGGGTCGAGCGTGTCGAGGGACACGTTGATCCGACGCACGCCGCAGGCGCGCAATTCCTCGGCGTGGCGGGCCAGCTGGCTGCCGTTGGTCGTCACGGTCAGCTCGTCCAGCGCGCCGCTGGACACGTGCCGGCCCAGCGCGCGGAACAGCGACATGACGTTGCGGCGGACCAGGGGCTCGCCGCCGGTGAGGCGGAGCTTGCGCACGCCGAGCCGCACGAAGGCGGAGCAGAGCCGGTCGAGTTCCTCGAGGGTCAGGATCTCGGCCTTGGGCAGGAAGGTCATGTCCTCCGACATGCAGTAGACGCATCGGAAGTCGCAGCGATCCGTCACCGAGACGCGCAGGTAGGTGATCCTGCGCGCGAAGGGATCGACGAGCGGCGCATGGGAGGTCGTGACAGTCATGCCGCCGAAAATAGGGCGCAGGCCCGGGGAAGTCATCCCCGCGCGGAGCAGGGCCGTCTCCCGCGCGCTTGCCGGGCCGCCAGCCGGGTTCCATATTCGCGCGCCATGCAGGAATTCGAGGTCGCGCCCGATCCGGCGGATCCAAGGCTCACGCGCCGCGTCCGCGGCATCGACCAGGACGGCGCGCCGGTCGAGGCCTCGATCGTCGTGGAGCGGCCGCTGACGCTTTTCCTGAACGGGCAGGAGATCGTCACCATGATGACGATCGGCGACCATCCGGAGTGGCTCGCGATCGGCTACCTGGTGAACCAGAACATGCTGCGGCCGGGCGACGAGGTCACCGGCGTCGACCATGACGAGGAGACCGAGTCGGTCGTCGTGCGCACGCGCGCGCGCACCGACTTCGAGGAGAAGCTGCGGCGGAAGACTCTGACCTCGGGCTGCGCGCAGGGGACGGTGTTCGGAGACCTGATGGAGCGCTTCGACGACGTGCGCCTGCCGGCCGACGCGGTGCTGCGCACGTCCTGGCTCTACCGGCTGCTGCGCAAGATCAACACCGCGCCCTCGCTCTACCTCGAGGCCGGCGCGATCCATGGCTGCGCCCTCTGCCAGGAGGACCGCGTGATCGCGTACATGGAGGACGTCGGGCGCCACAACGCGATCGACAAGATCGCGGGCTTCATGTTCCGGCGCGGCATGGGCGGGGGCGACAAGATCTTCTACACCACCGGCCGTCTGACCTCGGAGATGGTCATCAAGTGCGTCCAGATGGGGATCCCGATCCTCGTCTCGCGCTCCGGCTTCACGGCCTGGGGCGTCGAGCTCGCGCGTCGCGCCGGGCTGACGCTGGTGGGCCGCGCCCGCGGCGCGCGCTACGTCGTCCTCTCCGGCGAGGAGCGCATCCTGCGCGACGCCGACGCGCGCGAGGTCGCCGAGGAGGACAGGAGCCAGCGACGCAAGGGGGCCGCCCGCGATGACTGACGCGCCGGTGCCCGGGCTCGTGCTCGCAGGCGGGCTGTCGCGCCGCATGGGCGGCGGCGACAAGTGCCTGCGCCCCTTCGCCGGCGCGACGATCCTCGATCGCATCGTCGCGCGGCTGCGCCCGCAGGTCTCGTCCATCGCCATCAACGCGAATGGAGATGCGGCCCGTTTCGCGCGCTTCGGCCTGCCCGTCCTCGCCGACACGGTCGAGGGCTTCGCGGGGCCGCTCGCGGGCATCCTCGCGGGCATGCGCTGGGCGGCTGCCGCGCAGCCTGCGGCGACGCACATGCTGTCCGTGGCCTCGGACGCGCCCTTCTTCCCCGTCGACCTCGCCGCGCGGCTGCTGTCCGGCGCCAGCGCGGCAGGCACGCCGCTCGCCTGCGCGGCGTCGGCAGGCCAGGCCCACCCGGTCTTCGGCCTCTGGCCGGTGGCGCTGGCGGACGACCTCGAGCGCGCCATGCGCGAGGAGGGCCTGCGCAAGGTCGACGCCTGGACCTCGCGCCATGGTTGCGCGGAGGTCGAGTTCCCCTTCGCCGGGGACGTCGATCCCTTCTTCAACGTCAATCGCCCCGACGACCTCGCGGCGGCCGAGGCGCTGCTGCGCGATGGGGGCGGCGAGCGGCCCGCTTGAAAGCACGCCGCCTCGCGACGCATGCTTGGCACCGAGCCTCAGACATGGGAGCGGGCCGGTGGATGATCCCAAGCTACTCGAGGTGCTCGAGGTCTTCGCCGCGCGCATCTGCCACGACCTGGTCGGCGCGGTAGGCGCCGTATCGAACGGGGTCGAGCTGCTGTCCGAGGGCGGCGAGGCGGCGGACCCCGAGGTCCTCGCGCTGATCTCGTCCTCGGCGCGCACCGCGAGCCGTCGCCTGCAGTACTTCCGCACCGCCTTCGGCACGGGCAGCGCCCTGTCCGCCACGCGGCCGCTCGATGGCGCGCGAAGCCTCGCCGCGTCGTTCCTCGAGGAGGGCAAGGTCGCGCTCGACTGGGCGGAGCCGCCCGCCGCTGCGGAGGCGGCCGCCGGGCGCCGCGCGGCCAAGGCGGTCCTGAACCTGGTGATCGTCGCGGCGGACTGCCTGCCGCGCGGCGGCCGCGTCGCCATCGAGGCCGCGCCCGTCGAGGCCGGCCTGTCGATCAGGGTCCGCGCGTCGGGGGCGCAGGCGCGCCTCGCGGACGACCATCGCGCGGCGCTGGCCGCTTCCGTCGGCGCGCCGACGCCGCGCGGCGTCCCCTCCTGGATCGTGCGCGCGCTGGTCGATGGCGCGAAGGGCAACGTCGACGTCACCGAGGGGCAGGACATGGTCGTGCTGGGCCTGCGCGTGCCGCGTCAGTACTGACGGGGCGGGGCCGTTCGGAAGGCGAATTGTTCCTTAACCACTCCAGCCTATCCACGTTCGCCCGGACAGCATCGAGCACCCGAGACCCTGCTTCGCCGCATGAAGAAGCCCACACGGATCGAGGAGAGGTCGCCGCCCGCGCGCAAGGCGGCAGCGCCTGCGTCGCCCTTGCCGGAGCCGGTGCCCGCCGCGCCCCGTCCCAGGACATGCCTCGTGGTCGATGACTCCCGCGTGATCCGGATGGTCGTGCGCCGGATCCTCGAGGCGATGGGCCTCGCGGTCGTCGACGCCCCGGATGGCCATGCCGGGCTACAGGCCTGCCGCGGCGCCATGCCCGACCTCGTGGTCCTCGACTGGAACATGCCGGTCATGGACGGGGGCAGCTTCCTCGCCGAGCTGCGGGCCTCGCCCGGCGGGCTGGACGTTCCCGTGCTCGTGTGCTCCTCCGAGAACGATGCCGCGCGCGTCTCGGCCGCGCTCGACGCGGGAGCTGCCGAGTACGTCATGAAGCCCTTCGACGCCGACATCCTCCACGGCAAGCTCGCCCAGCTCGGGATCTTCCGGTGAAGCCGGCGACCTACACGGCGCTGTCCGACTGGCTCTACGCGCGGCTCGGCCTCTCGCTCGGCCACGACAAGGCCTATCTCGTCGAAAGCCGCGTGGCGCCGGTCCTGCGCCGCCACGGGATCGCGAGCATGGATGTCCTCGGCGCCCTGCTTCGGCGCGGCCTGCCGGAGGACGTGGCGCGCGAGATCTGCGGCGCCATGACGGCCAACGAGAGCGCCTTCTTCCGCGACATCCGGCCCTATGCCCATTTCGGGCGCGTCGCCCTGCCGGCGCTGCTGCGCGCGCGGGCCGGCACGCGCAGGCTGCGCATCTGGAACGCCGCCGCGGGGGGAGGGCAGGAGGCCTACTCGATCGCCATGCTGCTGCACGAGGCGCGCGCCGCGCTCGATGGCTGGGCGGTGGAGATCGTCGCGACGGACATCGGCGAGGAAGTCCTGCGCCGCGCGCGCGAGGGCGTCTACACCCATTTCGAGATCCAGCGCGGCCTGCCAGCGCGACTCATGGTCCGCCATTTCATCCGCCAGGAGGATCGCTGGCAGGCGTCGCCGGAGCTGCGCGCGGCGATCCGCTTCGGCGCCTTCAACCTGATGCATGACCCGCGGTCGCTCGGCGTGTTCGACGCGGTCTTCTGCCGCTACGCGCTCGTCCAGCTCGAGGCGGCGTCGCGCGAGGCGATCTCGGCGCGCATCGCGCAGATCCTCGCCGGGGATGGCTTCCTCTATCTCGGCGAGGGCGAGGTCGCGCGAGAGGCGCTGTTCGCGCCGGTCCCGGGCGAGAAGGGGATCTTCACGCATGCGCCGCGCGGGCCGGGGGCCATCGCGCCGTCGCTGCGTCCCTGAGGCTCCAGGCCCTGAACGCGAAGGGGGCGGCGACCGTCCCGGCCGCCGCCCCCTCGCGCGTCGTCGCCCTCCCGGGGAGGGCTCAGGCCGCGGCTTCCTTGTCTCCGCGGGCCTTGGCCGGCGCGGGATCGCGCAGCACGTAGCCGCGGCCCCAGACCGTCTCGATGTAGTTCTCGCCTTCGCAGGCCGAGGAGAGCTTCTTGCGCAGCTTGCAGACGAAGACGTCGATGATCTTCAGCTCCGGCTCGTCGATGCCGCCATAGAGGTGGTTCAGGAACATCTCCTTGGTGAGCGTCGTGCCCTTGCGCAGGGAGAGCAGCTCCAGGATCCCGTATTCCTTGCCGGTGAGGTGGATCGGCGCCCCGTTCGACTCGACCGTGCGGGTGTCGAGGTTGATGGTGAGCTTGCCCGTCTTGATGATCGACTGGGAGTGGCCCTTCGCCCTGCGCACGATCGCGTTGATGCGCGCCACGAGCTCGCGCTTGTCGAAGGGCTTGGTGATGTAGTCGTCCGCGCCGAAGCCGAGGCCCTTGAGCTTGTTGTCCAGCTCCGACAGCCCCGAGAGGATAAGGATCGGCGTCTTGACGCGCGCCGCGCGCAGCCGGCGCAGGACCTCGTAGCCGTCGATGTCGGGCAGCATGAGGTCGAGGATGATGATGTCGTAGTCGTAGATCTTGCCGATCTCGAGGCCATCCTCCCCGAGGTCGGTGGTGTCGCAGACGAAGCCCTCGGACTTGAGCATCAGCTCGATGCTCTTCGAGATCGCGGCATCGTCCTCAACGAGCAGGACCCTCATCTGCGGACTCCCTCATTGGCGTTCGGCATGGCGTGGTTAACCAAGATTAGTGACCAGAAGGTTAAGAAAGGTTTAACAACCGCGCTCGGCAACTTCGCGTCCGGCTTTTCACCGGGGCTGAGCCACCACTTAGCAGTTTGTTCAGCAAGTTTGGACGATGGTCCGGGTGCCAGCCAACGCGTCCCGCGGGCGCCCTGCGCATCCGGATCCATGCACAGCCTTTCCCCCAGCCTTGCCATCCGCCGCATCCAGCCCCTGCGCCACTACGGCCGCGTGAGCGCCGTGATGGGCCTCATGGTCGAGATCGGCGGCATCGGCCATGTCCTGGCGATCGGAAGCCGCTGCCTCGTCACGTCGCGCTCCGGCGCGCGCCTGCTCTGCGAGGTCGTGGGTTTCCGGGGCGAGCGCGCGGTCGCGCTGCCCTTCGGCTCGCTCGAGGGCATCGGCGTCGGCTGCCGCGTCGAACTTCTGGACTCGGACCCCGCCTTCCACCCGCATGCCGGATGGCTCGGGCGCGTGGTCAGCGCGCTAGGCGAGCCGCTCGACGGGCGCGGGCCGCTGCCCCATGGGCCCGAGGCGAGGCCCATCAAGGGCGTGCCGCCCTCGGCCCATGCGCGCCAGCGCGTGCGCGGCAAGGTCGACCTCGGCGTGCGGGCGATCAACGCCTTCACGACGGTCTGCCGCGGGCAGCGCATGGGCATCTTCGCGGGTTCGGGCGTCGGCAAGTCGACGCTGCTGTCGATGATGGCGCGCAGCACCACCGCGGACGTCATCGTCATCGGCCTGGTCGGCGAGCGCGGGCGCGAGGTGCAGGAATTCCTCGAGGACGACCTCGGCCCCGAGGGGCTGGCGCGCAGCGTCGTCGTGGTCGCCACCTCGGACGAGCCGCCGCTCATGCGCCGGCAGGCGGCCTACATGACGATGGCGCTCGCGGAGTTCTTCCGCGACGAGGGCAAGGACGTGCTCTGCCTCATGGACTCGGTCACGCGCTTCGCGATGGCGCAGCGCGAGATCGGCCTCTCCGCCGGCGAGCCCCCCGCCAGCAAGGGCTACACTCCTTCCGTCTTCGCGGAACTGCCCAAGGTGCTCGAACGCGCCGGGCCGGGGACGGCGGAGGGCTCGATCACCGGCCTGTTCACCGTGCTGGTCGATGGCGACGACCACAACGAGCCGATCGCCGACGCCGTGCGCGGCATCCTCGACGGGCATGTCGTCCTCGACCGCGCGATCGCCGAGCGCGGCCGCTATCCCGCGATCAACGTGCTCAAGTCCATCTCGCGCACCATGCCCGGCTGCAACAGCGCGGCCGAGAACGCGGTCGTGCTCCGCGCGCGCCGCCTGATGGCCCAGTACGAGGACATGGCGGAGCTGATCCGCCTCGGGGCCTACCGCCAGGGGACCGACCCGGGCGTCGACGAGGCCATCCACTTCCATCCCGCGCTCGAGCAGTTCCTGGGCCAGGAGAAGGGCGAGCGCGCCGGCCTTGCCGAGGGCTATGCCGACCTCGCGGCGGTGCTCGGCATGGAAGATCCGGGGTCTTGACGCGATGCGCGGGCTGCCGACGCTGATCCGTGCGCAGAAATGGCGCGTCGACGCGATGCGCCGCGAGATCGGCGAGCTCGAGGGGTTGCTCGCGCAGCGCCGCGCGGAAGCCATCCGCCTCGAGGAGGAGGTCGTCGAGGAGCAGAAGCGCGCGGCCGGCGACCCGGTCGGGCTCTGGGCCTATGCCGGCGGCTACGCGGCCGGCGTCATCGTCCGTCGCGAGGAGGCCGCGCGTGCCATCGCGGCCGCCGAGGCCGAGGTGGCCGAGCGCCGCGCCGTGCTCGCGGAGCTGTTCGCCGAGCTCAAGCGCTACGAGATCGTGCGCGACCGCCTTGATGCGCGCGAGGCGCAGGAGGCGGCGCGGCGCGACGCCATCGCGCTCGACGAGCTCTCCATCGAGATGTACCGGCGCCGCGAGGCCTGATGGCGGCTCACGCGAGGACGTCGCGCCGCCCGGGCTCGGTCCCGGGGATCGGCGGGAAGCGCTCGAGCACCTGGAAGGCGAGGTCGCCCGCGAGGCCCATGGCGCCGCAGGCATCGCGGAACAGGTCGAGGATCGCGACGCGGTCGTCGTCCTCCAGCGCGCCATGGCTTCGCAGGATCACGTCGAGGCGGCGTTCCTCCTCCGCCGTCGTCATCAGCCCGTCGATCTGGATCTCGCCGAGGTCGTCGTGCACGCAGTCGACCACGAACCGGCTCTGCTCGCGCGACCTGCCGCCGCGCTGCTCCCTTCGCCGCCGCGCGCGGACCTGGATGGGCCGGATCGCGCCTTCGTGCAGGAAGGGCATCGTGAAGCTTCGCCAGGCGCCGTCGGCCTGCCGCGCGCCCTGCTCCTGCTGCTGCGGCTGCGCGCCGCCGCGCTGGACCAGATCGCCAAGCCCATGCTTCTCCAGGCCGCGTGTGGCCTCCTCGCCCAGCCACTGGGCGAGGGCGCCATCGGCGTTGGCGATGAAGGCCATCATCTGCTGCGCGAGGCGCGGGCCGGGAGCGGGCAGCAGTCGCTCCGCCGCGGCGCGCAGCGCCGGGTCCGGCGCCGAGGCGAGGGCGGTCGCGACGTTGCGCGCGTCGCTCCAGCGCCGCGACTGCTCGCCCATCGGGGCCTCGCCGCCAGGCGGGCGCGCGGCGTTGCGGATCGTGTCGGGCAGGTAGGCGAGCTCGAGCTTCTCCCCCGGCAGGGCATGGGCGAGGTCGGGCGGCACGGCGACGGCGAGCCGGCCAAGCGGCGTGTCGAGGATGAGCCGCCCCTGCGGGAGCGCGCCCGCGACGGTCGCGGGCAGCGGAAGCATGCGCGCCGTCGCCACGGTCGTCGCCGCGCCTTGCGCGGGTTGCGTGCCTGCCACGGTGGCGGCGCCTTGCTGCGTCGCGGCTGCGGGCGCGGGCATGGCGGCCGCCGGCGCGGCGAGGCGCCGCGCCTGGATCGCGGCCATGTCGATGCGCAGCTCGACCGTCGAGCCCGGCGCGAGCAGCGCGCCACGCCCGGCGGCCTGTGCGAAGGCCGTCGTGCCGGCAGCGGTCGCGCCTGGCTGCGGAGCGAGGGCAGTGCCAGTGGCGACGGTCGAGCCGAGGCGTGCCGCGGCGCCGGGCTCCGCCGTCGCCGGCGCGCCAGGTTGGGCAGGCGTTGCCGGAGCGGAGGCCGCGCCCGGCACGGGCCGCGTGGTCGCGGCCTGCTGCGATGCCTGTGGCGCCGCGGCGCCGTCGGTCCTTGGCGCGGTGGTGCCGGCGACGACGATGCGGTCGCCGCCCGCGGCCGGTGTCGCCGAGGCGCGCTGCTGCGGCGTCGTTGCCGGTGGTGGGTCGATCCGCATGGCGCCTGGTGCCTCCATGGATGCCGGGGCGGGCCTCGTCGAAGGGGCTGGTGCCGCTCGGGCGTCGCTCGTCGTGGACGGGGCCCCCGATGGAACCTGCATGCCCGCCGCGCGCGCGCCGCTGGCGTCGCTGGCGACCGGCAGGGCGCGGCCCGTGGCGGCGCCGGACATGGCGCGCGTCGCCGGCCGTGGCTGGTCCGGCTGCTCGAGCGGGTCCGCGGCGGCGTCGCCGGATGGCGCGTCCGGGCGCGGAGGCGGCAGCACGACGGCCGTCGCGCGCGCGCTGCCCGTCGCGACGCCATCGCCGCGCTCGAGGCTGGTACCCGGCGCGGCGGCCGGCGCGCCAGCGCCGATGCGCGGCGCCGAGGATGAGTGCGGCGTGGCGCCGCCCGGGCCGCCGCCCTGGAACGCGTCGAGGAGCGAAAGCAGGTTGCGCGGCGACAGGACCGGGATCACGCGCAGGCTGAGCTGGTCGCCCGCGCCGCGCGTGATCTCGATCATCGCGGTGGTGCCGGGCTGGAGCGGCGCTGCGGTCCTGATCTCGATCGGGCCGTGGCGCGTGAGCAGCTTGACCGTGCCGTCGGCCGTGCGCCCCAGCACCTGCGCCTCGAGGACCACGACGCGTCCGGGGGGCAGTTCCAGCCTCGACGCGTCGACGACGGAGGCAAGGAACCCCGAGGCGGGGATCGGGGCGCCGGACGCCGCCGGCACCGGCGTGGTGCCGCCGCTCACGTGGACCTGGCCGACATCATGTCGGCGAGCGCCTGCGCGTCGAGGTCGACGAGCCCGTCGGCGATGCGTGGCGAGTTGCCAGCGGCGGCGAGCGCGAGGCTCGCCGCATCCGCGGCCGAGAGGATCCCCCCGAGGCGACGCGCGGCGTCGACGCGGCTGGCGACGAGGGTCGTCGCGCCGAGCGCGGCAAAGCCGAGTGCGGTGTCCGCTGCCTCGTCCGCGTCGAGCCCGGCGGGAAGCACGAGGATCGGCGCGACGCGCAAGGCGGCGGACCAGCCGGCGAGGGCGTCGATCTCCGCCGCATGCGCCGGGTCGATGCCGGGCGTGTCGACGACCAGCGCGGTCCCGGCCGGCAGCCTGGAGGCGAGCGCCACGAGGTCCTGCGGCTTCGTCGCCTCCTCGAAGGCGCAGCCCAGGGCCTCGGCATAGCGGCGCAGCTGCTCGGCGCCGCCGACGCGCCAGTCGTCGGTCGAGGCAAGGCATGGCTGGCCTCCGGCGAGCAGGATCCTCGCCGCGAGCTTCGCGCAGGTCGCGGTCTTGCCGGCGCCCGCGGGCCCCGCGACGAGGATGCGCGAGGCCGCCGCGCCCACGGGAAGGCGGGCGAACTCGAGGTTGGCGGCGAGCGCCGCGGGCAGGCTCGTCGCCAGCCTGTCCCCGGCGAATTCGCTGCGGAGCATGCGCGCGGCGAGGCCCGCGGGCACGTTGTGCCGGGCGAGCAGCGTGGCGAGCGCGGAACGCGCCACCTGCGCGCGGCCGGGCTCGGCCGCGGAGGCATCCGCTGGCCGGGGCGCGCCCGGCGCGGCGACGACCCGCGCGGGGCCGCCAGGGGGCGCGTCGATGTCGAGGATGATGGCGTCCTCGCCGAGCTCGGCGCGCAGGCGCGCCACGGCCGCGTCGCGGTCGGGCCCGGTGAAGATGCGCGTCTGCATCGGCGGCGCGCCGTCAGATCTGGCCGACGGTGCGGATGCGCGACTTCGGGTGGATCTCGTTCTGCGACATCACCGTGGTCGTCGGCCTGAAGCGCTCGACGATCGATCGCACGTAGGGCCGGCAGAGAGGCGAGGTCAGCAGCACGGGCGTCTCTCCCATCATCGCGTGGCGCTCGAAGACCTGGCGCACGCGCGCGATGAAGTCCTGCAGCTTGGACGGCGCCATCGAGAGCTGGCGCTCGTCGCCCTGCCCGACGAGGGAGTCGGCGAAGGACTGCTCCCATTCGGGGCTGAGGGTCACCAGCGGGATGAAGCCCTGCTCGCTGGTGTTCTGCTCGCAGAGCTGGCGGGCGAGGCGGGTGCGCACGTGCTCGGTGATCTGCGTCGTGTTGCGCGTCGACTGCACGGCCTCGGCGACGCCCTCGAGGATCTGCGGCATGTCGCGGATCGAGATCCGCTCGGCGAGGAGGTTCTGGAGAACCCGCTGGAGCGCGCCGATGGTGATCTGGCCGGGCACGATGTCCGAGACGAGCTTCTGGTGCTCGCGCCCGACCTCGTCGAGCAGCTTCTGCGTCTCGGAGTAGGAGAGCATCTCGGACATGTTGTCCTTGATGATCTCGGTGAGGTGGGTGGTGATGACGGTGCCGGGGTCGACGACCGTGTAGCCCTTGAACAGCGCGTCCTCGCGCAGCGTCTCGTCGACCCACATGGCGGGCAGGCCGAAGGTCGGTTCCTTCGTCGCCTCGCCGGGCAGCGAGATCGCGTCGCCGCGGGGATCCATGACGAGCAGGTGCTGCGTGCGCAGCTCGCCGCGGCCGGCGGCGATCTCCTTCACGCGGATCACGTAGCCGTTCGCGGGCAGCTGCATGTTGTCCTGGATGCGCACCGCGGGCATCACGAAGCCCATGTCGGTCGCGAGCTGGCGGCGCAGGGCGCGGATCTGCTCGGTCAGGCGGCCACGATCGGCGTTGATCAGCGGCAGCAGCCCGTAGCCGAGCTCGAGCCGCAGGATGTCCATGTGGAGCGCCGTTGCGATCGGCTCCTCCTGCGGTGCCGCAGGCGCGGCGGCCTCCTGCGCGGCGCGCTGGGCCTCGTCCTCGTGACGCTGGCTCGTGCGGTAGGCGAGGTAGCCGGCCAGCGCGGAGAGGGTCCAGAAGGGCAGGAGCGGGATGCCGGGCAGGAGCCCCATCGAGAAGGTCAGCAGCGAGGCGAGGCCGAGCGCGGTCGGGTAGCCGCCGAGCTGCCCGAACAGGGCCTTGTCCACCGAGCCGTCGACGCCCGACTTGGAGACCAGCAGGCCCGCGGCGGTCGAGACGATCAGCGCCGGGATCTGGGTGACGAGGCCGTCGCCGACCGTCAGGACCGAGTAGGTGTGCAGCGCCTGCCCGAAGGAGAGGTTGTGCTGCGAGACGCCGATGATGATGCCGGCGATCACGTTGATGAAGGTGATGAGGAGGCCCGCGATGGCGTCGCCGCGCACGAACTTCGCGGCGCCGTCCATGGAGCCGAAGAAGGCGCTCTCGTCCTCGAGGTCCTTGCGGCGGCGGCGGGCCTCCTTCTCGTCGATCAGGCCGGCCGACAGGTCGGCGTCGATCGCCATCTGCTTGCCGGGCATGGCGTCCAGGCTGAAGCGCGCCGAGACCTCGGCGATGCGTCCCGAGCCCTTGGTGATGACGACGAAGTTCACGATCAGGAGGATCGCGAAGACGATCACGCCGATCACGAAGTTGCCGCCCGTCAGCAGGCGTCCGAAGGCCTCGATGACGGCGCCGGCCGCGTGGGTGCCCTCGTGCCCGTTGGCGAGGATGACGCGCGTGGTCGCGAGGTTGAGCGCGAGGCGCAGCATCGTCGATATGAGCAGGATGGTCGGGAATGAACTGAAGTCGAGCGGCCGGTGGATGAACAGGGACGTCATCAGGATGAGGACGGACAGCGTGATCGACAGGGCGAGGCCCGCGTCGAGCAGCCATTTCGGCATCGGCAGCAGGAGGACGAGCAGGATCGCGACCACGCCCAGCGCGAGCGCGATCTCGCCGTTGCGCAGCACGCCGAGCATGCGCGCGAACACCGCGTTGCCGCCGCCCGCCGTGGTGGCGGCCCCGCCACCCGCGCCCGTGCCGATATCCGACATCTACGAAGCCCTGCCCGGCCTGCGGCGCGCGGTCAGGCCGACACGCGCTCGCCGTCGCGCGGCGGGGGCACGCGCACGCCGTCGTCGCTGTACTGCTTCAGCTTGTTGCGCAGCGTGCGGATCGAGATGCCGAGGATGTTGGCCGCATGGGTGCGGTTGCCGAGGCAGTGCGACAGGGTGTCGATGATGAGGTCGCGCTCCACGTCGGCCACGGTGCGGCCGACCAGCGGGCGCGCGGCCTCGCCTGGCGCGAGGCGCGCGTCCCCGGCAAGGGCCGCCTGCGGCTCGTTGCGGGTGGCGCCGGCCAGGACGATCGCCTCGGGGCCGATATGGTCGCCCGAGGCCAGCAGCACGGCGCGATGCATCGTGTTCTCGAGCTCGCGGACATTGCCCATCCAGGCATGGGCGCGCAGCTTCGTGGTCGCCTCCTCGCCGATCGGGCGGATGGCGATGCCGTTGGCGTCCGAGTACTTGCGCACGAAATGCTCCGCCAGCATGGGGATGTCGTCGCCGCGCTCGCGCAGCGGCGGGAGCTTCAGGGTCATCACGTTGAGCCGATAGAAGAGGTCCTCGCGGAAGCGGCCGGCCCGCACCTCGGACTCGAGGTCCCGGTTCGTCGTCGCGAGGACCCGGATGTCGACCTTGATCGGGTGGGTCCCGCCCACGCGATCGATCTCGCGCTCCTGGATGGCGCGCAGCAGCTTCGCCTGGAGCCGCACGTCCATCTCGCTGACCTCGTCGAGCAGGAGCGTGCCGCCATTGGCCTCCTCGAACTTGCCGATGCGCCGCGCGACGGCGCCGGTGAAGGCGCCCTTCTCGTGGCCGAAGAGCTCGCTCTCGAGGAGGTTCTCGGGGATCGCCGCGCAGTTCACGGAGACCATCGGCCGGTCGGCGCGACGGCTGCGGCGGTGGAGGTAGCGCGCGAACAGTTCCTTGCCGGTGCCGGACTCGCCGCAGATCAGGACGCTGGCCTCGCTGGCCGCGACCTGGTCGGCGAGGCGCAGCGTCTCGCGCATCGCCGGGTTGCGGAACAGGATGGAGCTCGATTCCTCGGTCACCGCCGCCAGCACGGCCGCGATCAGCTCCGCGTTCGGGGGCAGGGGAAGGTATTCCTTCGCCCCGGCCTTGATCGCGCGCACGGCGGCGGACGCGTCCGACCCGATGCCGCAGGCCACGACGGGCAGGTGGATGCGCTCGGTCTTCAGGCCGAGCACGAGCGTCGCGATGTCGAGCGCCACGTCGATCATGACGAGGTCGGCGCTCTGCCCGCTGCGCAGCGTGTTCATGGCCGTGGCGATGTCGTCCACCTGGACGACCTTGGCGCCCTTGGAGAGAGCGATCTTCGCCGCGACCGTTACCTGTCCGCCGAGCGTGCCGACGATGAGAAGACGCATTGTGCTGCTCCCGGGGGTCCGTCGCGCCTCAGGCGCGATCGCCCTTGATGATCTCGGTCATGGTCACGCCGAGGTGCTCGTCGACGACGACGACCTCGCCGCGCGCGATCAGGCGGTTGTTGACGTAGATGTCGATGGCCTCGCCGACCTTGCGGTCGAGCTCGACCACCGCGCCGCGGCCGAGCTTGAGGAGCTGGCTCACCTGCATGGTCGCCTTGCCAAGGACGGCGGAGACCTGGACCGGGACGTCGTAGACGGCCTCGAGCTCGCGGCCGCCGCCGCCGCCCTTGCCGCCGTCGCCGGAGGCGTCGTCTCCGAGGCCCTCGAGCTCGTTCAGGGAAAGGTTGTTCTCAGGCTTCATGGTCGATCTCCCTGTCGGGGTTGTGCTGACGCGGCGCGCCGATGGCGGCGTCGCCGATGTACGGTGCGAGGACCTCGTCTATCTCGGCCCATGTCCGCGCGCTGTCGCGCTCGGCCGAGCCATCGGCCCATTCCACGCGCGCGCGGGTCCCGGGCAGGTCGGCATCGGCTACGGTCACCACGTCGCCCGCGAAGCCGGCGCGGCGCGCGACCTCCGCGAGGCGGGGCTCGATGGCGCCCGCGACCTCCGCGGGCAGCCGGACGAGCACGCGCGGCTGGTTGGCGACGTGCTCGAGCGTCGATGCGAGGAGGTTCTCGATCTCGCCGAACTCCGCCCGCTCGGATAGGGCGGGGAACAGGCGGCGGACGATCTCGGTGGCCGTCGCGAGATGCTCGCGCATCGCCGCCTCGTGCGCGGCGCGGATGTCGGCCATCGCGCCACCGATCTCGCGCGCGAGCACCTCGAGCGCGGCCGCGGCGCGGGCCTCGACCTCGCGCAGGGCCTGGGCGCGCCCCGCCTCGGCGCCGGCCTTCTCCGCGGCCTTGCGCGAGGACTCGACCTCGTCGGCCGAGAAGTGGCGACGCACGCGGGGCGGGGGCGGGGCGCCGCCGTCGAACCTGGCCTCGAACAGGAACTTGGGGGGGGAGTTCATGGCATGCGATCAGTAGATGAGCTCGTCGTCGCCACCCAGCTTGTTGGCGAGCATGATCTCGCCCTTCTCCGAGAGCTCCTTGGCGAGCTGCACCATGTACATCTGGCTCTCGTCGACGTCCTTGAGGCGGACCGGGCCCATGGAGGCCATGTCCTCCTTGAGGAGCTTGCTGGCGCGCTCGGACATGTTCGAGAAGAACAGCTCGCGCATCGTCTCGCTGGAGCCCTTGAGCGCGGTGGCGAGCTTCGCCTTGTCGACGCTGCGCAGCAGCGTCTGCACGCCGCCCGGGTCGAGGCGGCCCAGGTCGTCGAAGGTGAACATCAGCGCCTTGATCTTCTCGGCGGAGTCCTTGTTGCGCTCCTCGAGGGCGCCCATGAAGCGCCCCTCGGTGTTGCGGTCGAAGTTGTTGAAGATCTCGGCCATGATCTCGTGCGAGTCGACGCGGCTGGTGCGGGCGAGGTTGCTCATGAACTCGTTGCGCAGCGTCTTCGCGACGTCGTCGAGGACCTCCTTCTGCACCGGCTCCATGCGCAGCATGCGCATGACGACTTCCATGGCGAAGGCGTCGGGGAGCTGGGCCAGCACGCGCGCGGCGTGGTCGGGCTTCACCTTGGTCAGCACGACGGCGACGGTCTGCGGGTATTCGTTCTTCAGGTAGTTGGCGAGCAGCAACTCGTTCACGTTGCCGAGCTTGTCCCACATGGTGCGACCCGCCGGGCCGCGGATCTCGTCCATGATCTGGGAGACGCGCTCGCCCGGGATCGTCTTGCTGAGCAGGCGCTCCATCGAATCCATGTTGCCGATGAGGGCGCCGGTCGAGGAGATCTGCTCGGCGAACTCCACCGAGATCTGGTCGATGACGGTCGGGGCGACGGTGCCCAGCGACGCCATCGCGGTCGACAGCTCCTTGATCTCGTCGTCGCCCATCATCGAGAAGATGCGGGCGGTCTGCTCCTCGCCGAGCGCGAGCAGCAGGGCTGCCGCGCGCTCTATGCCCGACATCTTCGCGATGTCGTCGCGGACCTTCGCGGGCATGGTCAGTTCGCCTCCTGGTACATCCAGTTGCGGATGATGGAGACGGTCTCGTCAGGGTGCTTCTCCACGATCTCGCCGATCTTCTTCATCGAGGACGCGCTCAGGCGGCCGTCGATCCGGTCGAGGTCGATGTTCGCGCCACTGCCCCCCTCGCCGGGAACGGTCGGCCCGGTCAGCGCGGGGGGGCCGTCGCCGGCGGCCGGGGGCAGCGCGCCCGGCTGGCCCGACGGCGTCCTGGCGGCCGCGGGCGAGGCCCCCCGGCCAATCGCGCCGATCAGCGGCCGCGCGACCAGCAGGATCACGAGCAGCGCCACGATGAATAGGATCGCGAGCTCGGACATGCGCAGGATCTCGCCGCGCGAGAAGTCGAACATGCCGGGCTCTGCGGCGACGCCGCCGGCGTCGTTGCCCGCGAAGGGGAGGTTGATCAGCTCCAGCGTGTCGCCGCGCCGCTCGTTGAAGCCGACCGCGGCGCGGGCGGCGAGGCGCAGCTGCTCGAGCTGCTCGGGGTTGCGCGGCTGGTAGTTCGCCTTGCCGTCCGGCCCGGCGGTGACGATGCCGTCGACGACGACGGAGGCGGAGAGGCGCCGTATGGTCCCGACCTCGCGCACGTGGTTCGTGGTCTTGCGCGCGATCTCGTAGTTGATCGTCTCCTCCTGGCGCGTCGACCGGCTGCGGTTCTGGCCTGCGGCGCCACCGGGGGCGGCCTCGGCCTCCGCGACGTTGTTCGCCACCGAGACGCCCTGGTTGTTGGCGGCCTCGCTGGACTCGTTGTTCTCCGACACGGTCTGCTGCGAGCGCACGACCTGGCCGTCGGGATCGAAGCTCTCGGAGTTCGTGACGACGCGGTCGAAGTCCATCTCGAGGGCCACTTCGGCGCGGACGCGGCCCGCGCCGACGGCGCGTTCGATCTGCTCCTCGATCTTGCGCGCCATGCGCTGCTCGAGCTCGAGGCGGCGCTCGTCGGCGGTGGAGGCGGCGAGGCCGGCCGCGCCTTCCTCGCCCTCGCCGGTGGCGCGCGCGAGCAGCGCGCCGCGATCATCGACGATGGAGACGCGGCCGGGCTTCATGCCGGGGATCGCCGAGGCGACGAGGTGCTGGATCGCCGAGACCTGGGCGCGCGGCAGGCGGCCCGCCTCGCGCAGCTTGAGCACCACGGACGCGCTCGGCTCGACGCGCTCGCGGCTGAAGAGGTCGCGGCGGGGGATCGACAGGTGGACGCGCGCGCCGGCGACCGGGCCGAGCGCGCCGATCGTGCGCGACAGCTCGCCCTCGAGGGCGCGCACGAGGTTGAGGTTCTGGACGAAGCTCGTCGCGCCGAGCGAATGGGGCTGGTCGAAGACCTCGTAGCCGATCGAGCCTCCGCGCGGCAGGCCCTGCTCGGCCATCGCCATGCGCATGCGCAGGGCGCGGTCCTGCGGGACCCAGATCTGCGTGCCGCCGGCGCGCAGCTCGTAGGGGATGGCCTGTGCCTCGAGCTTGGAGACGATCTGGCCCGAATCGCTCGTCGACAGGTCGCCGTAGAGGAGACCCATCGGCTGCTGCGAGAGCCTGTTCGCGAAATACCCGAAGAATGCGAGCAATCCGATCGCGACGGCCGCGAGCGCGGCGACGCGGGCGATGCCCAGCCTCTGGAGCAGAACGAGGATGCCGTTCACGCGTGAACCCCTGCCTTGTCAGGTCCGGATTGCGCGCGGGACGGCGCGAAACCCGGTTCAGGGCACGAGCATTAAGCACGCGAGGTGAATAGGCAGTTAATGCCCGGGAAAAATTTGCCGGGGCGGGGTGGCCCGTGGTCAGTCGCCGTCCGAGGCCGCCCTGTAGTCCTGGAGGCGGGTGGTCCGCAGGCCTGCCATGCCATGGCGCTCGATCAGGCGCTGCCAGGACGTGAATTCCTCGACCGAGAGGCGGTAGCGCGCGCAGGCCTCCTCGAGGGACAGCACGCCGCGGCGCACCGCGGTCACGACGGCCGCCTTGCGCCGGATCACCCAGCGCTTCGTCTCCGGCGGGGGCAGGTCGGCGAGGCCGCCGGCGCGCATGCCGGCGGGGATCTCGGTCGTCTCGTGGATTGCCGTGTCGTCCATTCCGTCGCTCCGGATCGCGGGGGTCTCACTCCCGCTCGCGATCAAGCTACGCGCGCGCCTTTAAGATTCGCCTAAGCGGAAGGCTGCAATTGCCGCGCATTTTAGGCGCGCGGCGGCGCGGCCCATCGCTCAGCGGAGGTCGCGCACGGTGCGCGTCATCTCGTCGGCGGTCTGGATGATCTGGGCCGCGGAGGCGTAGGCGCGCTGCGTCATGATCATCTGCGAGAAGGAGTCGTCGAGCTCGACGTTGCTCAGTTCCGTCGCGCCGCTGATCACGCGCGACACGTTGCCGAGGTTGAAGAACGCCGCCTCGCCTGAATCCGGGCTCGCGGCCCAGAGGTCGCCGCTCAGGCTCTCGAGCTGGTTGACGTTCGCGAAGAGCGCGACGGGAAGCTGGTAGAGCGGCGCGACCGCGCCGGACGGGAACTTGCCCGACACGACCCCTGAATCGCTGACATCCCACTCGATGAAGTCGCTCTTGCCGAGGCCGTTCTGCTCGTAGCCGCCCTTCACGAAGTAGGTGCCGAGTTGCTTCACCTGCGAGATGTCGAGGTCGAAGAGCCCGCCGACGCTGACGCTCGTCGGCGACACGATGCTTCCCACCCCGTCGAACGTGACGACCGTCGGCGTGCCGATCGCTGCGCCACCCGAGCCCGTGAAGGACAGGTCCCAGACGTTCGTGCCGGTGTTCGTCCAGGTCGCGAAGAGCTCCTGCTCCGCGCCATCCGCGTCGTAGTAGTAGAGCTCGTTCACGGCCGTGGGCGCGCCCGCCGCCGGTATGATCGCCGAGAGCGTGCCACTTGTCGTGGCGCGCCCCGGGAAGTCCTGCCGCAGCGTGTACGGGATCGCCTTCATCTCCGCGGGCGTCGTCCCGGCGACATTCCCCTCGGCGTCGATGTCCCACGCCATGAGGTAGAGGTTCTCGAAGGCGGAGAGGTAGGAGGAGCCGGGCGCGTCGGTGCCGTCGACGTTGTAGCCGCTGAGCGAACCCTTGCGCGAGTAGAAGAGGTCCCCCGTGCCGTCGACCCTCGTCGAGTAGACGAACATCCCGGGGCCGGAGAGGGCGAGGTCGAGCGGCTGGCCCGTCTGCTCGATCGTCCCCGGCGTCTCGACCACCCGCACGACGCGGCTCGTGACGCCGCCCGTGTTGCTCCTGTCGCCACCGACGTTCGAGACCATCGCCGAGAAGCTGACCTCCGTGCGCTTGTATCCGGGCGTGCGCATGTTGGCGAGGTTCTGGCTCAGCGCGTTCATGGCGTCGGTGTACGCCATCATCGCGGCGACGCCGTTGTCGAAGCTCGACATCAGCGACATGGGGTTTCCTCCTGGCTAGGGTGTGGCGGTGCCTGCGGCCGGGGCGTCAGCGCTTGACCCGCAGCAGCTCGTCAAGCATCTCGTCGGCGGTCGTGATGATGCGCGCGGAGGCGGAATAGGCGCGCTGCGTGGTGATCATCGACGTGAATTCGTCGCCGAGGTCGACGTTCGAGCCCTCGAGCGCCGAGGGCTCGATGCGGCCGGCGCCGCCCTTGTTCGCCTCGCGCAGGTTGAACTCGCCCGAGAGCGCGGTCTGCGAGTAGGCGTTGCCGTTGCGGGCCTGCAGCGCGTTCGGGTTTGAGAAGGTCGCGACCGGCAGCTTCCAGATCTTCTGCGTCGCTCCGTTCGAGAACGAGGCGATCACGAAGCCCTCGGTATCGATCGAGACGCCGGTGCGCAGGCCGACCTCGGCGCCGTCCTGGTTGACGTAGGAGATGTTGTAGTCGGCGGCGTACTGGGTGAAGCCGTTGCCGACGTCCTGGCTGCCGAAGTCGAAGGCGATAGAGGAGTCCGAGGCGCCGTTCGACCAGTCGACGGGGATGTCGGCGATGAGGCTGTCGTCGCTCGCCGGGGTCACGGCCGCGGGCACGGCGGTGGTCGTCGAGATGGTCGCGCCGGCCAGCGTGCCGTCGCCGTTGAAGCTCAGCGTGCCCCAGGCGACGACGTCCGTCGTGCCGGTGATCGGAGCCGCGTCCGCGCTCGACAGCGTGAAGGCCCAGCCATTGACCGTGCTGGTCTTCATGACGTTGAGGTTGATGCTGTGCGGCGTGCCGAGGGAGTCGTAGACCTTGATCGGCCGGCGGAAGTCCGGCGCGTTCGTCGTCAGCGACATGGCTTCGGCGTTGGCGAGCGAGAAGCTGGCGGTGGTCACGGCGGTGAAGTCGAGCGGCGCGGCGCTCTGCGGCGTCGCGCGGCCATCGAGGTTGGCGCCGATCTCGAGCTTCTTGGTGTCGACCGCGACGCCGTTCTGGGTGCCGACCGAGACGGTCTCGATCGTGTTCAGGTCGATGATGTTGCCGCTCTGGTCGAGCTGCCAGCCCTGCAGGAGCAAGCCCGCGCCGTTGATCAGCCGGCCCTGGTTGTCCTCGGAGAAGGAACCCGATCGGGTGTAGAGCTTCTCGGTGTCGCCGGCGCCCTGCTTCACGACGAAGAAGCCGGAGCCGAGGATGGCCACGTCGGTGGAGCGCACGGTGGACTGCAGCGTGCCCTGTTCCTCGACGAGCGCCCTCGGCCGCGCGGAGAGGCCGCCGGGCGCGTAGGAAGTGGACTGCGCGGCGCCGGTGACGAGCGTGGAGAAATACGCCTTCGTCTTCTTGTACCCGATCGTGTTCACGTTCGCGATGTTGTCCGAGATCGTGGACATGCTCTGCGTCTGTGCCTTGAGGCCCGACACGCCTGCGATCAGCGATCCGTAGAGGCTCATACCTGCTTCTCCATCACTTCGTGGTTTTCGTTTTCAGACATGGATGTCGACGCGGCCGTCGGCCGTCGCCATTCGCCGCGGCTGCTGATGCTGCCGCGCATCTTCCTCGGTGGCGCCACGGCCACCTCCGCCCTGGCCGCGCTCGAGGCCCGCATAGGCCCCGTGGCCGCCATTGCCGCCGTTCTGCTTCAGGCCGAAGGACAGGCCGCCGCCCGCGTCGAGCCCGGCGCCCTGGAGCGCGCGCTCGAGCTCGCGCACCTCGCGCTGGAGGATGTCGACCGTCGCCGCGCGCTCGGCGGCGAACACGGCCTGGATGCGGCCATCCACCCCGACCTCGATCTTCACGTCGATGCGGCCGAGCTCGGGCGGCTGGAGCTTGATGGTGATGCGCTCGACGCCGTCCTGCGCCGCCTTCGCGACGGAGACGGCGACCTGCGCGACCGCGGGATGCGCCGTGGCGCGCGCGCCGCGCGCGGCGGCGGCTTCCTGCGTCGCCTCGGCCCGTGCGGCCTGCGTGGCAGGCTGCGCGGCGAGGGCGCCCTCCGTCGTGTCCTTCCGCGCGGCGGAGGCGGGCGCCTCCGCGACGGCAAGGGCAGGGGCGTCGGCATCCGCCTTCGCGAGCGCGGTCGCGGCCTGTCCCGCGGGCGCGGTGGCTTGCGGCTGGGCCGCGGCATCGACCGCCTGGCCCTGCGCGACGAGCTGCGCCGCGACGGGTGCGGGCGCGCCCTGCTGCGGCCTGGCGGCGGCTTGCGCCAATCCGGAAGGCTGGGCGTGCGGCGTTGCCTCGGCCCGCGGCGCCTCGATCTCGATCGCGAAGGCTTGGGCCGGATCGATCGACGTCGCCTGCGTCTCGGCCAGCATGGCACCCTGGCCAGCCGCGGCGGCGACGGCCTGCGTGGCGACCGCGACCTGGGCCTGCGGCGTGGAGATCGCGGGAGCGGTGGCTGCCGGGCTCGGCGGCGTGGTCGTGGCGGCCGTACCGGAACCGGCATCCATGGCCTGCGCCGCCAGGGTTGGTGCTGCCAGGGCAGGTGCCGCCAGGGCCTGGGCCTGCACCAGGACGGGCGCGGCGGTCATGGCGGGGCGCGCTGCCGGCGCGATCTCCGTCGCCGGGGCGGGCTGCGCGGCTTCTGGAAAGCGCGCCTGCTGGGGCGCGGCCTGGACCTCCCGGGGCGGGGCGGCGGCGGCCTGGGCCTGAAGCATCGTGCCGAAGGCAGGATCGCCGGCGCCGCCGACGGCCTGGCCATTCGCGATTGGGGCCGCGGGAACCGCGGCAGCCATCGCCGCCGGCGTGGCGGAGGGCGAGGCGAGCGGCGCTGCTTCCGCGGTGCCGGCAGCAGGAAGGGTTGCGACAGGCAGGATCGACGCCGCCGGCGCGGCCTGCACCGGCTGCGCGGGAAGCCCGAGTGCCAGCAAGGACGCGGCCACGGGATCGTTGCCGATGCCGGTTGCCGCCGCCGCGTGTTCGGGATTGCCCGCCGGCTCCAGCGTGAAGCCAGGCTGCTCGAGGGCTTCGTCGCGCGAACCGCCGGATGCCTCGGGTCCGGTCGCCGTGGCCGTTTCGGCCGGCAGTTCGGTGACTTCCGTCGCCGGCGCCTCCATGTCCTTCGCGCCGTTCGTGCCCTCGTTGCCGCCCTGCCCTTGCGCCGCGCTGTCGGTGTCCACGCCAGGCGCGTCCCTCGTCGCCGCGTCTTCGACGTCGCGCGTGTCGTCGACGGGGGCGGTGGTCGCCCCGCTTGCGTCCTTTTCTTCGTGCCGAGGCGCGCGTGCCTCCGGCTGGGGATGCTGGCGTTCATTTCGCGCCGGAGAGAGGTTCTCGCGCGCACGCCTGGTCTCGCGATCGGGTGCCGCGCGGCCGACGGACGCGGGCTCGTCGATCCGGTCGGGCGCCTCGGCCGCTTCCGGCGGGCGAGGAGCCATGCGGTCGAGAATGGCGCCGAAGTCGACGACGCCGGGCCCGCGGCCGGACCTGCCCTGGGGATTGCGCTCCGCGATGTCGGGGCGGGAGCCCGGATCGACGCGGTGGATGCTTGCGGAAGTGAATTGGCTCATGGCTGCGAGGGCAGAAGCAAGCACCGGGCCAGAAGGCTGGCCGCCTGAAAACCTCGACAATGCGCGGTTCCCGGCCGTTCGCGGCCATCGCGCGCCCGGCATGGCGTTCCGGGCCCGGCAAATCCTGCCGGGCAGCAATGACCCGCGTCGCGCCGTCGCAAGCCATCGATTCGCGTGTCGCGGACGCCAACCGATGCTATCCTTCAGGAAGGCTTTCCTGCCGCGCCCAGAAGGGCATCCGCCGGAAAGGCCACGACGTCTCGTTCATCCGCGGAAGAGGAGTGACGCGACATGACGACCATCAACAGCAACCAGGGCGCATTGCTCGCCCAGAAGTTCCTCCGGTCGAACGCCGCCGACGCGACGGGCGTGCAGAACCGCGTCTCGAGCGGGCTGCGCGTGTCGAGCGCGACCGACGACGCCTCGACCTTCGCCGTCGCCGCCGGCGCGCGCGCCGACATCAAGGCCTACACGGCCGCGGCCTCGGCGCTGCAGGGCTCGGAGGCCGGCGCGAATGTCGCGATCGCCGCGGGCGAGGCGATCAGCCAGCGCCTCGGCGACATCAAGGCCAAGGTCGTGCAACTCGCCGATGAATCGATCAGCGCCGAGACCCGGTCGGCCTACAACGCCGACCTCGCCTCCATGGTCTCGGAGGTGAACACCATGCTCGAGCGCGCCTCGTTCAACGGACGAAACCTGCTCGGTGCCGGAGGGACCGACGTGAGCGTCCCGTCGGGCCCGGATGGCGCGACCGTCGTGGTCCGCGACAACGACGTCGCGGCCCTCGCGCTGCCGCCAGTCGGCTCGGCCTCCGATGCGCGGTCGGTGCTCGAGACGGTCGGCGCATTCGGCGACGCCGTCAACACGGCGCTCGCCAATCTTGGATCCGACCTCTCCCGCGTGCAGTCGCAGGCGGAATTCGCAAGGCAGTCCGAGGAAGCCGTGCAGGCCGGGCTCGGTTCCCTCGTCGATGCCGACCTCGCGCGGGAATCCGCGGCGCTCGCCTCGCTGCAGGTCCGCCAGCAGCTCGGCACGCAGAGCTACGGCATCGCGAACCAGGCGCCGTCGACGCTGCTGGGCCTGTTCCGCTGAAGCGGCGGCCGCCGAGCCCGCATCCGGCCCTCTTGGTTAAGGGAGGGTGAACGATGCGGGTCCTGCGGCCCTTCGCCTCGCGCGTGTCGAGGCGCGCAGCGACGATTTCGTGGGGTAACGCGCCATGAACTCCATCAACACCAATGTCGGGGCCTTGCTGGCGCAGAAATTCCTGCGCTCGGTGTCGACCGAACTGGTGGTCACGCAGAACCGGCTCTCCAGCGGGCTGCGCGTGTCGAGCGTCACCGACGACGCCTCGACATTCGCCGTCGCCTCCGGGATGAGGGGCGACATCAAGGCGTACACCGCCGTGGCCGCCGCGCTGCAGGGCTCCGTCGCCGCGGCCAACGTAGCCGTCGCCGCGGGCGAGACGATCTCCACGCGCCTTGGCGACATCGAGGCCAAGATCGTCCAGCTTTCCAACAACGCGCTCTCGCAGTCGGAGCGGGACACCTACAACGCCGACCTCGCCTCGCTGGTGGCGGAGGTGAATACCTATCTCCTCCAGGCCACCTACAACGGCAACAACCTGCTCGGCGCCGGCGGCGCGGACATGCAGGTCGTCGCGAATGTCGATGGCTCGACCCTGACCCTCCGCGACAACAACGTCGCCGATCTCGCCGTCGGGCCGATCAACAACAACGGACAGGCCGTGCAGGGCCTCAAGCTGGTCGAGGATTTCAGGCTCGTGCTGGATACCGCGCTCGCCAACCTTGGCGCGGACCTCGCCCGCGCGGCCAACCAGGCCGAGTTCATCCGGCGCACGGAGGAGACGGTGCGCATCGGCCT
>JBEGVV010000092.1:0-5066 GCA_041178225.1 Pseudomonadota bacterium | reverse complement strand
ACACGGCGGTGTCGGGCGCGGCGTCGCGCCAGTAGTGCCGCCAGCGCAGCCAGCCGACCTGCGAGCCCGATCCGCAATAGCCCTCGATGCCATGCGTCGCCGAGACCAGGAGCAGCGCCTTTCGCGCATCGGCCGGCCCGACGCGCGCGAGGTCCGCGAAGAGCGGCCCGCCATCGGGCCCGCGCAGCGGATGGAGCGCGCTCTCGACAAGGCTTCCCTCCGCGACTTCCAGCGCCGCGAGGAACTTCGCGCGCGCTTCCGCGTAGTCCTGCGAGAAGAACGACGCCACGCTGCCCGGCCTGACCGAACCCATCCCATCCCCCTCGCCGCGACGCGCGATGCTTAATGCGGTTCCAACTCGCCGACCGGCGCTGTCTCCTGCTTCGCTACCCGATTCGTCCCCAGCCTACCGACTCGCTGGAGGGCTTGGGCGGCGGCTGTCCACCCTCTGCCGCGATTGCGGCTGCCTTCACGACCGCCTTGCCGTCGGTGGCGCCAGTCGCGAAGGCATCGGCGACCAATCGGGTGACCTGTGGCGCGGCGACGCTCGTCCCGTTCATCCTGACCCGGGATCCCGAGAAGCTGCCTGCCGCCAGGATCCCCGGCGTCAGCCGGCCGTCGTCCACCGGCATGGACACGTCGATGCCAGGCGTGCCCTTGCGATCCGGACCGCGCGAGGCATACTTGGCCGGCAAGCGCGTGTCGCGGGAATATCCCGATGCGACGATCGTCGTCGACCCCGACGAGAGGGCGTTGAGGGTCGAGCCCCGGCGCACGATGCTGCGCGGATCGTCTTCTGTCGCCATGGCGCCGGTTTCCGGGTCGAAGACCCGGTACGCCGGATCCTCGAAATAGCTCTGGCGCCCGTGGCGCCTGTAGCCGAGTGGGGCGCCATCCCAGTGGATCGTGGCATCCGCTTCCAGCGCCGACTGGCCGTCGTTCTCGAGTTCGAGCGTCCAGCAGCCCGCTGGTGCAAGCCCCGGCCCCTGCCGATGCGCCGCCGTGGGCGCGAGGGCGATGACGAAGCGAGCGCGGTTCCCGGCCTGGTCCTCCGCGTAGACGCGGCATGCAACGCTGCCTCCGGGCTCGGTCCATTCCATGCAGGCGCGGCCCGCGCCTGCTCGGATGGTGCCAGCCGCCGTCGCGAAGGGCTCCGTGACACGGAGGATGGCCTGGGGCGTCGCTTTCCCGCCTCTTGCCCAGACCTCGATGAAACTGAAGCTCAGGTCATCGGGCTGGAGGCGGAGGGCAATCCGTTGCTTGCCGCCCGCTGGGATCCTGAATTCCGCGTGGCTGCGCGACTGCAGGCTATTTCCGGCGGGCATGACGATCTCGGTCGGGACCGTGCCATCCGGCGATCCCCTGCGCGAGGCCACGAGGTCGTCGATCGCCGTCTCGAGGAGCGAGGATCCGTCCAGTGGGCCTGCCTGCGAACCGGAGCTGAAATTGATGACGACCGGCGGGGGCTTGCCGTTCGTCGACAGCCTGGCCGCGCGGTCGAAGATGAAGCAGATAGCGTCGAACAGGAACGGCGCGAGGTTGTTGCCGGACGTATCGGCTACCGCCGACTCCGGGAGCTGCACGCAGAGGATCGGGCGGTTGCCGCGGTCCTCGCCGGGATCGAAGCCGGCGGCAAGATCCATGACGTGCGTTCCGTGGCTTGCGCGCATTCCAGCCGACGCGTGGCGTGGTTGCGCATAGTCGGCGAGACCAGCCTCGGCATAGAACGCGGCCTCATGGAGACGGCCGCCCGCGCTGTGCTTCCGGATGAGACCATCGATGGCGGCGCGGTCGAGTTCGCTGCCATACGGGACGGTGGCCGCCCCAGCAGGGCGGCAGCCGTCCTGGATCCATAGGCTCGCCACGCGGCTGGATCCGTCGCGTCGCCTGAAGCGTTCGTGGGCGATCGCGATGCCCTCGTCGATGATGCCGACGACGACCTCCGGTTCGGGAAGGCCGCTGCCGGCCACCGCGACTGGCGGGATCGAGCCGATGGCCCGGCGCGACCTGCCGATGGCAACCGCGTCGATGACGGCGGCCAGCGCGAACCCGGGATCGTTCCAGCGATTGGCCACCTCGGACGCGAAAGCCTCGCTTCCTGCCACCGTGAAGTGCCTCGAGCATCGCGACGAGAAGATCGCCTGCCTTGCCACGCCGAGGCCGGACAACGCCTTGTCGCCGGCGATGGCCGCATCGAAGTCGCCGACCGACTTTCCGTCGGCCAGTCGGCAGAGAAGGACGACATCCTGCGTGCCGGCGCCGCGCTCGAGCCATGACCACGGGCCAGTCGCCCAGTCGAAATACCCGTCGGGGCCGGCGATCGGACCCCTGTCCTTCCAAGCCATGGGCTGCTCCCGTCTTTCAAGCAAGGGCCGGTGTGCGCAGCGATGCGCTCAATTCCACTCCTCCTCCGCCTTGTTCCAAAGCCATGACAGCATGTCCGACTTGTCGACGGCGAAGGCGGAACCGGTCGTGATGTGTGGTGTCGTCGCCTTGACCTTGCCCATCGCGACATCTTTCGCGTCGCCCGTCGTGTCGACGACGTCGCCGATGCGGTAGTCCAGCGCTCCGTCGTACTTGGTCCCGTCGAAGCCGCACGGGACGACGCTGCCGCCGGTGCAACGCGCGATGAAATACTCCGCCAGCTTCGCCCCCAGCAGCGTCCCCGCCACGCTGTCGACCGGGAAGTGCACGCCCGCCACGGTCCTGTTGGTCGCGATCCGCTCAGCCGTCAGGAGGAACTGGCGGAAGGTCGCGGGATCCTTGAGCACAGGGTTGGTGCGCGACGCCAGGAGACGCCCGAGGATGACGGCGAACATCGTGCCCTCGGTCGCATGGCCGCTTGGCAGCGTGCCGTGGTTCGGCGTCGGGATGATGGGCTGGACCTGTGGCGCGAACTCATGGGGACGACGGCACGCGAGCGCGTGCTTCGCGCGCATGACGACGCTGTAGGCGAGGCGCAGGGCAGCGAAGACGAGCTCGACCGTCCGGGGCGTGCGTGCGGAATCGAGATAGACGATGGACGCGAAGAACGCGAGGGGGACACCGAGCTGGCCCATGATCTCCGGTGCCCGGTCCGCGCGAAGGTCTTCGTAGTTCCTCATGAACTCGAGTTGCTTGGCGAACACGTCGGAACCCGGGCGCGTCATCGACACGAGCGGGACATGCGTCAGCGAGCCTGAGGAATTGGCGAGGTGGCTGATCTTGATCTGGCCGCCTGCTGCCTCGAAGCCAAGGCGCGAGAAGAGCTCCATGTCGAACAGGGCGGCGCGGGGCGCGATGTCCCACAGGGGCAGGTTGTTCACGTTCTCCGCCACCAGAACGGGAGGCGGGGATGCCGGCGGCTGCCATGGACCTGCGATGCCGTCGCGATTGGTCATCAGCGGCAGCGGCCCGGGGATGGAGGCACCTGCGAGACCGCTCAGCCCGCTCAAGCCACTGAGGCCACTGAGGCCACTGAGGCCACTGAGTCCACTCAGGCCGCTGAGTCCGCTCAGCCCGCTCAGTCCACTCAGGCCGCTGAGACCACTGAGCCCGCTCAGGCCACTGAGCCCGCTCAACCCGCTGAGTCCGCTTAGACCGCTCATCGCTGTCTTCCTTTCCTGTCGTTTGGCTTGCGCAGGGATCCAGGGAACCCGTCTACCGTGCTGGCGCGGTGCCCGGGCGTCATGCCGGCACTCCCACCTGCCTCATGACTTCCGCGAATTCCTTGCCCAGCGGGAATTCTGCGGTTGGCGACCGACGGAGCCATCCGGACACGGTGAGGTTCGGCTCGACGGCGAGCAATTGCGCGGCGGCGTCCCGTGCATCGTCATGTCGGCCGAGCCGCCAGAGGGCGGCGACCCGCACGCGGTGGGTGGAGGAATGGAGCCTGTTCGCCTTGATGGACTGATCGGCCAGCGAAAGCGCCTCCTCGTCCTTGTGCGCCGCCAGGCATGCCGTCGCCGCCAGCGACTGGTAGTAGTCGCGATGCGGATCGAGCGGCGAAAGCGCCATGGCGCGCGACGTGTACCGCACCGCGGCGGCGCCGTCGCCTGACAGCGCCTCGGTCGTGCCCATGAGGAGCCAGGCTATGCCGAGGTTGGGGTTGCATCCGACTGCCTGCTCGAAGAGTCGCAGGGCGATGTCCGGTCGCCTGCGGAAATGGGTGTTCACGAGCCCTTCCATCGTCAGCGCAAGGGCGCATCCGGGATCGAGGTCGAGGGCGCGCCGCGCGTGGTCGAGCGCCACCTGCCCCTCGTCGCGCCGATCCTGGGCCAGTCCCTGCTGCACGCGCATGACGCTCAGGTAGGCGAGCCACGCGGATGGCGCGGGGTGATATGGCGCCCGGCTTCGCGTCTCGACCAGGATCTCCTCCGCCAGGTCCATGTCGCTCGGCGCGAACCGATTGAGGAGCGCGATCGCACCGATCAGCAGGGCATGGGATTCGATCGTCGGCAGGCGCTCGCGCCTGAAGCGGACCATCAGCTGGTTTGCCATCGCCGTCGAGATCTTCTCGAGGATCCGGTTCACGACCTGCTGCTCGCCATCGACGATCTCCGAGACGCCGAGCCTGAACCCTTCGGCCCAGATCGCCCGTCCCGTCTCGGTCTCGAGGAACTCGACATGGAGCCTGATCCGCTGGCCTGAGACGAGGTACGAGCCGGTGAGGAGATAATGCGCCCCGAGCCGCAGCTTGGCCGTGGCCAGCGACTGGTCCCTGTCGCGGAGGCTTGTCGTCGTCAGGCGCGACAGCACATTCGCGGTCATGCTTGGAGACAATGTCTCGATGATCTCGTCGGCCAGGATCTCCCCTATGATCCTGTCGGCCGGGTCGCTGGATCCGCATGCGAAGGGTATGACGCCGATTGTCGGGACGATCGCCGTCGTGCCTGACACGGGGAGGGGGGCTGCGCCCGCGTCGGCGTGGCGGATGCGATAGGCGCGGAGGGGGCGGCTCAGGTTCTTGACGTAGCAGAGCCCCATGTCCTCGATGTCGCTGTCGACATCCTGGGTCAGGTATTCCCGGACATTCGCCGACACGACGATGTCTCCGGGTTGGGCGAGGCCGGCGAGGCGGGCGGCGA
>JBEGVV010000091.1:0-17224 GCA_041178225.1 Pseudomonadota bacterium | reverse complement strand
AGCGGTTCGCGCGCGGCGGTGATCCGTCGCGCGGCGCCCGGCGTATGACATGGAGCATGTTGAGCGTCAATCGCCGCACGGGCGCGCCATCCCGCGGCCGCCGGCCAGCCGCCGCGCCGCCCCTTGAGGCGCGGCCGCGCCAAGGCTACCAAGGGCGCATGTCGGGGGAAGGGATGGAGGGGCAGGCGGCCATCATGCCGCACGCCGCGCTGATGCTGCGCGTCGCGCGCGAGCAGGATCGCTCCGCCTTCGCCGAGCTCTTCGGCCATTTCGGGCCGCGCGTGAAGAGCTACCTGATGCGCCTGGGCTCGGACGCCAGCGGGGCGGAGGACCTCCTGCAGGAGGTGATGCTCGCGGTCTGGCGCCGCGCCGCCACCTACGACCCCTCCCAGGCCGGCGTCGCCACCTGGATCTTCACCATCGCCCGCAACAAGCGCATCGACGCGCTCAGGCGCGTGCCGCGCGGCGGGCTCGACCCCAACGACCCCGCGCTGCAGCCCGAGCCGCCGCCCTCCCCCGACCACGAGGCCGAGGCGGTCCGCTGGGAGGGCGCGATCGCCGAGGCCGTGGCGGCGATGCCGCGCGAGCAGGCGGAGATCCTTCGCCTCGCCTACTACGAGGACATCTCGCACAGCGACATCGCCGCGCGCATCGGCGTGCCGCTGGGCACGGTCAAGTCGCGGCTGAGACTCGCCATGGCGCGGCTGCGCACTAGGTTCGCTGAACAGGCATGATGGACATGAACGCAATCCGGATCCGCGAAGCCGCCGACGAGCTTCTCCTCGACCATGCGCGAGGCGCCGCCTCGGCCCCGGTCGACCTCCTGGTCGCGACCCATGTCGCGCTCAACCCGGCCGCACGCAGGCGCCATCGCTGCCTCGAGGCGGTGGGCGGCGCGATGCTCGACACGATCGAGCCCGTGGCGACCGCGCCCGACGCGCTCGAGCGGCTCTTCGCGCGCATCGACGCGGGCCATGCCGCGGAGCCCGCGAGGGCGATGCCCGCCGGCGAGGAACGCTTCCCGGCCGCGCTGCGCGCGCGCATGCCCGGCGGGCTGGACGCCCTGCCCTGGCGCCAGGTGACGCGCGGCGTCCACGAGGCCGCGCTGGGCGTCGAGGACGGCCCGCAGAAGGCGTCGCTCCTGCGCATCGCCGCCGGCCGCGCCATCCCGCGCCATACCCATCGCGGCGACGAGATGACCCTCGTCCTCGAGGGCGATTTCTCCGACGAGCACGGGCGCTACGCGCGCGGCGACCTCGCGGTCGCGGACGGCTCGATCGAGCACCAGCCCGTCGCCGGCACCGGCACCGACTGCCTGTGCCTGGTCGTGACCTCGGCGCCGATCCGCCTGACCGGCAGGCTCCTGCGCCTGCTCAATCCCTTCCTGCCGCGCTGAGCGCCCGCGGCCGCCGGATCTTCGGCGGCGCGAAGGCGTGGCGAGCGAGCGGCTCGACCGGGCCGCCGGGGGCGACCGGCCGCGCGGGGAAGCGCCCGCGGCTGACCAGCCGGTCGTACATGACCAGCGCGCCTGCCAGCGACAGGTTGATCGAGAAGCGCGTGGGGATCTTCACCACGTGCGCGCAGCGCGCCACCAGCTCCGGGGACAGCGAGCCGCGCTCCGGGCCCATGACATACGCCGCCGCGCGCGGATGGCGGAAGGACGGCAGCTCGACCGCGTCGTCCATCAGCTCGACGCCGACCAGCTCGCAGTCGCGCGGCAGGGCGAAGTCGTCGACCGAGCCGAATTCGTAGAAGGGCATGCTGCCCGGCGCGTCCGAGGTATCCGCGAGGCGCCCCTCGTCGCGCGCGTAGCTGGCCGCGATGGTGAAGACGAAGGACGCGCCGAAGGCATGCGCGGTGCGCATCAGCGCGCCCACGTTCATCGCCTTGGTGACGCCCTCGACGCCGATCGCGAAATAGCCTCGCACGCCTCGTTCCTCCGCCCGTGACGCGGCGGAGATTGCGCCGCCACCGGCGCGCGGGCAAGCTGCGCGCGTCATGGACGCAAATCCCTTCCTCGTGGACGTCGCGCGCGGCGCGATGGTCGAGAGCCGCCATCGCGGCCGCTTCGTCGTCGTCGATTCCGATGGCCGCATCCTCGCCTCCGGCGGCGACGTCGAGGCACCGGTCTTCCCGCGCTCGGCGATCAAGTTCCTGCAGGCGCTGCCGCTGGTGGAGAGCGGCGCCGCCGACGCCTTCGCGCTGTCGCAGGCCGAGCTCGCGATCTCCTGCGCGAGCCATGGCGGCGAGCCGCGCCATGTCGACACGGTCGCGGCCTGGCTGGAGCGCATGGGGCTGGGCGAGCCCGACCTCGAGTGCGGCGCGCACATGCCCTCCGCCGCGTCGGCCGCCGAGGCGCTGGTCCGCGCCGGCGCCAGGCCCGTCGCGCTCCACAACAACTGCTCGGGCAAGCACGCGGGCATGCTCGCGACCTGCCGCCATCTCGGCGACGACACGCGCGGCTACATCCGCCCCGGCCATCCGCAGCAGATGCGCGTGATGGAGGCCTTCGAGGCGATGCTTGGCCTCGACCTCGCGCGCGCGCCGCGCGGCGTCGATGGCTGCGGCCTGCCGCAGGTCGGGATCCCGCTGCGCGCGCTCGCGACCGGCATCGCGCGCTTCGGCGCGCCCGACCGCCTGCCCGCGCTGCGCGCCGCCGCCTGCCGGCGCCTCGCCGCCGCGATCCTGGCCGAGCCCTTCATGCTCGCGGGCACCGGGCGCTTCTGCACGCGCGCCATCGAGGCCTGCGGCGGGCGCGCGGTGATCAAGACCGGCGCCGAGGGCGTCTATGTCGCCGCGATCCCCGCGCTGGGCCTCGGCATCGCGCTCAAGATCGACGACGGCGCGGCGCGCGCGGCGGAGGTCGCGATGGGCGCGCTGCTGCTGCGCCATGGCGGGCTCGACGACGCCGCGCGCGCGCGCCTCGGCGAGATGATCGCCCCGACCCTCTCCAACGCCGCGGGGCTCGCGGTCGGCGGCCTCGCCCCGTCGCCCGGCTGGTGAGCGGCGTGGACGCGCCCGATCCGGTCCGGGCCCAGTACGAGGCCTATCCCTACCCGCCCCGCGACCCGCGCGACGAGGGCAAGCGGCTGGTCGAGGGCAGCCCGAGCCACCTGGCCGAGATCGTGCACCATGTCCTCGGCGGCGCCTTCGACCCCGCGCGGCCCTTCCGCGCGCTGGTCGCGGGCGGCGGCACGGGCGACGCGGCGATCATGCTCGCCCAGCACCTCGCCGATGCCGGCGCGACGCGCGCCGAGGTCACCTATCTCGACTGGTCCACGGGCTCGCGCCGGATCGCCGAGGCCCGCGCCGCCGCGCGCGGCCTCGCGAACCTGCGCTTCGTCACGGGCTCGCTGCTCGGGCTCGACGCGCTCGGGCTCGGCGGCTTCGACTACGTCGATTGCTGCGGCGTGCTGCACCACCTCGAGGATCCCGACGCGGGCCTCGCGTCGCTGGCGCGCGCCACCGCTGCGCATGGCGGCATGGGCATCATGCTCTACGCGCCGCTCGGCCGGACCGGCGTCTACCCGATGCAGGAGGCGCTGCGCGCGCTCGACGCCGGCGAGCCGCCCGCGGAGCGCATCGCCTTCGCGCGCCGCCTCCTCGCCCAGCTGCCGGCGACCAACTGGCTGAAGCGCAACCCGTTCATGACGGACCACATCGTCGAGGGCGATTCGGGACTGCACGACCTGCTGCTGCACGCGCGCGATCGCGCCTATTCCGTGGACCAGGTCCACGACTTCGTCGCGCGCGCCGGCCTGCGCCTCGCCTGCTTCGTGCCCGCGGCGCGCTACGAGCCGCGCCACTACCTCTCCGACGCGCAGCTCCTGCGCCGCGCCGAGGCGCTGGCGCCCCGCGCGCGCCAGGCGCTGGCGGAGAACCTCGCCGGCAACATCGGCCGCCACGCCTTCTACGTCGTGCACGCGTCCAACCCGGTCGAGCCGCCGCGGCCGGATTCGCTCGACCTCGTGCCGGTTCCCGCGAATGTCGACATGGCGCAGCTCGCGCGCAGCGTCGGCACCAGCGGCGCGATCTCCGCCACGGTGGACGGGCTGCCGTTCCGCATGAAGCTGCCGCGGCTGGCGGGCGCGATGCTCGCGCGCGTCGATGGCCGCGCGCGGCTGCGCGACATCCACGCGGCGCTGCATGCGCAGGACGCGCGGCTCGACGAGGCGGCCTTCCTCGCCCAGTTCGCGCAGGCCTTCGAGAGCCTGCATGCGCTGGGCAAGCTCATGCTGAGGCGCTGACATGGACGAGACGGACGTCGACGCCGAGGCGACGCTGCGGCGCGAGCTGCTGCTCGCCTTCCACGTCCTCGACATGGAGGGGCTCGACAGCGGCATCGCCGGCCACCTCACCGCGCGGATCCCCGGCGCGCAGGACTTCTGGTGCCATTCGCATGGCCTCGGCTTCGGCGAGGTCGGCGCGCGCGACCTCAACCGCGCCGGCATGGACCTCGCGCGCCTGGAGGGGCGCGGGCGCGTCGGACCGTCGCTGTCGATCCACGCCGCGATCTACCGCGCGCGGCCGGATGTCGGCTGCATCGTGCATGCGCACGACGAGTCGGCCGTGGCGCTGACCGCGACCGGCGCGGAGCTCGAGCCGCTCTACCAGAGCGCGCTGCTGCTCGCAGGCGACGTCGCGACCCATCGCGACTATGGCGGCATCGTCGAGACGGAGGAGAGCGGCCGCGCGCTGGCCGACGCGCTCGGCGCCAGGCGCGCGCTGCTGCTCGCCAACCACGGCACGCTCGTCGTCGGCGCCTCGGTCCGCGAGGCGGTGCACGCGGCGGTGATGCTGTCGGCGGCGTGCCGCATCCAGCTGCGCGCGATGGCGGCCGCGCCGGGGCGCAGGCTCCACGCCGTCGACGCAGCGACGGCCAGCGAGGCGAAGTCGTTCCTGCTCTCCGCGCGCGTGCTGGGCATGCGCTGGGACCACTACGTGCGCCGCGCGCTGGCGGCGCGGCCGGGGCTGATCGCCGAGCTCTCGACCCTGCGCGGCTGAGGCGCCCCGTCCGGACGCTCAGTTCGGGCGCTGGGGCGGCGCGTCCGGGTCTGGCTCGGGAAGGCCGGGCGCCGGGCTCGCCTGGTGGTGCACGAGCTTCCAGCCGTCCTTCTCGCGGCGGAAGAGGTTCGTCGCGACCAGCGCCTGGCCCTGTATGTCCTCGTGGCAGACCACCAGCGCCGTGTCGCCCCAGACGAAGGCGCGCGGCGCGACGCAGGCGATGCGCGGCGCCTGCGGGTTGACGAGGATGCGCGTCCAGCTCGCCATCACGGCGTCGCGGCCATGCAGCGGCGGCCAGCCGGGATGGATGCACAGCACCGGCTCGACGCGGCCCCAGGCGCGGTCCATCGCGTCGATGTCGCGGTCGCAGAAGGCCCGGTAGAAGGCCTCGTTGGCGAACAGCACCGCCTCGCGGTCGGCGATCGCGGTCATTGGCGGGGCCACCCGCCGGGGTGGCACGCGGCCTTCGGCTCCATGATCACTCCCATCGCCACTCCAGGCCGCCCACGGTTTCCCTGGCGCGAAAAAAGCATCGCACGGCCGCCTCGCGCAAGGCGGACGCCCGTTCAGCGTGCGCGACCCGACCGGTATGCCTTCACCGCGGCCAAGGCGCGCGCGGACGGCCCTGGCGGCTGGCTCGCGGCCGGCCCGGCCTCGGCTGGCTGCGCCGCGGGCGCGACCGCGCGGCGCAGCGCCTCGACGGTCTCCGGCGCGACGCGCCCACGGATGGTCGCCAGCTTCTCGAGGATCTGCCGCTCCAGCGCCTGCCTCTCCTCCGGCTTCACGACCCCTCCCCCCGCATTGCCTGCCGGGGCGAGCATGTCCGTCGCCGCGCCCGGGCGCAGCGGGAGTTGCTCCAGACGGGTGCAGATCGCGTTTGCCAATGCCGCGCCGGCGCCTCGACATGCCGCCGACGGCGCGGCCAGGCGGGCGCGTCGCCGCAGGGGGGGCCATCCAAGGCGCATGACCGCATCGTCGCAGCAGGACGGCCGCGCGTGGCCGCGCATCGCCCTCGACGGCATCCTCGCGGTGGCGATCGCGGCCTCGGCCTTCGGCGCCATGGCATCGAGCGTGCCCGACCGCGACGCGCTGCTCGACGCAGCGGCGCTGGCCGCCACCCGCGGCAGCCTTGCCGTCTTCACGGCGGAGCTTGCGCTGCGGCTCTGGGCCGCGGCGCAGAAGCACCGCGGCGGCGCCTATGTCGCCTCCTTCGCGGGCGCGATCGACCTCGCCGTCGTGCTGCCGGGCTGGGCGGCGCTGTTCTCCGATGGCCTCGCGACCGCGGCGGGCATCGCGGGGATCCTCGCGCTCCTCAAGCTCTGGAGGTTCCTGCCGGCGCTGGCGATCCTCGGCGCGGTTCTGAGGCGCGAGGGCAAGGCGCTGGCGGCGGCGCTGGCAGCGATGCTCGTGCTGCTCGCGCTGGTCTCGACCTGCATGTTCCATCTCGAGCGCGAGGCCCAGCCCGAGACCTTCCGCTCGATTCCCCACGCGCTCTGGTGGGGGATCGTGACGATGGCGACGGTCGGCTATGGCGACATGGCCCCGGTGACGCTCGCAGGCCGCGTCTTCGGCGGGCTGACCATGACGCTCGGCATCGCCATGTTCGCCGTTCCCGCCGGCATCATCGCCACCGGCTTCGCCGACGAGTTGCGCAAGCGCGAGGTGATGGTGACCTGGCGGAGCGTGGCGCGCGTGCCGCTCTTCTCGCGCCTCGACGCGAACCGGGTCTCCGAGATCGCGGGGATGCTCAAGCCGGGGATCGTTCCTGCGCACAGCGTCATCGTGCGCCGCGGGGACACGGCCGACGCGATGTTCTTCGTCATGGAGGGCGAGGTCGAGGTCGAGCTCCAGCCCCACCCCGTGCGGCTGGGACCAGGGGAGTTCTTCGGCGAGATGGCGCTCGTGAGCGGCCTGCGCCGCAACGCGACCGTTTCCTCCATCACCGAATGCAGGCTCCTTCGGCTGCATGCCGCGGATTTCCGCCGCCTCGCCGAGTCCGATCCCGGGATCCTCGACGAGATCCGCAGGGTGGCGGCAGCCCGCGCGGGCCGCGAAGGCGAACAGCCCGCTCCCGGGCGGTAGCGCCGAGGCGAGGGGCGGCGAGCGAAGCCTCAGGCCTCGAGCGACAGCAGCAGAGGCTGGTGGTCGGAGGCGTCGGTCGCCACGTCGACCGCCAGCGCGCGCAGCCGCGGCGCCAGCCGCCCCGAGACGAAGAAGAAGTCGCGCGCGTGGCCGCCCTGCGGCCATTGCCGGCGGTCATGCACGCCGCAGGTCGGGTCGTGCGGGCGGGCGCCATGCAGCGCGGGCCAGGCGTCGGCATAGGCGCCGGGCGCCGTCGTCGCGGCGTAGCTCGGCTCGTCGAGCGGGAAGTTGAAGTCGCCGCAGAGCACCGTGCCGGCCACCGGTGGCAGCGCGCCATAGGGCCCCTTGCCAGCGGGCGCGGGCGCCGCGTCGCGCGCTTTCCATTCCGCCTCGAGCGCGACCAGCCGGTCGGCCTGGGCGCGGCGCTGCGCGAGCGAATGGTATTCGAGATGCGTGGTCACGACGCGCAGCGCGCCCGTGCCGGTCGCGACGATCGCCTCGAGCGCGTTGCGCTGCATGCTGATGACGGAGGCGTCGGCGGGCCGCGGCAGCGCGTGCGCGATCGCGTCGAGCACCGGCAGGCGCGACAGGATCATGTTGCCGAAGCGCAGCCGGCGTCCCTCGCCCGGCCTGTCGACGGCGGGCACGAAGACGGGCGCGTGGCCGGGGAAGAGCGCGGCGAGCGCGGCGGCCTGGTCGGCCTCGGCGCCGGGCGCGAGCGCGCCGAAGCCGTCCGAGACCTCCTGGAAGCAGAGCACGTCGGCGTCGCCCATGGCGCGGCAGGCGGCGGCGATGCGCGGCAGGTCGACCCGTCCGTCCATGCCGAGGCCGAACTGGATGTTCCAGGACAGGATGCTGACGTCGCGGCTCATGGGCCCTTCCCCTCGCTGGCGCGCGACGCCAGCGCCGCGCGCGCGGCGGCCGGCGCGTCGACGCGCGGACCCGCGGACCATGCGATGCGGTCGAAGGCGCCGCAATGCCCGCATGTCGCCTGCCAGCGCGCGTGGCGCGCGCCGCAGGCGCCGCAGGTCCAGCCATCCTCGCCAGGCGCCTCGGCGGCGCGCGCGAGCCAGCGCCGCGCGGCGACGCCGTCGCCCTTCTCCGCCTCCTCGACGCGCGCCATCAGCCGCGCCACCGCGCCGTCGGCCTGCCCGGCCGAGACGGCCCCCGCGGCGTCGAGATGGCGGCGCGCCTCGCCCCAGAGCTGGGCGTCGATCGCCGCGCGTGCCAGCGCGAGATGGCTCTGCGGATGGCGCGGCGCGAGCGCGGCGAGGCGCTCGGCCGCCTTGACGCGCGCGATCGGGTCGGTCGCGCCGCGCGCGCGCGGATGCAGCGCGGCGAGCTCGGGGCGCGGCGCGCGCGACCAGGCCTGCTCGACGACGCGCAGCGCGGCGCGCGCGCGGCCGGCGTCGAGATGGAGCCCGGCGAGCCAGGCAGCCACCGCCTCGTGGTCGGGATCGGCCTTCCAGGCGGCCTCCGCCTGCGCGAGCGCCTCGGCCGCGCGACCCGCGCCGGCTGCCTCGCGCGAGCGCTCGAGCGCGATCGCCGCGGCATGGCGCGCGGCCTGGGCGGGCGGCACCGCGCCGATGCGCCGCGCGTCGCGCAGCGTGCGCTGCGCGGCCTCCCAGTCGCCGGCGCGCGCCTCGAGGCCGAGCAGCGTCGTCTGCACCCAGGCGGTCTTCGGGCGGAGCGCGCGCGCGCGGCGGGCGAGCGACAGCGCGCCGGCCTCGTCGCCGGACTTCAACGCCTGCGAGATCAGGCCGCGCAGGCCGAGGAACTCGGTCTCCGGCTTCCCGAGCATGCGCTCGAAATGCCGCCGCGCCTCCTCCTCGTCGCCGACCAGCTGCGCGGCCTGCGCGGCGAGCAGCATGGTGAGCGGCGGCTCGTCGAGCAGCGCGTCGGCGCGCCTGGCATGGCGCCGCGCGTCCTGCGGGTCTCCGGCGGCGACGGCCACCAGCCCGCTGGTGAGCGCGGCATAGCCACGCCGCCGGCGGCGGTCGCGGCGCCAGCGCTGGAAGCGGCGCGGGCCGGTGACGGCGAGGCGCCAGAGCGACGCAAGAGCCACCGCGAGCGCGGCGAGCGCGGCCGCGCCGGCGAGCAGCATCCCGAAGGAGGTGTCGACGCGCCAGCCCTGCCAGGTGATCGAGACCTCGCCGGGCCGGTCGGCGAGCCAGCCCACGGCGAGCATCAGCGCGCCGGCGAGGAGGAGGAAGGCGGCGGCGCGGCGCATCAAGGCTCAGCCCGGCGCCGCGGCGGCGCGCGCCAGCGTCGCGAGCGCGTCGTCGAGCGCGGCGCGCGCGCGCGCCTGCGCCAGCCAGGGCGCGAGCACGGGCGCGGCGGGGCCTGCGAGGCGCGCGACGAGGTCGATCGCCGCGGCGAGTTCGCCTGCCTCCAGCCGGCGCTCGGCGCGCGCCAGCAGCGCCTCGGCGTCCTCGCCCTCGACCTCGCCGACGCGGCGCACGGCGGCGAGCGCGGAGAGCCGCGCCAGCGCGGCGTCCCACCAGCCGGGCGACGGGTTCGTCGCGCGCGCGGCGCGCAGCGCGGCGGCGGCCAGGCCGGGGAGGCTGGCGCGCAGCGCCTCGAGCGTCGGCGGCGTGGCGGCCAGCTGGCCCTCGACCTGCGCGAGCGCCGCGGCAAGGCGCGGCTGGCCGGACGCGAGCGCGCGAAGCGCGGCGAGTTCGGCACCGGCGTCGCCACCGCGGGAAAGCGCGGCGCGGAGCGCGGCCACGGCCGCGCCAAGCCGGGTCGCGCGATCGCCGTCCTCGCGGCGCCCGGCGGCACGCTGCTCCTCGGCGCGGCGTTCCTCGGCCAGCCTCGCCTCGACCTCGCGCGCGCCCGAAAGCCGGGACAACTCGTCGCGCAGCGCGAAGATCTCGGCGGCGAGGCGCTGGTTCTCCGCGGCCACCGCGGCGAGCGCGGCCGTCGCCGCGCCGGTGTCGCGCGCCGCGTCGGGCGATGGCTGGGCGGCGGCGCGCGCGGCCTCGATGTCCTGGCGCAGCTCGCGCTCGAGCACAGCGAGGCGCGAGGCCTGCGCCGTCGTGGCCTCGGAGAGGCGCGCGAGCGCAGCCTCGATGCGCGTGGCGCGATCCGCGAGCGCGGGGACCTCGCGCGGCAGGGCGCGCGGCGCGGCGAGCTCCGCCTCGGCGCGGGCGAGGCGCGCGGCCAGCGCATCCTCGCGCGCGGCATGGCGCGAGGCCTCGTTCGTCGCGTGGAATGCAAGGGCGAGCGCCCCAAGCGCCAGGAGCGCGGCGCCGGCCGGAAGCAGCCGCCACGCGCGCGCCGCGACGGTGGAGGACGATGGCGGGCGTGGTTCCTGCGCGGCCTGCATCTTCTCCTCCGCGCGCGCTGGCCCGGCGACGGGCGCGAGCGCCGCGAGCATGGCATCCTCGTTCGGCGCCGCGGCGACCACGACGCGCCGCCACGCAAGGCCCGAGGCAGCGGCGGCGACCGCCTCGCTCAGCGCGTAGAGGTCGAGGCGCGCGGCCGCCGCGCGCAGCCCCGCCGCCTCCACGAGGCCGACGAGGATCGCCGCGCTGCGCGGCGAGAATACGAGCGCGCCATCGACCTCGCCCTGCGCGAGGGCGTCGCGGGCTGCGTCAGAAAGCCGCAGCGCCGGCTCGGCGGCGTAGAGCGCCGCGGTCCTGACCTCGAAGCCGCGCGCGACGAGCCGGCCGGCGAGGTCGCCCGCGACCACCTTGCCCGCGACATGGAGGAGCGGGCCGTCGGCGGGCTTGCGGCGCCCGAGGACCAGCGCCTCGAGCGCCGCCGCGTCGCCCTCGGCGCTGGTGATATCCGCGAAGCCGACCTCGCGCGCCGCGCGCGCGGTCGCGGCGCCGACCGCGAAGACGGGCAGGCCGCGCTCCTGGCTGCGCAGCGCGAAGGCGCGCACGCCATTGGCGGAGGTAAAGAGCAGCGCCGTCGCGCCCGCGAGCGGCAGCGCGGCGGCGAGGTCCGGCGCGATCGACAGCAGCGGCTCGACGAGCGCCTCGTGCCCGAGCTGGCCGAGCCGCGCCGCGAGCTCGAGCCCGTCGTCGAGCGGTCGCGTCACGAGCAGCCGCATGGCCTCGGCCTTCAGTCGATGCGCGGGAAGCGGTCGCCGGCCATCTCGAGGATGCGCCGCGCGACGTCGTCGCCGAGGGCCTCGGCATCCGCGGGCGCGGCCGTCCCGTCCGCCCGCCATCCCTCGCGCCCGTCCGGCGTCGCGACGAAGCCGGTCAGGGTGAGCCGGCCAGCCTCGATCGTCGCGTGGCCGGCGATCGGCGTGCGGCAATTGCCCTCCAGCCGCAGCAGCATCGCGCGCTCCGCACGCACCGCGTCGCTCGTCTCGCCATGGCCGACGCGCGCCAGCAGGCCGAGGACGCGCTCATCGCCCTCGCGCACCTCGCAGCAGACCGCGCCCTGGCCGACGGCGGGGACGAATTCGGCGGGATCGAGCGCGAGGGTGATGCGCGAATCGAGCCCGATGCGGCGCAGCCCGGCCGCGGCGAGGATGATCACGTCGACCTCGCCGTCGTCGAGCTTGCGCAGCCGGGTGTCGATGTTGCCGCGCATCATGCGGATGGCGATGTCCGGGCGCAGCGCGAGGATCTGCGACTGGCGGCGCAGCGCCGAGGTGCCGATGGAACAGCCGGGCGGCAGGTCGGCGAGGCGCCGCGGGCTGCCGTCGCGCATGACCAGCGCGTCGCGGGGATCGCCGCGCTCCAGCACGCAGCCCAGCGCGAAGCCGGGCGGCAGCACGCCGGGAAGGTCCTTGGTGGAATGCACCGCGACGTCGATCCGGCGCTCCGCCAGCGCCTCCTCGAGCTCCTTCGTGAACAGCCCCTTGCCGCCGATCGCGGAGAGCGGGCGGTCCTGGATGCGGTCGCCCGTGGTCCTGATCACCACGGTCTCGATGGCGCCGGGCGCGGAAAGCCCGGGCCACGCGCCGGCCAGCGCCTCGGCGACGAGCCGGGCCTGGGCGAGCGCCAGCTGCGAACCGCGCGTTCCAAGGCGAAGCAGGGGTAGTGTCATGGCGGCCCCCTTTAACAGGGCCGGGCCGACCTCGCCACATCGCGATGGCCCGGTTCCGGGCGATCGCGCGGGGCGCCCCTCGCGCATTGCCCCCGCCGGGGGCGTGGATTATGACTCGCGCGATACGGGGCCGGAGGTCCCGCGAACGAGCCTCGAGGGAGACACGCCATGTCGGAAGGGAGCCTCTTTCCCGTCGCGAAGGAGCACGCCGCGCGCGCCTGGATCGACGCCGCCAAGTACGAGTCGATGTACGCGCACTCCCTGAAGGATCCCGTCGGCTTCTGGTCCCAGCACGGCCGCCGGGTCGACTGGATCAGGCCCTACACGCAGGTGAAGGACGTCTCCTACGACGCCAGCGACCTGCATGTCCGCTGGTTCCATGACGGCACGCTCAACGTCTCCGCGAACTGCGTGGACCGCCACCTCGCCACCCGCGGCGACCAGGTCGCGATCATCTGGGAGGGCGACGACCCGGGCGAGGACCGCCGGATCACCTATCGCGAGCTGCACGAGCAGGTCTGCCGCCTCGCCAACGCGATGAAGAAGCGCGGCGTCGGGAAGGGCGACCGCGTCACGATCTACCTGCCGATGATCCCCGAGGCCGCCTACGCGATGCTCGCCTGCGCGCGCATCGGCGCGGTGCACTCGATCGTCTTCGGCGGCTTCTCGCCCGACAGCCTCGCCAACCGCATCCAGGACTGCGAATCGAACTTCCTGATCACCGCGGACGAGGGCCTGCGCGGCGGCCGCAAGGTGCCGCTGAAGGTCAATGCCGACGCGGCGCTCAGGACCTGCCCGACGGTGAAGAACGTGCTGGTCGTCAGGCGCACCGGCGGCCAGGTGGCCTGGGAGGCGGGTCGCGACCTCTGGTACCACGACGAGGTGGGCGCGGCCTCGACCGACTGCCCGCCCGCCGAGATGGGCGCCGAGGACCCGCTCTTCATCCTCTACACCTCCGGCTCGACCGGGAAGCCCAAGGGCGTCCTGCACACCTCGGGCGGGTATCTCGTCTGGGCGTCGATGACGCACCAGTACGTCTTCGACTACCACGACGGCGACATCTACTGGTGCACGGCCGACGTGGGCTGGGTCACCGGCCACAGCTACATCGTCTACGGCCCGCTCGCCAACGGCGCCACGACGCTGATGTTCGAGGGCGTTCCCAACTACCCGGACTCCTCGCGCTTCTGGCAGGTCGTCGACAAGCACAAGGTGAACATCTTCTACACCGCCCCCACCGCCATCCGCGCGCTGATGCGCGAGGGCGAGGCGCCGGTGAGGAAGGCCAGCCGCAAGTCGCTGCGCCTGCTGGGCTCGGTCGGCGAGCCGATCAACCCCGAGGCCTGGCTCTGGTACCACCGCGTCGTGGGCGACGGCCGCTGCCCGATCGTCGACACCTGGTGGCAGACCGAGACCGGCGGCATCCTCATAACGCCGCTGCCCGGCGCGATCGCTCAGAAGCCGGGCTCGGCGACCAAGCCCTTCTTCGCCGTGAAGCCGGTGATCGTCGACAACGAGGGCAAGGAACTCTCGGGCGCCTGCGAGGGCAATCTCTGCATCGCCGATTCCTGGCCCGGGCAGATGCGCACGGTCTTCGGCGACCACCAGCGCTTCATCGACACCTACTTCAAGACCTTCCCCGGCAAGTACTTCACGGGCGATGGCTGCCGGCGCGACGCCGACGGCTACTACTGGATCACCGGCCGCGTCGACGACGTCATCAACGTCTCGGGCCACCGCATCGGCACGGCCGAGGTCGAGTCGGCGCTGGTCGCGCACCCGAAGGTCGCGGAGTCCGCGGTCGTCGGCTACCCGCACGACATCAAGGGCCAGGGCATCTACGCCTACGTGACGCTCAAGGCCGGCGAGCAGCCCGGCGACGAGCTGCGCAAGGAGCTCGTGGCCTGGGTGCGCAAGCAGATCGGCCCCATCGCGACGCCCGACCTGATCCAGTGGGCGCCGGGCCTGCCCAAGACGCGCTCGGGCAAGATCATGCGTCGCATCCTGCGCAAGATCGCCGCCAACGAGCACTCGGCGCTGGGCGACACCTCGACCCTCGCCGATCCCGGCGTGGTCGACGAGCTGGTGACCAACCGCCTCAACAAGGGCTGACGACCGGGCGACGGGGAAGCGCCGCGGCGGCGCTTCCCCGTCCCGCCTCGCGCGCGGCGGCGCCCGGTCCTGCCACGGAGCACGATGTCGCCCAAGGGCTGCCTGTCGACCTCCTTCCTCCTCCTGCTCTCGCTCTGGTCGCTGCTGGTCGGTGGACTGATCGTCGCGGGCTGGATCGGGGCGGGCCTGCTCGAGTTCTTCCTGCGCGCCGCGCTGGCCGACCTGTCCGGGGCGAGGCACGTGGCGCAGGAGGTCCTCGACATGCTGCGCGCGATCGGCTTCGGCGCCATGGCCGGGCTCTGGGCCGTCGGCGCGGCCGTGCTGCTCGCGCTCTGGATCGCCTTCCGCCGGGGCGCGGAGGAGGCGCCACGCCGCACCGGCGCCGGGCGCGTGATCGACATCGAGGCCGTGGTCGTCGAGCGGCACGACGCGCGCCCCGACAGGCGCCCCGACGGGCACGACGATGGGCCTGGCCGGCTCCCGCCGCCCGGGCCGCCGCGCCCGTGACCGGGGCCAGATGACGGGACGCAGGCTCGTCTTCGCGGCCAAGCTCGTCGTCTCGGCGGGGCTTCTGCTGTTCCTGCTCCACAAGGTGCAGCTCGCCCCCGTCCTCGGGCGGCTCGCGGACGCCGGCGCGGCGCCCTTGCTCGCCGCCTTCGCCGTCTTCCTCGGCCAGATGGCGCTGACCGCGCTGCGCTACGCCCGGGTGGGCAATGCGCTCGGCGCGCCGATGGACGCCGCGACGGCGATGCGCCTCGTCCTCGTCGGGCATTTCTTCGGCCAGGCCCTGCCCTCGGCCGTGGGCGGCGACGCGGTGCGGATCTGGATGGCGACACGGCTCGGCATCCCGCTTGGCCGCGCGGCCAGCGCGGTGCTCTGCGACCGCGGCGTCGCCTTCCTCGTGCTGATGGCGATCGCGCTCGCCTGCGCGCCGCTCTTCCTCGCGCGCATCGCCGACGAGTCCGCGCGGCTCTTCCTCATCGCCCCGGCCCTCGCGGTCGCGGTCGCCGTTCTCGCCATCGCGCTGGCGCGCGAGGCGAACCTCGCCTGGCTTGGGGCGCGCGGCGTGCCGAACGCGCCGCTCGCGCTGGCCCGCGACATCCGCGCGACGACGCGCGGCCCGGGCGCGGCGGCGATCGTCGCGCTCGCGGCGGCGGCGCAGCTCGGCTTCATCGCCTCGGTCTGGCTCGCCGCGCGTGGCCTCGGGCTGGCGGTCGACCTCGCCGACTGCCTCGTCGTCATGCCGCCCGTGATCCTCGCGACCCTGCTGCCCGTCTCGATCGCCGGCTGGGGCGTGCGCGAAGGGGCGATGGTGTTCGGCTTCGGCCTGCTCGGGGTCGCGGCGGCCGACGCGCTGGCGCTGTCGATCCTGGTCGGCCTCGCCAATGTCCTCGCCGGCCTGCCCGGCGCGGCGCTATGGCTGGCCGGGCGCCGGGTCAGCTCGTCCGGCTGACGATCCGCCCGGGCGCGACCGAGCCCTGGTCGCGCTCGAGGACGAGTTCGCGCTCGTGGAAGCCGCGCAGGCTCGCGCGATGTCCGATCGAGACGATCGCCGTGCCGGGCAGGCGCTCGCGCAGCAGCGCGTAGAGCCGCGCCTCCGAGGCCTCGTCGATCGCCGCCGTCGCCTCGTCGAGGAAGAGCCAGTCCGGCTCCAGCACCAGCGCGCGCGCGATGGCGAGGCGCTGCTGCTCGCCGCCGGACAGGCGCTGCGCCCAGTGCGCGCTCTCGCCCAGCGCCGGCGCGAGATGGCCGAGCCCGACATCGCCAAGGATGCGCGCGAGGCGCTCCTCGCCCGATGGCGCGCCGCGATCGGGGTAGCGCAGCGCCTCGGCCAGCGTGCCGATCGGCATGTAGGGGCGCTGCGGAAGGAAGAGCGGGCGCGCGCCCTCGGGAACGAGGATGCGGCCCGCGCCATGCGGCCAGATGCCGGCCATGGCGCGGAACAGCGTCGACTTGCCCGAGCCCGAGGCGCCGGTGACCAGCACGCGCTCGCCCGGCGCGATGGCGAGCGTGATGCCGGAGGCCAGGACGCGGCCATCGGGCAGGCCGAGCGCGACGTCCTCGAGCGCGATGCCCGCGCCCGGCGCGCGCGACAGGACGGGGCCGCCCTCGCCCGCGCTTGCTGCCTCGGCGCGCGCGATCGCCTTCTCGAAGCCGGTGAGCCGGTCGACGACGGCGCGCCATTGCGCCACGTCGGCATAGGCGTCGACGAAGAAGCTGAGCGCGCCCTGGACCTGGCCGAAGGCGCCGGCGACCTGGGTCAGGCCGCCCAGCGGGATGGCGCCGGAGAAATAGCGCGGCGCGGCGACGATGATCGGGAAGATCGTGGCGGCGAGGCCGTAGAGCGTCGAGACGGCGAAGACGTCCTTCTGCACGGACATCAGCCCGTGCCAGTTGCGCACGACGGCGGCGAAGCGCGCGAGGAAGGAGCGGCGCTCGTCCTCCTCGGCGCGATGCAGCGCCACGGCCTCGGCGTTCTCGCGGAAGCGCACCAGGCCGAAGCGGAAATCGGCCTCGTGGCGCTGCTGCTCGAAGGTCAGGCCGACCAGCCGCCTGCCGACCAGGTGCGTGACCCAGGTCCCGGCGACCGCGTAGGCCAGCGCGACCCAGACCATGTAGCCCGGCACCTCGACGCCCAGCACCTCGATGCTTCCGGAGAGCTGCCAGAGGACGACGACGAAGGACAGGAGCGTCACCACCTGCTGCAGCAGGTCGAGCGTCAGGCGCAGCGTGACGTCGACGAAGAGCTTCACGTCCTCGGCGATGCGCTGGTCCGGGTTGTCGGTCTGGCGGTCGACGAGCTGGATCCGGTAGTAGGCGCGGCGCGCGAGCCAGCGCGAGAGCAGGTGCTCGGTCATCCAGGCGCGCCAGCGGATGCGCAGCCACATGCCGAGATAGAGCCGCGCCAGGCCGAAGATGACGTAGACGAGGACGATCACCGACCAGTCGCCGAGCAGGCGCCAGAACGCCGCCTCGTTCCTGTCCTGGAGGGCGTTGAAGAAGTCGCCGTTCCAGG
>JBEGVV010000090.1:0-35389 GCA_041178225.1 Pseudomonadota bacterium | reverse complement strand
CCATAGGCGTTGGGACCGCTGACGCGCAGCGTGGCCGACTTGATGCCCGCCTCCTCGCCCGCGCTCTCCTCCTCGATCTCGACCTTGAACCGATGGTCCTCGGCCCAGCGCACGTAGAGGCGCTCGAGCATCTGCGCCCAGTCCTGGCTCTCGGTGCCGCCCGCGCCGGGCTTGATCTCGAGATAGGCGTCGTTGGCGTCGGCCTCGCCCGAGAGCAGCGCCTCCACGGCGCGCTGCTCGGCGACGCCGCGCAGGTCGCGCAGCGCCTTCTCGGCGGCCGCGAGCTCGTCCTCGTCGTTCTCCTCGGCGGCGAGCTCGATCAGGCCGACCGCGTCGTCGTAGTCCTGCTGCAGCGTGCGGTAGAGCGTGAGCTGGCGGTCGAGCGTCGAGCGCTCGCGCAGCACCACCTGGGCCGCCTTCGAATCGTTCCAGAGCGACGGGTCGTTGGCGCGGGCGTTCAGTTCGTCGAGGCGGCGGAGCGAGGCATCGTAGTCAAAGATACCTCCTCAGCAGTTCCAGCGACTGCTTGATCTCGTCCGCGATCTGCTGCGTTTCGGCGCGCATGTGCGTGGTGCCCCTAGGCGAATTGGCTCGCGTATATACAGCTTCGCGGGTCCCGCGCCAGCCCTCAGTAGATGCCGCCGCCCGAGCTGCTCGCGCCGGCGCCGGGGGAGGCGGGCACGGGCATCGGCACGGAACGCTGCGCCGAGCCGGCGGAGCCGCCGAGCGCGCCCGGCACGGTCGGGGCCTCGGGATCCTGGTCGGGCTTGAAGGCCTCGGTGATCCCCTTCTCGGCCGGCAGCCCCGTCTTCGGGTCGACGGTGGCGAAGGTCATCTCGTGCGGCACGCGGAAGGACGAAGCCGCGCGGCCGCGCGTGGCGTGCAGCATCACCTGGTGGAAGATCGGCACCGCCGCCGCGCCACCGGTCTCGCGCGCGCCGAGCGTGCGCGGATTGTCGAAGCCGACCCATACGCCGACGACGAGCTCCGGGGAGAAGCCGACGAACCAGGCGTCGACGGAGTCGTTCGTCGTCCCCGTCTTGCCGGCCAGCATCCGGCCGGGCACCCGCGCGCGCACGCCGGTCCCGCGCTCGATCGCGCCCTCGAGGATCGACACCATCTGGTAGGCGCTGAACTCGTCGGTGATGCGCCGGCGCGGGTCCGGCAACGTGGGCATCTGCTGGCCGCGCCAGGCCTCGTCGCGGCATTGCGCGCATTCGCGCGTGTCGCTCCGGTAGATCGTCCGCCCGGTGCGGTCCTGCACGCGGTCGACCAGCGTCGGCGTCACGCGCATGCCGCCATTGGCGAAGGACGCATAGGCGGTGGTCAGCCTCAGGACCGTCGTCTCCACCGAGCCGAGCGCCGCCGATGGCACGGGCGGCATCCGCTCGGAGATGCCGAAGTCGCGGGCGATCGCAGCCATGCGCTCGACGCCCGTGTACATCGCGAGGCGCACGGTCATGAGGTTGAGCGACCGCTCGAGGCCCGAGCGCAGCGTCGTCGGCCCATGGAACACGCCCGCGCCGCCGTAGTTGCCGGGCTTCCACGCGTCCTGGTCGGGCCCCTGGTCGACGACCACCGGCGCGTCGAGGATGATCGAGTTGGGCTGGACGCCCGCCTCGAGCGCCGAGAGGTAGATGAAGGGCTTGAAGGCCGATCCGGGCTGGCGCTGCGCCTGCGTCGCGCGGTTGAACTGCGAGGCCTCGAAGCTCCAGCCACCGGCCATCGCGAGGACGCGCCCGGTATGCGGGTCGAGCGCGACGACCGCGCCGCCGACATCGGGCACCTGGCGCAGGGCGAAGCGCCGCGGCGCCCCGGCGGGGGGCGGCGCCGCGCCGGCGGCCGGGACCACGGCCTCGACGACGATCGCGTCGCCGGGCCGCACCACGTCGGCCGGCGTGCGCGGCCGCGGGCCGACCTTCTGCTCCTCGAGCGTGCGACCGGCCCAGCGCATCTCCTCGAGCGGCACGATCCCGCGCGTGCCATCGGCGAAGCCGATCTCCGCGCGGTCCGGGGCGATGGCATGGACGAGCGCGACCTGCCAGTTGCCGAGCCCGGGCACGCGCAGCTGGGCGAGGCGACCTTCCCATCCGGCGCCGAGCTCGACCTGCGCGACGGGCCCGCGCCAGCCATGGCGGCGATCGTATTCGACGAGGCCCTGGCGCAGCGCGGCGTCGACGGCGCGCTGCAGCTCGGGATCGAGCGAGGTGCGCACGGAGAGGCCGCCGCGATAGAGGCTGTCCTCGCCGAAGCGCGCGAGGAGCTCGCGCCTGACCTCCTCGGCGAAGTAGTCGGCCCGCGCCGTGTCGACGGCCTCGGCGCGGTTGCGCACGACCAGCGGCCGCGCGCGGGCGGCGTCGTGCTCGGCCTGCGTGACCTTCCCATCCTCGAGCATGCGGCCGAGGACCCAGTCGCGGCGGTCGCGCGCACGCTCGGGGAAGCGCTGCGGGTTGTAGTTGTTGGGCGCCTTGGGCAGGGCGGCGAGGAAAGCCACCTCGTGCAGTTCGAGGTCCTCGAGCGACTTGCCGAAGTACATCAGCCCGGCGGACGCCACGCCATAGGCCTGGAAGCCGAGGTAGATCTGGTTGAGGTAGAGCTCGAGGATCCGCTGCTTCGGCAGGGTCTCCTCGAGGCGGATCGACAGCAGCGCCTCCTTGATCTTGCGCTCGATCGAGACCTCGTTCGACAGCAGGAGGTTCTTGGCGACCTGCTGGGTGATCGTCGAGGCACCGACTGGACGCTTCTTGCCCCAGTTCTGGGCGTTCGTGGCGGCGGCGCGGACGATGTCGGGCACGCTGATCCCGGGATGGGTCCAGAAGGTCTTGTCCTCCGCCGACACGAAGGCCTCGGCCAGCCGGGCGGGAATCGCGTCCAGCGGCACGAAGATGCGCCGCTCGATCGCGTATTCGGCGAAGACGCGCCCGTCCCCGGCGTGCACGCGGGTCATCACCGCGGGCTGCAGGTCGGCGAGATGGGCGTGGTCGGGCAGGTTCTGGCTGACCTGGTAGACGAGCACGCCGACCCCGCCGCACGCGAGGATGCCCGCGGCGACGACGAAGGCGAAGATCCAGGCGACGACATTGCCGATCGCGGCGAGGGCAGCGCCGGCGAGGCCCGGGCGCGCGGCGGCACGCCGAGGCGTCGGTGGCGCGGCGCCGGCCGGCGCGGCGGCTTGCGTGGCGGGCGCGGCCAGCGCCTCGGCGGGCGGCGCTTCCGTGGGCGGCGCGACGACCGGCTTTGGATCCTCTGTCACGGCCCGCCTTCTATCACGCTGCCAGCACCACGCCATCCACCCTCGCGGAAGGCGCCCCGCGCGTCAGCGCGGCGCCTCGCCGGCGAAATAGGCGTCGATGGCGCGCTGGATGGCCGCGGCGACGCGCTTGCGATGGGCTGGCTGCTTCAGGAGGTTCTCGTCCTGCCGGTTCGACAGGTAGCCCAGCTCGACGAGCGCGGACGGGACATCCGGCGCCTTAAGGACCGCGAAGCCGGCGAAGCGGTGCGGGCGGACGGGCAGCATCAGCACGTCGCGCCCCATCTCGCGGACCAGCAGGTGCGCGAGCCCCGCGGAACGGTTCATCGTCTCGCGCTGCGCGAGGTCGATGAGGATGTTGGCGACCTCCCGGCTCTCCTGGCGCAGGTCCACGCCCGCGATGATGTCCGCCCGGTTCTCGCGCGCCGCGAGCGCGGCGGTCTCGGCGTCCGACGCGGTGTCCGAGAGCGTGTAGACGGACGCGCCGCGCGTCTCGCTGCTGCCCATCGAGTCGGCGTGGATCGAGACGAACAGCTCGGCCTTGAAGTTGCGCGCCCTCTGGACCCGCTCGCGAAGCGGCAGGAAGTAGTCGCCCTCGCGCGTCAGGTGGACGCGGTAGCGGCCGGTCTGCTCGAGTTGCTGGCGCAGGTCGCGCGAGACGGCGAGCGTGATCGTCTTCTCGAAGGTGCCGGACGCGCCGACCGCGCCGGGATCCTGCCCGCCATGGCCCGGGTCGATGACGACGACGCGGCGCGGCTGGCCGCGTGGGCTGGCGGGCTGCGCCCGCGGGATGGCGGCGGCCTGCTGCTGGGACGGGGGCGGCGGGGCCTGCGGCCTCTGCGCCTCGGCGCGCGCGGGCGCCGGGGTCTCGGACACGACGGGCGGCGGCGCCTCGGGTCGCTGCGGGGCGATGGTCGCCGGGGCGGCGGAGGCTGGCGGCGGGGCTGGGGGTCGGGAGGCCTGGTCCTGGGCCGGCGCGGGCGTCGCGCGCGGCGGCAGGGCGGGCTGCGGCCGGACGGGCGCGGGCTGGACGACGGTGCGGCTCGGTGTCGCAGGCGGCGTGTAGACCTCCTTCAGGAGGTCGCTGGTGCGGCTCCAGCCCTGGGCCTCGGCGGTGAAGGTCGAGCGGCTGACCGGCTCGAGGTCGATGACCAGCCGCGCGCCGCCGCGCCCAGTGCCGATCTCGTAGGCGACACGCCTGACCCGCGCGGGCTGGGCGAGGTCCACGATCATCCGTGCCGCGCGGCCGTCCTTGCGGCCGAAGCGCCAGCCCGCCACGATACCCTGCGCCGGCGGGGCCTGTTGCAGCGCCCAGCGCGCATGGTCGAGTTCCACCACCATGCGCATCGGCTCGTCGAGGGTGAAGACGAGCGGCTCGGCGCGCCGCTCGAGTTCCAGCACGACCTGGGCCTGGCCCGCCTCCCCGGCCCGCACGGCAAGTATGCGGGGCGGCTCCGCCGCCATCGCGGGGCCGGCCAGCGAGGCAAGCAGGAGAAGGAGAGCCGCGAGCAGGATGCGCGATCTCGACATATGTGCTTCCGGTGGCGGCGAGGCCCAAGATATAGCCCCTGGGGTCCGGTCGGGGCAATCCAGCCCGTGCCTTGGCGGGCGGGCAGGATCCTTGTGGTCCCGGGGGTTCACGGTTACAGTCCTGCCGGTCCGCTAACGCGGCGGCCTTGCGCGCCTCCAGGCGCGCTGACGGCGCCAGCCGCCCCTCGGAGCGCGGCCCTGCGGACGAGAACGACGACACAGAACGAACGCATTCGTGAGTTTGACCGCACCGATCCCCTTGCCAGCGACCATGCCGGCTCCCTCGCGGGAGCCCGGCGAGCATCCCGGGACGCCGAAGTCCCGGGAAGCTTGGTGCTGCGACAACGATCGAGCGGCTGTCGCCATCCGGCTGGGCGCCGGGAGAACGATACCGAGCATCGCGCGACGCGCGATCTACGTCCTCCATGCCGGCGCTCCGCCACCCCTATCGCGGAGACATCCCACACATGGCAAAGAAGATGCTCATCGACGCGACCCACTCGGAAGAGACCCGGGTCGTCGTCGTCAGTGGCAACCGTCTTGAGGAATACGACTTCGAGACCAGCACCAAGAAGCAGGTAAAGGGCAACATCTACCTCGCGAAGGTCACGCGGGTAGAGCCTTCGCTCCAGGCCTGCTTCGTCGAGTTCGGCGGCAATCGCCACGGCTTCCTCGCCTTCGGCGAGATCCATCCCGACTACTGGCAGATCCCGGTCGCGGACCGGGAGGCGCTGATGGCCGAGGAGCGCCGCCTCGCCGAGCGCGACGACGAGGACGACGACGCGCAGGACGAGCGCGGCGCGCGGCGCGGCGAGGCCGCGGAGCAGCCTCACGCCCCCTCCGCCGAGGCGCCGGCCGATGCGGCCAGCACCCTCCCTGTCACCCCGCTCGCCTCCGATGGCGATGCGCCTGCGGACGCCGGCGCGCCCGTGGACGCCGCCACCGCCGGCGAGGCGCCCCCGGTGGCCCTCGACATCGACGCGCCGCGCCTCTCCGGCCCCGAGCCGGTCGTCGCCGAGGCCGTCGCCGCCACGCCTTCGGCGGACGCCGAGGCCATGGCCGCGGGCGAGCCCCTGCCGCGCGACGCGGACGCCGAGGCCGTGCAACCGCCGGCGAAGCCCGAATCGGTCGGTGGCGAGCATGCCGACGACGACGAGGACGACGACGACGACGAGGACGAGGAGACGTCCGAGACGCGCCGCCGCCGCTTCAAGCCGATGCGGCACTACAAGATCCAGGAAGTCATCAAGCGCCGGCAGGTGCTGCTGGTCCAGGTCGTCAAGGAGGAGCGCGGCACCAAGGGCGCGGCGCTCACGACCTACATCTCCCTCGCCGGCCGCTACTGCGTGCTGATGCCGAACACCACGCGCGGCGGCGGCATCTCGCGCCGCATCACGTCGCAGCAGGACCGCAAGCGCCTCAAGGAGATCATGCAGGACCTGGAGGTGCCGGACGGCATGGCCGTGATCCTGCGCACGGCCGGCATGGAACGCGCCAAGCCCGACATCCGGCGCGACTACGAGTACCTGATGCGCCTGTGGGACGACGTGCGCGACCTCACCCTCAACTCGCGCGCGCCGGCGCTCGTCTACGAGGAAGGCTCGCTGATCAAGCGCTCGATCCGCGACCTCTACTCGCGCGACATCGACGAGATCCAGGTCGAGGGTCGCGAGGGCTTCGAGGCCGCGCGCTCCTTCATGCGCATGCTGATGCCGGACCACGCGGACCGCATCCGGCTCTACGACGACCCGCAGGCGCCCCTGTTCCAGCGCCACCAGGTCGAGGCGCAGCTCGACGAGATGCACGACAACACCGTGCGCCTGCGCTCGGGCGGCTACATCGTGCTCAACCAGACCGAGGCGCTGGTCGCGATCGACGTCAACTCGGGCCGCGCCACGCGCGAGCGGCACATCGAGGAGACGGCGCTCAAGACGAACCTGGAGGCCGCCGACGAGGTCGCCCGCCAGGTCAGGCTGCGGGACCTCGCGGGCCTGATCGTCATCGACTTCATCGACATGGAGGACAACCGGCACATCGCGCAGGTCGAGCGCCGGCTGAAGGAGGCGATGCGCACGGACCGCGCGCGCATCCAGATCGGCCGCATCTCGCCCTTCGGCCTGCTGGAGATGTCGCGCCAGCGCCTGCGCCCCTCGCTCGAGGAGGTGTCCTCTCAGAAATGCCCGCATTGCGGCGGCAGCGGCTTCATCCGCTCCACCGAGTCCGCGGCGCTGCGCGTCCTGCGCGGCATCGAGGAGGAAGGCATGAAGTCGCGCGCCGCGGCCCTCAAGGTCTCGGTGCCGGCAGGCGTCGCCGTCTACATCCTCAACCACAAGCGCGCGACCCTGTCCGCGATCGAGCAGCGCCACGGCCTCGAGATCGCCTTCGAGCCGGACGACACGCTCGTGCCGCCGAACTTCAGGCTCGAGCGCGTACGCCAGCGCGAGCGCGGCGAGACCGGCCCGGCGCCGGTGCGCGCCGGCGCGGAGCACGCCCCGTCGGAGGCATCCGCCGAGGCGGCGCCCGCCGCGATGGCGGACGAGGCCAGGACCCAGGGCGAGTTCGGCGGCGAGCCCGCGGAGCAGCCCGCGCGCTGGTCGCGCGAGCCGCGCGGCGACGAGCAGCCCGAGGGCGAGGGCGGTGACGAAGGCGGCCGCGGGCGCGGTCGTCGCCGCCGCCGCCGCCGCGGGCGCGGCGGCCGCGGGCGCGAGGACGGCTTCGGACCGCAGGGCGAGGGGCCGCGCGGCGACTTCCAGGCCGGCGACGACGCTGGCGACCAGCCCATGCCGCAAGCCGCGGTGCCGGCGTCCGAGGTCGGCGAATTCACCGAGGCAGCGAACGGCCAGGCTGACCAGGCGGCCACCGGCCCCGAGGGCTCGGCCCAGCGTGCCCCGCGCGGCGACGGCGACGAGGAAGGTCGCAGGCGCAGGCGTGGCAGGCGCGGCGGCAGGCGTCGGCGCCAGGAGGACGGCGACGGCCAGGGCGCGCCGATGGCGACGGCCCCGGTCGCTGGCGGCTTCGATGCCGGTCCCGGCGAGGCCCCGCCTCCGCCCGCGGCGCCGTCCTACGACGACGACCTGCGGGCGCGCGCGCGCGAACTCTACGGCCAGCACGGGCGCTTCGGCGCAGCCGAGCCGGTCGCTCCGGCGCCCGTCGCGGCGCCGGTCCCGGCGGACGAGCATGCCTGGCCGTGGAACCGCAAGCCCGAGCAGGCGGCCGAGGCAGCGCCGCCAGCAGCACAGCCGCCCGCGGCGGCGATCGAGGCTCCCGCGGCGGCACGGCCCGCCGTCGCCCCGGAGGCGAAGCCTCCCGCTCCCGAGGCTGCGCAGCCGGCGGCACCGGCCTCGGCCGAACCCGCCCCGCCGGCGCAACCCGAGCCCGAGCCCGAGCCGCAGGGTCCGCCGCGTCGCGGCTGGTGGCGAAGGCTGACGAGCTGAGGCCAGCCCGCCTCGCGGCGGGCAGGTGGACGGGCGGCACCCCGCGAGGGGCGCCGCCCGTCGCTTTTCAGGGGTCGGTGATCGAGGGCGGCGCGCTCAACCGGCCGCGGCTCGCCAGCGGCGCAGGCGGGCGCAGGCCTCGGCCATGTCGGCGGGGCTGCCGGCGAAGGAGAAGCGAACATGCCGCGCGCCGCGCCCCGGGTCGAAGTCGGTCCCCGGCGTCGCGGCGACCCCGGCCTCGTCGAGCATGCGCCGGCAGAACTCGGCGCTGTCGTTCGTCATGTGGCCGACGTCGCAGTAGAGGTAGAAGGCGCCGTCCGCCGGGGCGAAGGTCGAGAAGCCCGCGCGCGGCAGCTCGCGCAGCAGGAGGTCGCGGTTCGCGCGATACACCCCGACGCGCGCGTCGAGCTCGGCCACGCAGTCGAAGGCGGCGATGGCCGCGTGCTGCGGCAGGCTCGGCGGCGAGATGAAGAGGTTCTGCGCCAGCACCTCCACCGGCCTCAGCAGGTCCTCCGGCACGACCATCCAGCCGAGACGCCAGCCGGTCATCGCGAAATACTTCGAGAAGCTGTTGATGACGATCGCTTCGGGCGCGATGGCCGCCGCGGTCGCAGCCGGCTCGCCATAGACGATGCCGTGGTAGATCTCGTCCGAGACCATGCGCACGCCGCGCCGCGCGCACCAGGCCCCGAGCGCGGCGAGTTGCGCGGCGTCGAGCATCGTGCCCGTCGGGTTGGCGGGGCTCGCGACGATCAGCCCGTCGAGCCTGCCCGCGGCCTCCAGCCTCTCCACCGTCGGCTGGTAGCGGTCGCCCGCGTCGGCCGGGATGCCGACCACCTCGACGCCGAGCGCCGAGAGGATGTTGCGATAGGCCGGGTAGCCGGGATCGGCGATCGCCACGCGGTCGCCCGCGTCGAAGGCCGCGAGGAAGGAGAGGATGAACGCGCCCGACGAGCCGGTCGTGACGACGACCCGTCCGGCCGGGACGTCGATGCCGTGCACCGCGCGGTAATGCGCGGCGATGCGCTCGCGCAGGCGCGGCAGGCCCAGCGTCTCGGTGTAGCCGAGCCTGTCCTCGCGCAACGCGCGCGCGGCGGCGTCGAGCACCGCGGCCGGCGCGCCCTCGCCCGGCTGCCCGATCTCCAGGTGGACGGCGCGCTCGCCCGGGCCGCGCGCCGCGCGGTCGCGCGCGGTCGCCGCGCGCAGCACGTCCATGACGATGAAGGGCGCGATGGCGCTCCGGCGGGCGGCCTTCAGGGCCAAGGCAGGGCTTCCATCACGGTCAGCGCACGCCACCGACCGCGAGGCCGTTGCCACGCTGGTCGTGGCGCACGCGGCAGGCGGTCGGCTCGACGATGATGCCGGCCGGGCAGGCGATCGCATTCACCCGGCCGAGCGGCGGGCTCTCCACGACGCGCTGGCCGCGCGCGACGGCGCCCGGTTCGCCGAGCACGTCGGGGCTGCCGCCCGGGACGAAGAGGCGAGGACGATCGACCACCTCGCCGAGCGCCTCGCGGCGCACGATCGACGACATGCCTGCGGCGACGAGCGACGCCGCCGCGCCGCGCCCGCCGCCCGAGGCGCCGGCGAAGACGAACTGCTCGGAGTCGGCGCGCGCCGAGAACGCGCCGCGCCCCGCCGCCGCGCGTATCGCCATCATCGCGGAGAGCGAGGCCGTGCCCGGGCTGGCGCCTCCCGTCGAGGGCGCGGCGAGGATCGCGCCGGCGGCCGATCGCCCCGACCCGAAGAACGCCCCGGCGGACACGGCGCAGGCGGCCGCGCCGCCCTCGACATCGACCGCGACGAGCGTCGCGGTCGCGGGGCTCTCGGGCAAGGCCGCGGGTGCCTCGATCGCGGAAACCTGGCCGGCCCGGTAGTCGGCCATCATCGACTGCGCGCGCCGCGCCGATATCGCATCGGTCACCAGGGCGAAGTCCGAGAGGTCGAGCGCGGCCCACCGCCGCGCGTCGGCGAGCGCCCGCTTCTGCGCCTCGACCAGGAGGTTGGCCTGCTCGGCGGGCGAGGCATCGGGCCAGCGCGGCGCGAGCATCTGCCAGACCTGCGCCTGGTAGACGCCGGCCATCGACGGAGGTGGCAGGAAGGCGACGCGGGTCTCGCGGAGCGTGACGGTCAGGGGCGCCTTGAACTGTGGCGCCGCAAGGGCGAACGCCTCGTGGGTGAAGCGCGCGCCCGCGGCGCGGGCCGCGTCGACGAAGCGGCGCGCGCCCTCGCCCTCGTGGAACTCCTTCGCGCCACGGCTGCGGATCAGGGCGAGGGTGTCCGCGAGCGCGGGCTGGACGAGCCGCTCGCCCTCGCGCAGCGGCCTGCCACCGGGAGCCAGCAGGCGCGACAGCTCAGGGCTGCCCGCGATGACGGACATGTTCCCGGCGATGTCCTGCGCCAGGGCGCGGGACACCGGATGGCCGAAGCGCGCCAGCGCCTCCGCCGGGCCGACCAACTGCTCCCAGCGCGCGCGGCCATACCGCCCCTGCATCACGAAGAAGCCGCGCGCGTTCATCGGCGCCGGCGCGGCGGCGTCGCGCGGCGTGAAGTCCACTGCCTCCATGCGCCCGAGCCGTGCATCGAAGACCAGGCAGGCGCCGCCGCCCCCGAGCGTCGCCACCGATGGAAGGGTCGCGGACAAGGTGAAGTAGGCGGCCGTGACCGCGTCGACCGCCGTGCCGCGCGCCGCGAGCACGTCGCGCGCCGCCATGGCTGCGCGGGGCTCGTCCACGGCCGCGCCTCCCACGAAGACCGCCGCCGGCCCGCCCTTTGACGCATCGTCGGAGGAACACGCGGCCGCCATGATCGCGAGGCAGCATGCGGCCAGCCGCGCCAGGGTGACTGGATTGCGGCGCGCCCGCCCACTAGCTTCGCGGGTGGTGTCGTCCGATCCGAGGGAAGAAGGCCCAGACGTGAAGCCAGACCGCGCCCTGCCGGCGCATCCCGTGTCCCGGGGCAGAAGACTTCTGAGGAGCATCGGTAGCCTGATCCTGCGCGCTGCGGTCGCCGTGGCGCTCGCGGGGGCGCTCGCCCCGCGCGCGGAGGCGCAGAGGCGACCTGTCAGCTTCATCCGCGACGCCGAGGTCGAGGCTACCATCAGGTCCTTCGCGGCGCCACTTTTCGCGGCCGCGTCGCTCGATCCCGCGGCGATCAGCGTCCATCTCGTCAACGATCGCTCGCTCAACGCGTTCGTCGCCAACGGCCTGCACATGTACCTGAACACGGGCCTGCTGATGCGGAGCGACAACGCCGGCCAGGTCATCGGCGTGATCGCCCACGAGACGGGTCACATCCAGGGCGGGCACCTCGTCCAGATGCGCGAGCAGATCAGCCAGTCGATGGTGCCGATGATCCTCGAGATGCTCGCGACCTTCGGCGCCGCCGGCGCGGGAATGCGGCCGGGCAACCCGAACGACTGGGGCGGCGTGCGTGGCGGAGGCGGCCCCACCGTCACCGAGCGCTTCCTGCTGCGCTACTCGCGCGGCATGGAGAACCAGGCCGACCAGGCCGCGATCACGCTCCTCGAGAGGACCGGGCAGTCCCCCCGCGGCCTGAAGGAATTCCTCGAGATCCTCGCCGACCAGGAGCTGCTCCAGGTCGGCAGGCAGGATCCCTACGTGCGCACGCATCCGGTGACCCGGGAACGCGTCGAGTTCCTGCGCTCCCACCTCGCCAAGTCGCGCTTTGCCAGCACGCCCTCCAGCCCGGCCGTCGAGGAGCGCCACGCGCGCATGCGCGGCAAGCTGCGCGGCTTCCTCGAGCCGGGGCGGGTGAACTCGACCTACAAGCCGGGCGACGAGTCGCTGGAGGCGCGGTACGCGCGCGCGATCGCCGCCTACAAGTCGCTCGCCTTCGCCGAGTCCGCGCGCATGCTCGACGCGCTGATCCGCGAGCGCCCCAACGATCCCTTCTTCATCGAGACGCGCGCCCAGTTCCAGCTCGAGCAGGGCAAGGCGGAGGAAGCCCGCGCCCTCTACGCAAGGGCCGTGGCGCTGGCGCCGAACGAGCCGCTGATCGTGCAGGCGCTGGGCTCGGCCGAGCTGCAGGCCGGCGCGACCAAGGCGGCGATCGCGACGCTGGAGCGCGCGCGGCGCCTGCAGCCCGAGGATGCCGACACCTGGCGGCTGCTCGCGCAGGCCTATGGGCGGGACAACCAGCTCGGGCTCGCCGACTACGCCCAGGCGGAGCATTATGCCCGCCTCGGCAGGCGCGACGACGCAGCGCACTTCGCCGAGCGCGCGATGCGCCAGCTGCCGGCCCACAGCCCGGCCTGGCTGCGCGCGCAGGACATCAGGGAAACCAGCCAGCGGAGAAAAGAGTGAGGCGCCGCGACGTCATCTTCACCGGGCTCGCAGGCACGGCGCTCGCCGCCTGCGCCTCCCCCTCCCCGCCCGAGCCGCTCGCGCAGCTCGCGGACGGCCGCCTCCTCGTCGTCGCCCCGGCCGCCGACTTCGATCCCGCGCGACCGCCACCGGGCTGGTCCCGGCATGGCGACCGCGCGGCGCGCATACACGTGTCGCCCGAGGCGGGGCGCTCGGTCCTGAGCTTCGACGCGCCCGGCGGCGACACGATCCTGCGCAGGATCGACGGTGGCCTGGTGTCGACGCCGATCCTGCACTGGCACTGGAAGCTGGAGCCCTCGGCCCTCGATGGCGCGGGCGATGGCCTTCCGCGCGGGTTGCGCATCGTCGTCGGGCTGGATGGCGGCGGCTCCCCCGCGCTCATCCAGCCCTCGCGATGGATGCGATGGGGCGCCGGGCTGCCCGACCACCAGAGGCGCATCGAGATCTCGCTCTCCGGCGCGGGCGTGGCGCGCCGCGAACTCGCGCGGCTCGAGCTCGCCGCGACCGCGGAGGATGGCGCGCGCCGCGTGCTGCGGCCGGCGGCCCAGGGCCTCGCCGGCGGCTGGATCGCGGAGAGCGCGGACCTGCTCGGCCTCTATCGCGACTTCTTCCCCCGGGATTCGGTCGCCGCGACCAGGATCTCCTTCGTGGCGCTGGGCGCGATGCCCGCGCGCCTGCCCGAGGCCGCGCCACGGGCGATCGGCCATGTCGTGGAGGTCCAGCTCTTCAGATGAGACGCATCCTTTCCGCACGGGGCCTCGCGCTCGCGCTCTGCGTCGCGATCCCGGCCATCCCGGCGCAGGCGCAGGTCCTCTCGGCGCCCCAGGAGGACGCGGTGCGCGCGATCGTGCGCGACTTCATCCTGCGCAACCCGGAGATCCTGGTCGAGGCGCTGAACGCGCTGGAGGAGAAGCAGAAGGCCGAGGCCGCCTCCGGCCAGGTCGAGGCGCTGCGCCGGCTTCGCGCGGACCTGCTGCAGGATCCCGGCTCGCCGGCCATCGGCCCGGCGAACGCCGACGCGGTGCTCGTCCAGTTCTTCGACTACCGATGCCCGTACTGCAAGCAGGTGGCCGAACCGGTGGTCGCGCTCGCCCGCGCCGACCCGCGGCTGCGGGTGGTGTTCAAGGAGCTCCCGATCCTCGGTCCTGACTCGGTCGTGGCCTCGCGCGCGGCGCTGGCCGCGGCGATGCAGGGCCAGTACCAGAAGTTCCACCTCGCGCTCATGGCGCGACGCGGGCCGCTCGACGAGGCATCGGTGCTGGCGCTCGCGAAGGAGATCGGCCTCGACCAGGCGCGGCTCAGGGCGGACATGGCGAAGCCCGAGGTCATGGCCCAGGTCGAGCGCAACCGCGCCCTCGCCCGGGACCTCGGCATCCGCGGCACGCCGGCCTTCGTGATCGGCGACGAGATCGTGCCCGGCGCGATCGACATCGACACGATGCGCCAGCTCGTGGCGCGCGCGCGCGGCCGCTAGGCGCTCAGGCGGGCCGGTCCCTGCGCGGCTCGCCGCCGCCAGGCGACCAGTTGACGAGCACGATCGCGGCCGAGACGAGCACCAGCCCCGCGAGGACCCGCGGGTCGAGCGGCTCGCCGAGATACCAGGCGCCGAAGATCGCCGCCGCGATCGGGTTGACCACGATCGTCACGGTGACGCGCGTCGGCGCGACGCGGCTCAGCGCCCATGTCCAGGTGATGAAGCCGAGGAAGGTCGGGCCGGCCGCGAAATAGGCGAGCGCGGCCCAGCCACGCGCGTCGAGCGCGGCGACCTGCGCCACCTCGCCGTTCCACAGCGCGACGGCGCCGAGGATCACGCAGCCTACCGTCGTCGCGACGAGGCTCACCGTGTGCACGGAGTAGCGTGCCAGGTACGGGCCGACGAGCACGCTGTTGAGCGACGTCACGAAGGCGGCCGCGAGGAGGTAGAGGTCGCCCTTCCATGCGTCGGCCGAGGCGGCGGCGTCGTCCTGCCACAGCGCCAGCGCGACGCCGGCGATGCCGAGCGCGATGCCGGCCAGCTTGGTGGCCACGATGCGCTCGCGGCCGAGGAGCGCGGCCAGCAGCAGCGTCTGGATCGGCATGGTGGAGAGCACGATCGCGCCGCGGGCCGCCGACACATGGCCGAAGCCGGCGCTGAAGAACCAGCCGAACAGGCCGAACTGCAGCACGCCGACGGCGAGCAGCGCCGGCATGTCCGCGGCGCGCACGCGCTGGAACTTCAGCCGGAAAATGGCCATCGCGAGGAGCAGCAGCGCGACGAGCCCGAGGTAGCGCATCAGGCTGACGCCCGCCGGCCCCACGTCCTCGGCCAGCAGCCGCGCCGCGACGGCGCCGGTGCCGCCGAAGGCGGAGCCGATCGTGGCGGCGAGGACGGGAAGCTGGGAGGCGTTCATGGATCCCCGGCAGTAGGCTCACGGGACGGACGGCGGCGCGAGGGCCCGCGCCGCATGGCGGGTTGCGGCGCGCGCATGCCCGCGTGGCCGAGCCCGCGCGATTGCCGGCCTTCGTGCTCATGCTATAAGCCTTTGTCGTTCCCGGCGAATCGGGCATCCGGCAAGGCGTCGCCCATGGCTCGAGCGGCGCCCCGCGCCGGGTCCCGGGAGCCGGGCCCCAACCAACCCACGGGACACCGACCAGCCGCCATGCCCAGCCGCTTCAATCCCGATGCCGACCTCATCCGCAAGCTGGCGGAGGTGATCAACGAGACCGGGCTCACGGAGATCGAGTACGCCGAGGGCGACCGTCGCATCCGGGTCGCCCGGGGCGTGGCCACGCAGGGCGTGGTGATGCAGGCCGCCACGCCGATGGCCGCCGCGGCCGCGCCGGCGCCGGGCGCGCCCGCCCCGGCGGCGGCTCCCGGCAACGCCGTGACCTCGCCGATGGTGGGCACGGTCTACCTCGCGGCCGAGCCCGGCGCCGCGCCCTTCGTGAAGCCGGGCGACCGGGTCAGCGAGGGGCAGACCCTCCTGATCATCGAGGCCATGAAGGTGATGAACCCGATCAAGAGCCCGCGCGCCGGCACCGTCGCCGCGGTCTACGTGAAGAACTCCGAGCCGGTCGAGTTCGGCCAGCCGCTCGTCGCGGTCGAGTGACGGGACGGACAGGCGCGCGCCCCATGTTCGAGAAGGTGCTGATCGCCAACCGCGGCGAGATCGCGCTTCGCATCCATCGCGCCTGCCGCGAGCTGGGCATCGCGACCGTGGCGGTGCATTCGACCGCCGACGCCGACGCCATGCATGTCCGCCTCGCGAACGAGAGCGTGTGCATCGGCCCGCCGCAGGCGCGCGACAGCTACCTCAACGTGGCGGCGATCCTGTCCGCGGCGACGATCACGGGCGCCGACGCGATCCATCCCGGCTACGGCTTCCTGTCCGAGAACGCCGACTTCGCGGCGATGGTCGAGGAGCACGGGCTGGTCTTCATCGGCCCGACGCCGGAGCATATCCGGATGATGGGCGACAAGGTCGTCGCCAAGCAGACCGCGCGCGAGCTTGGCATCCCCTGCGTGCCTGGCTCCGACGGGCCGTTGCAGGACCTGGACGCCGCGATCGCGGCGGCCGAGCAGATCGGCTACCCCGTGCTGATCAAGGCCGCCGCCGGCGGCGGCGGGCGCGGCATGAAGGTGGCGGCGAACCGCGCCGTGCTCGAGGAAGCCTTCCGCACGGCGCGCGGCGAGGCCGAGGCGGCCTTCGGCGACGGCCGCGTCTACATGGAGAAGTACCTCGGCCATCCGCGGCACATCGAGATCCAGGTCATCGGCGACAGCCATGGCAACGTCGTGCACCTGGGCGAGCGCGACTGCTCGCTGCAGCGCAAGCACCAGAAGCTCGTCGAGGAGAGCCCCTCGCCCGCGCTCAACGCCGACCAGCGCATGGAGATCGGGTCCACGGTCTGCGCCGCGCTGCGCAAGCTCGGCTACCGCAACGCCGGGACGGTCGAGTTCCTCTACGAGGACGGCAAGTTCTACTTCATCGAGATGAACACGCGCCTGCAGGTCGAGCACCCGGTGACGGAGATGATCACCGGCATCGACCTCGTGCGCGAGCAGATCCGCATCGCGGCTGGCGCGCCGCTGTCCTTCTCGCAGGACGACGTGCGCTTCGCCGGTCACGCGATCGAGTGCCGCGTGACGGCCGAGTCCCCGACCGACTTCCGCCCCTCGCCGGGGCGCGTGGCGGAGTACCACCCGCCGGGCGGGCTGGGGGTGCGCGTCGACTCGGCGCTCTACGCCGGATATTCGGTGCCGCCCTACTACGACAGCATGGTCGCGAAGCTGATCGTCCACGGCGCCACCCGCAACGAGGCGCTGATGCGCCTGCGCCGGTCGCTCGACGAGTTCGTGATCGGCGGCATCGAGACCACGCTGCCGCTCCACCGCCGCATCCTCGGCTCCGGCGACTTCGTCGACGGCACCTACGACATCCACTGGCTCGAGCGCTTCGTCGGCCTCAAGCGCTGAGCGGCGGGACCCGGCCGCCATGCGGGTGACGCCGGAACTCCTGCTCGAGGCCTATGCCGCGGGCGTGTTCCCGATGGCGGATAGCGCGACCTCCACGAAGCTGCGCTGGATAGAGCCGCACGAGCGCGGGATCATCCCGCTGGACGGGCTGCGCGTGTCGCGCTCGCTGCGCCGTGCGGTGCGCAATGGCGGCTTCGAGGTCGCGGTGGACCGGGACTTCGCCGGCACGATGCGCGCCTGCGCGGCGCCGGCCCCGGGGCGCGAGGACACCTGGATCAACGAGGAGATCCACCGCGCCTACAACGAGCTGCACGCGCGCGGCCACGCGCATTCCGTGGAATGCCGCATCGCGGGCGAGCTCGTGGGCGGCCTCTACGGCGTTTCGCTCGGCGCGGCGTTCTTCGGCGAGAGCATGTTCTCGCGCGTCGCGGACGCCTCGAAGGTGGCGCTGGTGCATCTCGTCGCGCGACTGCGGCGCGGCGGCTACAGGCTGCTCGACACGCAGTTCGTGACGCCCCACCTGGCGTCGCTCGGCGCGATCTCCGTGCCGCGCAGGCGCTACCTCGCCATGCTCGCGGACGCGATCTCGCGCGAGGCCAGCTTCTACCGTGGCCCGGTAGATGCCGGCGAGGCCCTGCACTCGACCAGCCAGACGTCGTAGACGGGGTGCTCGAGCGCCGAGATCGCCGGGCTGGACGCGAACATCCAGCCCGAGAAGATCCGCACGGCGCCCTCGGAACCCGGGCGGCGCTCGGAGACCTCGACGAAGGCGACGCTGTCCGGCACGTCCTCGCTGGCGCGCAGCATGCATTCGCGCACGGTGACGTCGAGCCCGGCCCAGCGCGCCTGCCGCCCGACCTCCGCCTCCATCCGGTGCACGCGCCCGGCGACCTTCTCCAGCGCCTGCAGCGTCGCATGCGGCATCGGGCGCGGTGCCGCGACGACGCGAGGCGCGGGTGGCGGCGGGGGCGGCGCGACACCCGGGGGCAGCGGCGCCGTGCGCGGGGCCTCCTGGGAACGGGCGGGCGCCTGGCGCTGGCGCGGCGCCGGGGCGGGCGCGGCGCGCGGCGGCTGCGCGGGCTGCTCGGCGGACGGGCGCGCCTGGGAAGGCGCGGCGGCCGGTGGTGGCGGGGGAACGAGGAGCGGCGTCGCCTGCTGCGCGGCGACGGGGCTCGCGGCCAGGAAGAGCGAAAGCGCGAGCGCCACGGCGCGGAGCGCGGGCCGGCTCGTCCCGCGCAGGAACTCCCGATGCGCGCCCATGGCCTTACTTGGGCGGCTGGGCGCCCTGCTCCTTCTCGCCCTGCCCGAACATGAACTTGCCGAGGAGCTGGACGAGGTTGACCGGGGACTGCGTGTAGCGGATCTCGCCACCCGGCGCGATCGTCTTGTCCTCGCCGCCGGGCACGAGCGCGACGAAGGAGCCGCCGAGCAGGCCCTCGCTGCTGACCTGCGCGACGGTGTCCACCGGCAGGCGGACCGCGGTGTCGATGTTCATGCGCACGATCGCGAGGAAGCGCTCCGTGTCGAGCTTCTGCTCGACGACCGTGCCGACCTTGATGCCGGAGACCTTGACGTCGGCGCCGCGCGCCAGGCCGTCGACCCGGTCGAACCTCGCGACGACGTCGTAGCCGCCCGTCGCGCGCATGCTGGTCGAGTTGAACACGAAGACGAGGAAGGCGCCGGCGATCGCGATGACGACCGCGCCCATCAGCGTCTCGATCAGGTTGTGGCCCACCAGGGTCCTCCGCTGCGGCGTCGTCAGGACGGGGTCCAGGGCTCGTAGTCGCCCGTGGCCGCCGCGCGCTTGCCGCCCCGGAAGTCGTGCCCGGGCGGCCGGTAGGCCTCCGCCGTCCCCGTGAGGTTGGGCACGTGGGGCTTCTGCCAGGGCTTCGTGGCGGGGCCTCCCGGCGGGGGTGGCGCCGCGACGACATGGTGCAGCCATCCGTGCCACTCCGGCGGCACGCGACTCGCCTCGGCCTCGCCGTTGTAGACGACCCAGCGCTTCTCGCGCAGGCCGTCGGCGCGCGAGGCGCCGGTCCGGTCGCGATAATAGCGGTTGCCCGCGGCATCGCTGCCGACATGCTCGCCGCGAAGCCATGTGTAGAGCCGTGTGCCGATGGTCATGTGCGTCCGGATCCGTCCATTGCGGTCGGCGGCGAGGCCAAGGGGCCGAGTCCGCCGTGCCGACGAATCGTTATGGCACGCGCCGCGCGCCGGCGTCCACCGCCCGGGGCACCCCCTCCTGACAAGGGGTCCCGCGCCTAACCGGCGACGGGGAAAGAGAAAAACGGCGGAGCATCCGAGGCTGGGTGGAACGCTTGCGGATTCCGGCCTATCTGCTTGGATCTCCTACATCTTGTAGAAACCATGCGGAATGGCCACAAAATCTGTTGCCGCCCTTCGGCCGTTCTGGTCAACATCTTGTCATTCACCTCGACCGGCACACCGCATCTTGTGGCCGGGTTCGCGGCCGCCAGCGGATGCAAGCAATGCGTCCGGGGTGGCGGACTAGCGGACCGGCAAGGGGGGATGAGTCGGCGGCGGGGGCGGATGACAGGCTGAAAAAACAAGAGAATCGGAGAGTTTCCACATGCGGATCGTCCGGCGATTCACGACCCAGGGGCAAGACGCCTACGCCGCCATCGCATTCACGACCACGAACTCGGAGATCCGCAATCCCGATGGTTCGGTGGTGTTCGAGGCGCGCGACATCGAGGTCCCCGCGCAGTGGTCGCAGGTCGCCTGCGACGTGCTCGCGCAGAAGTACTTCCGCAAGCGCGGCGTGCCCGCGAAGCGCCGCGCCGTCTCGGAGGCGGACGTGCCGCCGTGGCTGTGGCGCCAGGAGGCCGACGAATCCGCGCTCGCCTCGGACCCGGAGGCGATGCGCTTCCGCGGCGAACGCTCCGCCAAGGAGGTCTTCGACCGCCTTGCGGGCACCTGGACCTACTGGGGCTGGAAGGGCGGCTACTTCGACACCGAGGCCGACGCGCGCAGCTACTTCGACGAGATGCGCTACATGCTCGCCGCGCAGATCGCCGCGCCGAACTCGCCGCAGTGGTTCAACACCGGCCTGCACTGGGCCTACGGCATCGATGGCCCGGGCCAGGGCCACTACTACGTCGACTTCAGGACCGGCGAGCTGACGCGCTCGGCCTCGTCCTACGAGCACCCGCAGCCGCATGCCTGCTTCATCCAGTCCGTCGCCGACGACCTCGTCAACGAGGGCGGCATCATGGACCTCTGGGTGCGCGAGGCGCGGCTGTTCAAGTACGGTTCCGGCACCGGCTCGAACTTCTCGCGGCTGCGCGGCGAGGGCGAGCGCCTCTCGGGCGGCGGCCGCTCGTCGGGCCTCATGAGCTTCCTCAAGATCGGCGACCGCGCCGCGGGCGCGATCAAGTCGGGCGGCACGACGCGCCGCGCGGCGAAGATGGTGACGGTCGACATCGACCATCCCGACATCGAGCAGTACATCAACTGGAAGGTGATCGAGGAGCAGAAGGTCGCGGCGCTCGTCACCGGCTCCAAGCTCTGCAACCGCCACCTCAACGCGATCATGGGCGCGTGCGACCGCGCCGCCGGCGATGCGGGCTTCGACCCGAAGGCGAACCGCGCGCTGCGCCAGGCGATCTCCGCCGCGCGCAAGGCGCTGATCCCCGAGAACTACGTGCAGCGCGTGATCGAGTTCGCGAAGCAGGGCTACGCGTCGATCGAGTTCCCCGTCTACAACACCGACTGGGATTCCGAGGCCTACCTGACGGTCTCCGGCCAGAACTCGAACAACTCCGTGCGCGTCACCAACGCCTTCCTCGACGCCGTCGAGTCCGGCGACGACTGGCAGCTCACGCGCCGCCTCGACGGCAAGGCGCACAAGACGGTCAAGGCGCGCGAGCTCTGGGACCAGATCGCGCACGCGGCCTGGGCCTCGGCCGACCCGGGGCTGCAGTACGACACCACCATCAACGAGTGGCATACCTGCCCGAACTCGGGGCGCATCAACGCCTCGAATCCGTGCTCCGAGTACATGTTCCTCGACGACACGGCGTGCAACCTCGCCTCGGTCAACCTGCTGGCGCTGCGTCGCGCCGATGGCCGCTTCGACGTCGAGGCCTTCGAGCATGCCTGCCGCCTGTGGACGGTGACGCTCGAGATCTCGGTCCTGATGGCGCAGTTCCCCTCGCGCGAGATCGCCCAGCTCTCCTACGAGTACCGCACGCTCGGGCTGGGCTTCGCCAACATCGGCGGCCTGCTGATGGCGATGGGCCTGTCCTATGACAGCGACGCCGGCCGCGCCATCTGCGCGACGATCTCCGCGATCATGACGGGCGTGTCCTACGCGACCTCGGCCGAGATGGCCGAGGAACTCGGCGCCTTCCCGGGCTACGCGAAGAACAGCGAGGCCATGCTGCGGGTCATCCGCAACCATCGCCGCGCCGCCCATGGCGAGATGGCGGGCTACGAGGGCCTGTCGATCACGCCGGTCCCCGTGCGCGCCGCCGACTGCCCCGACGCGGCGCTGGTCCAGGCCGCGCGCCGCGCCTGGGACGAGGCGCTCGCGCTCGGAGAGAAGCACGGCTACCGCAACGCCCAGTCGACGGTCATCGCGCCCACCGGCACGATCGGCCTCGTCATGGACTGCGACACCACCGGCATCGAGCCCGACTTCGCGCTGGTGAAGTTCAAGAAGCTGGCCGGAGGCGGCTACTTCAAGATCATCAACCGCGTCGTGCCGGAGGCGCTGCGCACGCTCGGCTACGCGCCGGACACGATCGACGCGATCATCGCCTACGCGGTGGGCCACGGCACGCTCAAGGGCTCGCCCGCGATCGGCCATGACGCGCTGCGCGCCAAGGGCTTCGGCGAGGCGCAGCTGCAGGCGCTCGAGGGCGCGCTGAAGAGCGCCTTCGACGTCAAGTTCGCCTTCAACAAGTGGACGCTGGGCGAGGAGTTCTGCATCCACGGCCTCGGCCTGACCAAGGCGCAGCTCGACGACGTGTCCTTCGACCTGCTCTCGGCGCTCGGCTTCACGAAGGCCGAGGTCGAGGCGGCGAACACGTGGTGCTGCGGCTCGATGACGCTCGAGGGCGCGCCGAACCTGAAGGCCGAGCACCTGCCGGTCTTCGACTGCGCGAACCCCTGCGGGCGCAACGGCAAGCGCTTCCTGTCGGTGGAGAGCCACATCCGGATGATGGCGGCCTCGCAGCCCTTCATCTCCGGCGCGATCTCCAAGACGATCAACATGCCGAACGTGGCGACCGTCGAGGACTGCAAGCAGGCCTACCTGCTGTCCTGGCGCCTCGCGCTCAAGGCGAACGCGCTCTACCGCGACGGCTCGAAGCTCTCGCAGCCGCTCGCCGCCGTGTTCGGCGACGACGACGCCGCGGACGCCGCGGAGGAAATCTCCTCCGCGCCAGCCGCGGCCAAGGCGACGACCGTGGTCGAGCGCATCGTCGAGCGCATCGTCGAGAAGGTGGCGATCGCCGAGCGCATGCGCCTGCCCAACCGCCGCAAGGGCTACACCCAGAAGGCCAATGTCGGCGGCCACAAGGTCTACCTGCGCACCGGCGAGTACGAGGACGGCCGCATCGGCGAGATCTTCATCGACATGCACAAGGAAGGCGCCGCCTTCCGCTCGCTGATGAACAACTTCGCGATCGCGGTCTCGATCGGCCTGCAATACGGCGTGCCGCTCGAGGAGTTCGTGGAGGCCTTCACCTTCACGCGCTTCGAGCCGAACGGCGTCGTGCAGGGCAACGACACGATCAAGAACGCGACGTCGATCCTCGACTACGTCTTCCGCGAGCTGGCGATCAGCTATCTCGGCCGCGACGACCTCGCGCATGTCCACACCGAGGACCTGGAGCCCGACACCACCGGCAAGGGCCCCGGCGACTCGACGCTGCCGGCGACCGGGACGGCGGCCGCCTCCTCGGCGCTCGACAGCCTGAAGCGCGTGGCCTCGACCGGCTTCGTGCGCCAGCGCTTCCGGGTTCTCGACGGCGGCTCGCGCGGCGCCACGGCGCGTGGCGCGATGGAGGCCGGCGACGTCGCCCTGGCCGAGCCCCCGGCCGCGGAGGAGGCGGAGGCACGGCATCCGATCGGCTTCGCGATCGAGACGCTGGAAGCCCCGGCGCCGTCGATGCAGGCAGCCCCTGCCCCCGACGCGGCGACCAGGGTGCGTGAAGCCAAGATCCTCGGCTTCACCGGGGATTCCTGCGGCGATTGCGGCTCGATGAAGATGGTCCGCAACGGCACCTGCGTGAAGTGCATCGACTGCGGCTCGACGACCGGCTGCAGCTGACGCCCGGACAGGACGCAGGACGGAACGGGGCCCCGCCGATGCATGGCGGGGCCCTTTTCCTTTGCCGGCGCGGCCCGCGCGCGGCATGGTCGCCGCCGCCCGACGCATGACCTGGATCTGGATCCCGATCACCATCGCCGCCGCCCTGTCGCAGAACCTGCGCACGGCGATGCAGAAGCACCTCAAGGGGCGGCTGTCGACGAATGGCGCCAACTACACGCGCTATGCCTTCGGGCTTCCCTTCGCGATCGGCTACGCGCTGCTCCTCCACCACGGGGTCGGCCTCTCCTGGCCCAGCCCGGACGCCACCTTCCTCGGCTGGGTCCTTCTCGGCGGCGTGTCGCAGATCCTCGCGACTTCGCTGCTGATCGAGACGATGACGCGCCGCAACTTCGCCGCCGGCGTCGCCTACGCCAAGACCGAGGTCGTGCAGGCCGCGCTGTTCGAGGCGGTGTTCCTAGGCCTCGCCATCACCATCGGCGGCGCGCTCGCGATCGCGCTCGCGACGATCGGCGTGATGCTCATATCGCTGCGCGCCAGCGCCGACCCGTGGCGCGAGTTCCTGGTCGGCTGGACCGACCAGGTCGCGCTCCTCGGCCTCGCCTCGGGCGGGCTGTTCGCGGTCTCTGCCGTCGCCTTCCGCGCCGCGTCCATCGGGCTCGGCCACGAGAGCTTCCTGATGAGCGCCGGCTACACGCTCGCCTGGGCGCAGACGCTGCAGGTCGCGCTGCTGACCGCCTGGCTCGCGCTGCGCGAACCCGGGCAGCTGCGCGCCGTGGCGCGCCACTGGCGCCCGGGCGCCCTCGTCGGCATCACCGGGACGCTCGGCTCGATGTGCTGGTTCACCGCATTCACGATCCAGATCGCCGCCTATGTGCGCACGCTCGGCATGATCGAGCTGGTCTTCACCTTCCTGATGGGGCGCTACGCCTTCGGCGAGCGCGCCTCGCGCTACGAGGTCGCGGGCGTCGCGCTGCTCTGCGTGGGCATCGCGCTGGTGCTCAACCTGCGCTGACGCCCTCAGCGGCGCCCCATCCGGCGCATCGCCTCCAGGCTCTCGATCATCGCGGCCGCATCGGCGCCGCGCACGCGCACGACGCGAAGCCCGCGTGGTGCCTCGAACAGCGCGGGATCAAGCCGCCCTATGCGCGCGTCCCGGAAGTTGAGCAGCGTGCGACCGCGACGGCCGCGGCTCTCTCCCTCGCCCTCGATCCGGGCGATCACGCCTTGACCGGTCACCCAGACGCGGCCGGAGAAGCTCGCCCCCGCCTGGCCCGATCGCTCGACGCGCACGCGCGTCGTGTCCATGCCGTTGACGCGCTCGCGCCCCTCCGCCTGCTGGCGCAGCCCCCCTCCCCCGCCGAGCACGTCGAGCGGCAGGTCGAGGGCGTCGAGGTCGGTCTGGATCGCCATGCCGAGCTCGGGCAGCCCAAGCCAGCCGACATTGCGGTCGAGGCGCGCGACGAGCACCTGGGAGCCACCGGCCCCGCCTTCGTGGCGCAACGCCGTGGGCGTGCGCCAGAGCCGTCCCCGCGGCGGATCCTCGCCCGGCCCGACCAGGCTCGTCGCCTCGTACTCGACCTTGAGGGCGAGCACGTCCACCGCCGCGGCCGCGAGGCCGGGCGGCGCGGCGCATGCGGCGGCCGCGCCCAGTGCGAGGAAGCCACGTCTGGCGATCGTCATGTCCCGAGCATCCGCGTCGTCGATGGCGGCACTGTGGCAGAACGCGCGCCGCGCGGGCTATGTTCCCGCGCCTGCATCCAAGGAGGAACGCCCATGGCCGGCCAGATCGACGCGCGTCTCAAGGAAATCGGCATCCAGCTGCCGAACCCCGCGGCGCCGGCCGCCAACTACGTGCCCTTCGTGCGCACGGGCAACCTGGTCTTCACCGCCGGGCAGGTGACCTTCGACGCCTCGGGCAAGCTCCAGTTCATCGGCAAGCTCGGCCGCGAGTTCGGCATCGACGAGGGCTACCAGGCGGCGCGGCTCTGCGCCGTCAACGTCCTGGCCGCGCTGCGCAGCGCCTGCGAGGGCGACCTCGACCGCGTGCGGCGCTGCGTCAAGGTCGTCGGCTTCGTGAACGCGACGCCGGACTTCGCCGACCACCCGAAGGTCATCAACGGCGCCTCCGACCTGATCGTCTCGGTCTTCGGCGACCGCGGCAAGCATGCGCGCTCCGCGGTCGGCATGGGTTCGCTGCCGCTGGGCGTGGCGACCGAGGTCGAGGCCGTCTTCGAGATCGCCTGACGCCGGCCTCCGGCATGGCGCCGGCGCCGGCCGACATCCGCCTGCGCGTCGTCGAGGCGATCGGTGCCATCGATGGCGCGCGCTGGGACGCCTGCGCCGGCGCGGCGAACCCGTTCGTCTCGCACGCCTTTCTCCTCGCCCTCGAGGAATCGGGCTGCATCGGCGGGCGCACGGGCTGGCACGCGCGGCATGTCGTCGCCGAGGACGCGCAGGGCGACACGGTGGCGTGCGCGCCGCTCTACCTGAAGGCGCATTCCCAGGGCGAATACGTCTTCGACCATGGCTGGGCCGAGGCGTGGCAGCGGGCCGGCGGGCGCTACTACCCCAAGCTCCTCTGCGCCGTGCCGTTCTCGCCCGTGCCTGGGCCACGGCTGCTGCTGCGCGACCCCGCGGACGATCCACTGCGCGCGGCGCTCGCGCGCGGCCTCGTCGCGCTTGCCGACGAGGCCGGCGTGTCGTCGCTGCACGCCAATTTCTGCCCGCCGCAGGACGCCGAGGCCTTCCGCGCCGCAGGCATGCTCCTGCGCACGGGGTTCCAGTTCCACTGGGAGAACCGCGGCTACGGGAGCTTCGAGGACTTCCTCGGCGCGCTCAGCCATTCCAAGCGCAAGGCCATCCGCAAGGAGCGCCGCGAGGTCGCGGCGACAGGCGTCGAGCTCGTCACGCTGCGCGGCGACGAGCTCGACGCCGCGCACTGGGACGCCTTCTTCGGCTTCTACATGGCGACCGCCGACCGCAAATGGGGCCGCCCGTACCTCAACCGCGGCTTCTTCGCGCGGCTGCACGAGACGATGCGCGACCGCGTCGCCCTCGTCATGGGACGGCACGCGGGCGACTGGGTGGCGGGCGCGCTCAACCTGGTCGGCGCCGACGCGCTCCACGGCAGGAACTGGGGCGCGACGGCGGACTTCAAGCACCTCCATTTCGAGGCCTGCTACTACCGCGCCATCGACTACGCGATCGCGCATGGCATCGCGCGCGTCGAGGCGGGCGCGCAGGGCGAGCACAAGCTGCAGCGAGGCTACCTGCCGACGCGCACGTTCAGCGCGCACTGGATCCGCGACGAGGGCTTCCGCGCCGCGGTCGACGACTTCCTCGGGCGCGAGACCCGCGCCGTCGAGGACGCCATCGCGGAATATTCGACGCACTCGCCCTTCAAGCAGGCGTAGGGCGGTCGCCTCACGCGAGGTCGAGGCGCAGGATCGCCGCGTCCACCGCGTCCACGGCCAGGTAGAGCCTCCCATCGGGCCCCTGCCGCACGTCTCGGATGCGATGGCCAAGCTCGCGCAGCAGGCGCTCCTCGCGGACGATCCGGGTCCCGTCCAGTTCGAGCCGGACGAGCGACTGCCCGGCGAGCGCGCCGACGAACAGGCTCCCCCGCCAGCCGGGATAGTGGCTGCTCGTGCAGAAAGCCATGCCCGACGGCGCGATGGACGGCGTCCAGACCCAGAGCGGGTCGGCGACGCCGGGCAGGCCGCGATGCGGCGAGATCACCGCGCCCGAATAATCCACGCCATGGGTCGTGCGCGGCCAGCCATGGTCGGCGCCGGGCCGGAGCAGGTTGACCTCGTCGCCGCCGCGCGGGCCATGCTCGTGCGACCACGGCACGCCGGTCTGCGGGTGGATCGCGAGTCCCTGCGGGTTGCGATGCCCGACGGTGAAGACCTCGGGGCGCGCGCCCGGCCTGCCGACGAAGGGATTGTCCGCCGGGATGCCGCCATCGTCGCGCAGGCGGATCGTCTTGCCGCGGAGGTCCGATGCGTCCGGCGCCATGTCGCGCGCGACGAGGCGGTCGCCGGTCGTGGCGTGGAGCATCCCGTCGGGCGCGAAGGCGAGCCGGCACCCGAAATGGAAGCCGTTCGCGACGGGCGGTCCCGCGTCGAGGATCGGCTGGAGGTCGGCCAGCGACGGCCCCGGCGCCAGCCTCGCGCGGGCGATGCGGATCGTGGCCCCACCGGCGACGGGAGCCGCATAGGACAGGTAGAGCGTCGAGTTGGCGGCGAAGCCGGGATGGAGGCAGATGTCGAGGAGGCCGCCCTGCCCCGCGGCCCAGACCTGCGGCAGGCCGCCTACGTCGGACATGCGCCCGTCGCGGGCCACGAGCCGCAGCCGCCCATGGCGCTCGCTGACCAGCATGCGCCCGTCCGGCAGGAAGGCGATCGACCAGGGATTCTCCATCCCGGTCGCGACGGGCACCGCGCGAAGGCGCAGGCCCGAGGCGCGAGCCGCGATGCCCGGGAAGCCCCAGGTGGCGGCCGCGAGGCCGCCGCGGATGGCGCGGCGCCGCGACGCGCGCATCCCGGGGCGCCTCAGTCGACCAGGGCGGTCGCCTGCGGCTTGGGCAGGGCCGGCGGCGCGCCACCGCCGAAGTCGAAGCCCAGCTTTCCGTTCTCGAGCTTCACGCGCACCGTGCCGCCCTTGGCGAGGCGGCCGAAGAGGAGTTCGTCGGCCAGCGGCTTCTTGATGTTCTCCTGGATGACCCGCGCAAGCGGTCGCGCGCCGTAGAGCTCGTCGTAGCCCTTCTCGGCGAGCCAGGTCCGCGCCTCGTCGGAGACCAGGATCGCGACATGGCGCTCGGCAAGCTGGCGCTCGAGCTCGAGCACGAACTTGTCGACGACGCGATGGATGGTCTCCGGCTTCAGGCGGGCGAAGCCGACGACGGCGTCGAGGCGGTTGCGGAACTCCGGCGTGAACAGCCGGTTGATCGCCTCGGTGTCCTCGCCGACCCGCGTCTCCTGGCCGAAGCCGATCGCGGGCTTCGCCATGTCGGCGGCACCGGCGTTCGTCGTCATGATCAGGATGACGTTGCGGAAATCGACCGTCTTGCCGTTGTGGTCGGTGAGCCTGCCATGGTCCATGACCTGCAGCAGGATGTTGAACAGGTCGGGATGGGCCTTCTCGATCTCGTCGAGCAGCAGCACGCAGTGCGGGTGCTGGTCGATCGCGTCGGTGAGCAGGCCGCCCTGGTCGAAGCCGACATAGCCCGGCGGCGCGCCGATCAGGCGCGAGACGGTGTGGCGCTCCATGTATTCCGACATGTCGAAGCGCTTGAGCTCCACGCCCAGCGTCTTCGCCAGCTGTCGAGCGACCTCGGTCTTGCCGACGCCCGTCGGGCCGGAGAAGAGATACGAGCCGATCGGCTTCTCGGGCTCGCGCAGCCCGGCGCGCGACAGCTTGATCGCCGCGGCGAGGGTCTCGATCGCCGCGTCCTGCCCGTAGACGACGCGCTTGAGCTCGCTCTCGAGGTTCTGCAGCACCTCGCGATCGTCGGTGGAGACGGACTTCGGCGGGATGCGCGCCATGGTGGCGACGACGGCCTCCACGTCCTTGACCGCGATCACCCGCTTGCGCCGCCCGGGCGGCAGGAGCATCTGCGCCGCGCCGACCTCGTCGATCACGTCGATCGCCTTGTCCGGGAGCTTGCGGTCGTTGATGTAGCGCGCAGCGAGCTCGACGGCGGCGCGGATCGCGTCGGCCGTGTACTTCACGCGGTGATGCGCCTCGTAGAAGGGCTTGAGGCCCTTGACGATGCGGATCGTGTCCTCGACCGAGGGCTCGTTGACGTCGATCTTCTGGAAGCGGCGGACGAGCGCGCGGTCCTTCTCGAAATGGGTGCGGTATTCCTTGTAGGTCGTCGAGCCGATGCAGCGCAGCGTGCCCGAGGCCAGCGCCGGCTTGAGCAGGTTCGAGGCATCCATCGATCCGCCGGAGGTCGCGCCCGCGCCGATCACGGTGTGGATCTCGTCGATGAAGAGGATCGCGTTGGGCTGCTGCTCGAGCTCCGAGAGCACCGCCTTGAGGCGCTCCTCGAAGTCGCCGCGATAGCGCGTGCCGGCGAGCAGCGTGCCCATGTCGAGCGAGTGGATGACCGCGTCCTTGAGGACCTCGGGCACCTCGCCCTTCACGATCTTGCGCGCCAGGCCCTCGGCGATGGCCGTCTTGCCGACGCCCGGGTCGCCCACGTAGAGGGGGTTGTTCTTGAAGCGCCGGCAGAGGATCTGGATCGTGCGATCGACCTCGGCCACGCGGCCGATCAGCGGGTCGATCTTCCCCTGGGTCGCCTTCTTGTTGAGGTTGACGCAGTAGGTCGACAGCGCCTCCTGCGGCTTCTTCTGCTGCGACTGCTTCTCGCCGCCCTGCGGCTTCTCGCCGCCACCCTGCTGCTCCTCGTCGGAGCCGCGCACGCGCCGCGCCTCGTTGCGGCCAGGCACCTTCGCGACGCCGTGCGAGATGTAGTTCACCGCGTCGAGGCGCGACATGTCCTGCTCCTGCAGGAAGAACACGGCGTGGCTCTCGCGCTCCGAGAACATCGCGACGAGCACGTTGGCGCCGCTCACCTCCTCCCGCCCCGAGGACTGGACGTGGATCGCGGCGCGCTGCAGCACGCGCTGGAAGCCGGCGGTCGGCTTGGCCTCGCCGCCGCGGTTCGACACCAGCCCGCGCAGCTCGGCGTCCAGGTAGCCCTTGAGGTCCTCGCGCAGCTTGTCGACGTCGACGCCGCAGGCCTTGAGCACGGCGACGGCGTCGGGGTCCTCGGTGAGCGCCATGAGCAGGTGCTCGAGCGTCGCGTATTCGTGGCGACGCTCGTTGGCGTGGGCAAGCGCCCGATGCAGGCTCTGTTCGAGGTTGCGCGAGAGCATGGGCGTGAGGGCTCCGTTCCCGAGGCGAGCGCCCGCCGCGACGGCGGCGAGCCGCTCGTGTCGACGAGACCTTAGCAAAGATGGATCGGCGCGGTCGGCAGAAAAGACGCGAGCACCACGCGAGCCGCGAAGCGCCTGTCGCCGGCCCGCGCAGGCAGCCGGCCCACGCGCGCGCGGGGACGACGCGCGGGCGTCACTCCTTCTCGAGCGTGCAGCGCAGCGGATGCTGGTTGCGGCGCGCGAACTCGGTGACCTGGTTCACCTTGGTCTCCGCGACCTCGTAGGTGAACACGCCGCAGAGGCCGACGCCGCGGCGGTGGACGTGGAGCATGATCTGGGTCGCCTCCTCGCGGCTCTTCGCGAAGAAGCGCTCGAGCACGTGGACCACGAACTCCATCGGCGTGTAGTCGTCGTTCAGCATGAGGACCTTGTACATCGACGGCTTGCGCGTGCGCGTGCGCGTCTGGATCGCCACGCCCGAGTTGCCGTCGTCGCCGTTGCGGTCTTCGTCGCTCATGGAACCTGTCGGGGGAGTCGCCGGGGGCGATGATATTGGACGCGCCGCGGGCGAGGAAAGCCCCGGTTCGCCGCACCACCTCGCGGCCGGGGCCGCGATGGGCTCGCCTCCCCCCCAAAGCAGAAGGCCCGGACCGCGCCTGGCGGTCCGGGCCTTCCTCCGGAGGGGGGATCCGGGCTTCAGGCCGCGAGCGGCTTGAAGATCTTCTCGACGCTGACGTTCACGCGGGCCGTGATCGGCTCCATGGCGTCGTTGGCGACCTTGACGGCCGTCTCCGACATCCTGGTGCTCTCCGCGACGAACTTGTCGAAGTTGCCCTTGGCGAAGTCGGCCTGCAGGTCGACCGCCTCGCGCAGCGTCTTCACGCCGACCATCGCCTTGGCAGTGGTCGCGGCGGTCTCGAGGGTCTCCTGGGCGAGGCCCATCCAGGCCTTGCCGATCACCTCGGCGCCCTTCGCCCAGATCTGCGAGGCCGCGACGACGGCATCCCAGTTGTCCTTCTGGAGCTTGCTCATCTCCTCGAAGGACTTGTAGGCGGTCTGCGAGGCCTTCTCGATCTGCTCGCGGGCGGCGAAGCCGGCGGTCTCGAAGCTGTTCGTGTTCATGGCGGGTCCTTTCGGTTCGGGGTTGGGGGAAGCGCGGTAGGAGGAGGCTGGCTGGTCGGCGCCCGGGGCGGTGTCGGCGGCCGGGCCTGGCGCGATCGCGGCGGCGCGGCGGGGTGCCTGCGTCCGCTTGCTCTTCCTCGCCTTGCTGGCCATCGCCTCGCTCCGATGCTTTGTGCGGTGCAACATCGCCTATGTATGCAGCGCACAATCCCCCGTCAAGGGAATTTTGTGCATCGCACAAAAATCAATTGCCGAAGCCTGGGCTCCAGATCCGCCCGTCCCGGACGACGAACTCGAAGGACTCGTCCCTGGATCCCCTGCCGCCGCCCGCCTGCTCGCCGGCCTCGAGCGCGCGACGCGCCGGATCGATGGCCCGGGGCCGGTTCGGCTCGACCCCCGTCTGGTCGAGCGCGAAAAGAAGTTCGTCGAAGCCGAGCCTCTGGAAGCCGGGGTCGCCACGCCGCCATGCGTTGAGGTGCCAGGTGCCGTCGACGCAGGCGCTCGCCAGCCAGTAGAAGTCCCAGGACGCGAGCCGCATGCCCTCCTCGGGCGGGCGCGCGAACCCGGCCCCGTCGATGGCGCGCAGCAGCGCGGAAAGCTGTGGCTCCGGGAGGCGGCTTTCGGCGACGCGCGTGGTCGGCTGGCCGCCCAGTTGCATGAGATAGGCCTGCAGGACGCGCGGCGCGCCCTGGACGACGGTCGAGACGAGCCTCGCCCCCTCGCCGGCCGGCAGCCGCTCGATGTCGTACACGCGCACCTGCTCGTCCCAGACCGAGTTGTAGACGAGGCGCCAGCGCGAGGGACGCCCCGCGGCGCAGCCGGCGCGAAGGTCATCGCCGCCAGCGGTCGCGTGCCATTGCGCCTTGCGGCGGATCGGGTCGGACAGCCCGCCGGGCGTCGGCGCGCAGGCCGCGAGCAGGAGCGACGCGATGACCGCGGACAGCCAGCGCAGGGTCGAGTTTTCCACCGGCGGAATCTCCTTCGACAGGATGCAAGGAACAGGAACGAAGCTTCTGGCGCGTCGACATTTATCTGGACAGCGGAGATTCACCGACCCTAGTTTTTCCACAAGCTTCTCGGGGACTCTCGTCACGCGTCCCGGTAGCCTTGGCTCGGGGAAACATGACGCTCGGCACCCATCGGATATTCCTTTCCCTGAAGGCGCTGCTGCTGCTTGCCGGCCTGCTCTGCCCCGGCGTCGCCGACGCCGCCGCGAAGCAGGCCCCCAAGCCCCGCTATGCCGCCATCGTGGTCGACGCCGCGACCGGCGAGGTCCTCCACGCCGAGAACCCGGACGACCTGCGCTACCCCGCCTCGCTGACCAAGATGATGACCCTGTTCATGATCTTCGAGGCGATCGACCGCAAGCGGATCGGCTTCGACACCGCCTGGAAGGTCTCCGCCTTCGCGGCCGGCCAGAGCCCGACCAAGCTCGGCCTCCAGGCCGGGCGCACGGTATCCGTGCGCGACGTCGTGCTCGGGCTGGTCACCAAGTCGGCCAACGACGCGGCCGTCGTCGCCGCGGAGAACCTCGCCGGCAGCGAGCCGGAATTCGCGCAGCAGATGACGCAGCGCGCGCGCCGCCTCGGCATGGCGCGCACGACGTTCCGCAACGCCTCCGGCCTGCCCCACCCCGAGCAGCGATCGACCGCGGCCGACCTCGCCCGCCTCTCCAGGGCGCTCGTGCGCAGCTTCCCGCACCACTACCACCTGTTCTCGACGTCGAGCTTCACGCACGCGGGCGTCACCCACCACAACCACAACCGCTTCATGCAGTGGTACGACGGGGCCGATGGCCTCAAGACGGGCTACATCCACGCCTCGGGCTTCAACCTCGCCGCCTCGGCGACGCGCAACGGTCGGCGCCTGATCGGCGTCGTCATGGGCGGGCCGTCCTCGGGCTGGCGCGACGAGCGCATGGGCGAGGTGATGGATGCCTCCTTCGCCAGGCGTCCCCGCCGCGACCCCGGGGAACTGCGCGACGCCGCCGTGCGTGGCGCGACCGTGGGCACGCAGCTCGCCTCCCATCCCCCCGCCGCGTCGCCGCAGCCATCCTCGTCGCCGGAGCCGCGCGCGGCCGCGCGACCACAGGAGCGCGAGGCCGTGGCCGCCGCTCGGCCAGGCTGGTCGGTGCAGGTCGGCGCCTATGCCGATGTCGCGCAGGCCCGCCGCGCCGCCGAGCATGCCTCGCGCAGCGCGCCGACGCCGCTGCGCCACGCCGCCGTCGACGTGCAGCGCGTGGGCGGCACGGGCAAGGACGCGAACCTGCTGCGCGCGCGGCTGACGGGGCTCTCGCCCAAGGCGGCCAAGGATGCGTGCCGGGTGCTCAAGCGCCAGGGCCAGACCTGCCTCGTCGTCCCGCCCGGCGCGGCGGCCCCCTCCGTCGCCGAGGCGCCCGCACCCGACTGACCGGCCTTAGCTGTCGGCCTGCCTCGGCATCGTGGCGCCTTCGGTGATGGCGTCGGCCATGTTCGTGCCGTCGAGCCGGGCCCCAGACAGGTCCGCGCCCGTCAGGTCGACGCCCCGGAGGTTCGCGTCGGTCAGGTCGGCGCAGAAGAAGCGCGTGCGCACCAGGCTCGCGCGCGAAAGGTTCGCCGGCCACCTGCGGCCGCTCGGCGATCCGTCGGGGCGGCGTATGTCGACGGGGCGCAGGGTCGCGTTGCCGAGGTCGGCATCGGACAGGTCCGCGTAGGCCAGCATGCAGCCGTCGAGATTGGCCTCCGCGAAATCCACCCCGCGCAGGATGGCGCCCTCGAAGCTGGCCATCTCGAGCCTCGCCTTCGCGAACTTCGCGCCGGTCAGGTTGCAGCGCGAGAAGTTGGCGCCGCTCAGGTCCTGGCCACCGAAGTCGACGCCGCGATAGTCCTTGTCCGACAGGTTCGCCTGGGCGCCGCTCTGGCCATGCGAGGTCAGCCAGAGATGGTGTCGCTCGAGCAGCGCCAGGATCTCGGATGGCAGCGCTCCCATGGGCGCGCGCGGCGGCGCCGGCGCGCGCGACGCCTGCTGGGGCGGCGCGATCGAGGCCGGGCCGGCGCTCGGCGCGGTCTTCGGCTGGGCCTTGGGCGCCTCGAGCAGTTCCTTGATGAAGGCCTGCTTCTCGGTCGCGCACCATTGCGCGTAGCTCCACTCGTGCGCCTCGGCCTTGAGCGAGCCGCCGGGGGCCGGGACGAAGATCACGACCTCCCTGGTCCCGTTCGAGACGAAGACGCTGGCGCGCATCAGCGTGTACTGGTTGCCCTCGAAGCCGACGAGGGCTCGCCGGGCCTCGGTGTCCAGGCCGCTGACGAGCAGGCCGTCCACGCGCGACCCGCGCTTCGGGATGATGATGGGGAAGCTGACCCCTCGCGCGGCGCGGCGCTCCCAGTCGGGAAGCGTGGCCTCGCGGATGTGGATCGTCCCGGTGGAGGCTCCACCAAGCACGATCCGCCTGACGTCCGGATCTATCAGCGTTCCGTAGAAGAAGAACCGCACGGCTTCACAGGTCGGATGGCGGCTCGACGCCGCTGCGCGACAATTCCTGGACCAGCGCGGCCTTGAGGCGGGCGAGGCCGGCCTCGTCGCGGGCCTCGCAACGGGCGACCAGCACGTCCTGGGTGTTGGAGGCGCGGAGCAGCCACCAGCCGTCTTCAGTCGTCACGCGCACCCCGTCGACGTCGCTCATCCTCGCTCCCGCGCGAGCCAGACGGTCGCGCACCTCGGAGACGATAGCGAATTTGCGGACTTCATCCACAGGAAAACGCAACTCGGGCGTGTTGAGAACTTCGGGCAACTCATCTCGCAGGCCCGCGAGGTCCTTGGGCGCGCGGGCCACGATCGAGAGGATGCGCACGGCCGCGTAGAGCGCGTCGTCGAAGCCGTACCAGCGATCGGCGAAGAAGATGTGGCCGGACATCTCCCCCGCGAGCGGCGCCGCGGTCTCGCGCATCTTCGTCTTGATGATCGAGTGGCCGGTCCGCCACATCAGCGGCTTGCCGCCGAGGCGCGCGATCTCGTCGAACAGGGCCTGGCTTGCCTTGACGTCCGCGATGATCGTCGAGCCCGGCTTCTCGGCCAGGATCTCGCGCGC
>JBEGVV010000089.1:0-6220 GCA_041178225.1 Pseudomonadota bacterium | reverse complement strand
ACCTGACGGTCAAAGCGACCGGGACGCAGCAACGCCGGATCCAGCACATCAGGCCGGTTCGTCGCCGCGATGATAATGATGCCGTCCGTCGTATCGAAGCCGTCCATCTCCACGAGCAACGCGTTCAGCGTCTGCTCACGCTCGTCGTGTCCGCCGCCCATCCCGCTGAAACGGTGACGGCCCACGGAATCGATTTCGTCGATGAACATGATGCACGGGGCGTTCTTCTTGCCCTGCTCGAACATGTCGCGCACGCGGCTCGCACCGACGCCGACGAACATCTCGACGAAGTCGGAGCCCGAGATGGTGAAGAACGGCACGTTCGCCTCGCCCGCGATCGAGCGCGCCAGCAGCGTCTTGCCGGTGCCTGGCGGGCCGACGAGCAGGACGCCCTTGGGGATCTTGCCGCCGAGGCGCTGGAACTTCTGCGGGTCTCGGAGGAACTCGACGATCTCCTCGAGTTCCTGCTTCGCCTCGTCGATGCCGGCGACATCCTCGAAGGTGACGCGCCCGACCTTCTCGGTCAGCAGCTTGGCGCGCGACTTCCCGAAGCCCATCGCTCCCCTGCCGCCGGACTGCATCTGGCGCATGAAGAAGATCCAGAGCCCCAGCACGACGAGGAAGGGCAGCCAGGAGATGATCGAGGAGATGAAGATGTTGGTCGGCTCCTGCTCCGGGCCGGCCTCGATGCGCACGTTCTTGTCGCGCAGGCGGTCGACAAGCGCCGGGTCGGACGGGGCGTAGGTCACGAAGCCGCGGCCATCCTTGAGCATGCCCGAGATGCTCGGCCCCTTGATCTTCACGGAGCCGACATTGCCGCGGTCGACCTCGGCGATGAAGTCCGAGTAGGCGACGGGCTGCGCGGAACCGCGCGGCGAACTGCCCTGGAAGACGCTGTAGAGCGCCACCAGGAGGACGATCACGATGACCCAGAGGGTCAGGTTCTTGCCGACGTTGTTCACGGCTGAGACTCTTTCTCCGGCGACCGTCGCCGCCGCTTCCCGGGGGAAGGCCGGCGTGACGCTTGGGTTGCACTAGGCCCGGCAGCCGGAAGTCCGGCAAACGCGCCACCCGCGAGCTTGCGGGCTGGACGAAAGGCGACGTCGATCCGGGGAACGCTAACAAGCGCGACGGAACCACGTCCACAGAAGAGGTGGGGCACGTGCCACGACCCGTCAAGGCTTTGAAGCGCCGGAAGAACCCTCGACGCCATCGCGGCCGGCCCGCGACCGCGCATCGCGGGGCAGGCGGTGCTGTCGGCCAGGGGCGCGACGCGGCCACCGGACGGCGCGCCATCGTCGAGGCGGATGCGGAAGCGCCGGTCCCAGACGACCTCCTCCTGTCCCTGCGAGAGGCACGCCGCGCGCGGCAGGGCCGGGTCGCGGAGGATCGCGATGCCAGCCGTCCCGCGCACCAGGAGACAGCCGGCGAAGCAGCGCCGCGCCGGATCGACGCCTCGCGACAGGGCCCAGGACGTGGCGAGCCCGAGCGACGCGCCGCGCGGCGGATGGATCGCGCCGGACACCGCCAGGACGCCGGCGCGGAGCACCGCGCGCGCGAAGGGCGGCGCGAGGGCGACGAAGGCCTCGTGCTCGAGTTCCACCCATCCCTCGGGATGCACCGCCGCGTGCCTTCCCAGCCAGTCGGCCAGTGCGGCATCGGCAAGCGCCCGCGGCGCGCCCGGCGCCAGGCGCGCGCGCGGGCCGCCAAGTCGCATGCGCGCGCGCAGGAAGCGCGGGTCGCCATTGCTCGGGTCCTCGATCCACGAGGCGCCACGGTGCCCGAGCCACGCGCGCAGCCTTCCGGGCTCCACGGCCAGGAGCGGCCGGAGGATGCGCGAGCGGGCGCGCGGCGTATCCAGCGCCATGCCCGCGAGCCCAGCCTCGCCGCTGCGTCGCGCGCGCCGCATCGCTATCGTCTCGTCCTGGTCGCCGGCATGATGGCCGAGCAGCAGGTGAAGGATGCCCTCCTCGGCGCAGGCGTCCTCCAGGAGGCGGTAGCGCGCCTCCCGGGCGCGCTCCTGGATGCGTCGCGACGGTCGAGGCCCTTCCCAGCGCAGGACCCGGTGGGCGATCCCGCGCGCCGCGCAGCGATGCGCGACCTCGGCCGCCTCGGCGGCGGATCCGTCGCGGAGCCCGTGGTCGACGACGAGCGCGAGCACGTCGCCGCCTCGCGCGCGCGCCCAGCCTTCGGCGAGCAAGAGCAGCGCCGTGGAGTCCGCTCCCCCGGAAAGCGCGACCGCCAGGCGCGGCCGCGGCTCGAATGGCCCCGCGGCCGCCATCGCGGCCGCGAACGGCACATCGACGTCCGCCTCGACGCCCGACTCGCCAGCGCCGGTCATCGGCGCGAGGTCAGCAGCCCAGCTTCTGGCGCTCGCGCTGGGCGTTCTGGCGCAGCGCCTGCGGCGCATCGGCGTGTCGCCTGCCGATCTCGGCCAGGGCGCCGCACGCCTCGGGCTTGCGGTTCAGCTGCCCCAGCGACATGCCCAGCCGCAGGAGGTTCTCGGGCGCCTTGTCGGAACCGGGGTACTTCTTGAAGCCCTCGGCGAAGGCGATGGCGGCGTTGTTCCAGTCACGCCGTGCATAGAGGGTCTCGCCGTACCAGTACTGGGCGGCGCCGGCCTGGCGGTGGTTGGGGTTCTGCGCCACGAAGGCCTTCATGGCGGCCTCTGCCGGCCCGAAATCGGATTGCCCGCGCTGGGCCTGGAGCAGCAACCCGTAGGCGAATTCGTACTGCGCCTCGGGCGGTCCGGCCGGCAGGCGCACGGCGTCGCGCGGCGCGGCGGCCTGCTGCTGCAGCGCCTGGGCGCTGGAGCCGCTCGGCACGATCACGAGGCGCTGGCCTCCCGCCGCGCCCCCGCCAGGCGTTCCGGCGGCTGTGCCCTGCCCCTGGGTCGCCGCAGCTCCGGCGGTACCGCCGGCTGCGGCTGCTGCAGCCGGGGCGGCGCCCGTCGGCGCGCCCTTCTCGATCTGCTGGAACCGGAACTCGACGTCCTGGACGAGCCTGTCGATCTTGGCCTCGAGCTGGCGAAGCCGATGCTGGATCTCCTCGATCCTGCCTGTCTGCTCGCGGCCCTGCCCCTCGAGCTGGGAGAAGCGCTGGTCGACCTGCCCGGCAAAGCCCTCCGCCGGCCGGGCCACGGCGCCGCCAGCGGCCCCGGCGGCAGCCGCGCCACCGCCTGCGGCCGATCCCTGCGTCGCCACCGTCCGCTGCAACACGTCGATGTCGCGCTGCAGCCTGTCCATCCGGCTGGAGAGTTCGCGAAGGTCCGACTGGGCGGTCGCCGGGCCGCCGGGGGAGACGACGATCGCGGCCAGGAGGACGAAGGCGGCGCCAAGCCGGGAGGGCGTCATGGTGCGGGATCCGAGAATCGGGTTGTCGATGCCCCGAGTATCGCCCGCGCGCCGGGCAAAACAATGGCACGCCGATCCTGCGCGCCGCGCGCCGCCACGCCAAAAAGGAAACGCCCGCCCGCGGTTGTCCGCGGACGGGCGCTCCAGTTCCGCGCCGGGCTGGCCGGCGGCGGGAGAAGGGTCAGTTCACGACCGCGACGCCGCGGCGGTTCTGCGACCACGCCGCCTCGTTCGAGCCATTCACGGACGGGCGCTCCTTGCCGTAGCTGATCGTCGCGACGCGGCGCGCCTCGATGCCCTGCGACACGAGGAAGTTCTTCGCGGCGTTCGCGCGGCGCTCGCCGAGGCCGAGGTTGTACTCGCGCGTGCCGCGCTCGTCGCAATGGCCCTCGATCGTGATCGTGGCGTTCGCGTTGGTCTTGAGGAAGGCGGCCCAGCGCTCGATCTGGCGGCGCGCCTCCGGCTTCAGGTCCGACTTGTCGTAGTCGAAGAACACCCGGTCGCCGATGGCGACGAGCTGCTCCTGCAGGGTCTGGGCGCGCTGCGCGCCCGAGCCGCCCTGGTTCGAGGCCGTCTGCTCCGGCGTGCTGCACGCGGCGAGCAGGGAGAGGGCGGCGAAAGCGGTGAGAACCTTCATACGCATCGGTGGGGACTCCTTCCGGTCAGTTTTCCGAATCTGTGTCGCGGTTACGCGGCGCTGGGTGGTTCAACCACCTCGCCGCGGTCCGATCAACCGGTCTCTGTGGCCCGAGCCCTGCGCGGGCGGCATGACGCCGTCCCCGAATCAGGGCCCAGGAGGCTGCGTGAAGGCCGGCACGCTCGAAACGGCGGCAATATGTTGAATTTCCCTCATGGATTCAAGGGTGACCATGCGGGATCGGACGCCTCGGTGGGGGTGACCACCTCGCGCTTGTTGTAGCCCGTCAGGTCGATCGAGTAGAGGCGCGTGTTGCGCCCCATGCCGCGGGCGTCAGAGCGCCCCTCGGAGAAATACATCAGCACGCGCCCGTTCGGGGCCCAGGTCGGCCCCTCGACATGGAAGGCGCGGTCGATCAGGCGCTCCCCGGAGCCGTCCGGCCGCATCACGCCTATGAGGAACTCCCCGCCCTCCTGCTTGGTGAAGGCGATGAGGTCGCCGCGCGGGGACCAGACCGGCGTGTAGTAGCGGCCGCTGCCGAAGCTGATGCGGCGGACGTTCCCGCCACCGGCGTCCATCACGTAGAGCTGGCCCGCGCCGCCGCGGTCGGAGTTGAAGGCGATCTCGGAGCCGTCGGGCGAATAGGAGGGCGAGGTGTCGATGGCGCCCGAGCTCGTCAGCCGGCGCGCGCGCTTCGTGCGCAGGTCCATGGCGTGGATGCTCGTCGTGCCGTCCTGCGACATCGACATGATCACGCCGTTGCCGTCGGGCGAGAAGCGCGGGGCGAAGGTCATGCCCGGGAAGTCGCCGACCACCTCGATGCGCGAGGTGTCGATGTTCATCAGGTAGACGCGCGGCCGGTTGCCGACATAGCTCAGGTAGGTGATCTCCTGCGCCGAGGGCGAGAAGCGCGGCGTCAGCACCAGGTTGTTGCCGGGCGTGAGGAACCGGTGGTTCGCGCCGTCCTGGTCCATGATCGCCAGCCGCTTCACGCGCCGCTGCAGCGGGCCGGTCTCGGACACGTAGACGATGCGCGTGTCGAAGTAGCCGTTCTCGCCGGTGATCTTGCGGTAGACGGCGTCGGAGACGATGTGCGCGATGCGCCGCCAGCTCGCGGCCTGCGCGGTGTAGACCTGTCCCTCCAGCTGCCCCTCGCCGAAGACGTCCCAGAGCCTGAACTCCACGCGCAGCCTGCCGTCGCCCTGCGACTGCACCGCGCCATGCACGAGGGCCTGCGCGTTGATCTGCCTCCAGTCGGCGAAGCGCGGCATCGGCGCGCTGCGCAGTTGCTCCGGTGTCTGGATGAAGGCCGCCTGCTCGATCGGGCGGAACAGGCCGCTGCGCTCGAGGTTCGAGGCGACGATGTCGCGGATCTGCCGCCCCATCGCCGCGTCGTCGGCCGATCCGGAGGCCGCGCCGGCGAAGGGGACGATGGCGATCGGGATCGGCTGGACCTGGCCGCGCGTGATGTCGATGCGCAACTGCGCGAGCGCCGGGGCCGCGGCGGCGATGGACGCCATCGCCGCGGATGCGGCGACGAAGCCGCGCCTGCCGAAGTTGTCGCCTGCTCCCGGAAGATCTTCGTCGCGACGCATGTCACCTCACCCGTGCTGTCCGTTGTGGCCCGGCGCGGCCAGCGCCGGGCGCGTGGCCCGCCTCACCTTTCGGCGCCCCTGAACGTGAGGATCAGGTTGCCGTCGAGGATGTCGCTGCGCCCCTGCGGGATCCTGAGGGGCGAGGCGATGAACACGGCGCGACGCGCGCCCTGCGCGAACGCGTTCAGGGAATCGGCCGGCGCTCCCTGAGTCTTGACGATCTCCGCCGACTTGACCACCCCGCTGGCGTCGAGCGTAACGCGGATGTCGACGACGAAGCTGTCGATGCCGCGCGCGCCGGGGTCCTTCACCCACTTGTCCTCGACCTGTCGGCGCAGGGCGCCGACCTCTTCCGAGGACAGCGGTCGCAGGGGATCGAAGGGCGCGTTGGGCGCGCGGCGCGGGCCGTCGCCCGTTCCCGGCGTCGCCGCCGCCTGCTGCTGGCGCTGCTGGGCCTGCTGCGGCGTCGGCCTGAGCGTGCGGAGCAGCGCGTCGGGATCGAAGGCGGGTTGCTGCGCGCGCTGCGGCGCCGGCGGCGTCGGCGCGGGCGGCGCCGGGCGGGGTGGCGCGGGCGCCGGAGGCGGCGGCGCCGGCTGGGGCGGCGGAGGCGCGGGAGGCGCGGGCGCGGGCGGCGG
>JBEGVV010000088.1:0-12575 GCA_041178225.1 Pseudomonadota bacterium | reverse complement strand
GCCACGCGCGCTCGCGGATGCCGGCGTCGGCGCGGAGAGCCTGTCGCCTGCGCGGCTGCGGGTCGTCGTCGCCTAGCCAGTCCGCTGCCGCGCCCGGTCCTGGCGCTTGCGTCGTCGGTCGAGGCCTGGAAGCTCGCGGGAAGGGCGGGGAAGCCGGGCATGGCCGGCGCCGCGATCAAGCGCCCATCGGCTTGCCCCCGGCGCAGCCTGCCACAGGTAACGGGCGGCCGGGCGATCCGCCGGCCAATCGACCAGGGAGGTCCAGCATGCCGAAAGCTCTTCGCGCCCTCGTGGCGGCGCTCGCGCTCGCCGTCCTCGCAATGCCGGGCCAGGCGCTCGCGCAGTTCGCGCTGCCGCCGCTGCCCTATGCCGCCAGCGCGCTCGAGCCGCATATCGACACGATGACGATGGAGATCCACCACGGCCGGCACCACCAGGCCTTCATCACCGCCCTCAACGCCCAGGCGAAGGACAACCCGGCGCTCAGGCCCGACGCCGTCGAGGCGACGCTGCGCGAGATCTCGAAGCACCCGGTGGCCGCCCGCAACGCGCTGGGCGGCCACTACAACCATTCCCTCTTCTGGGAGGTGATGGCGCCGGCGAGCCAGTCGGGCAGGCCCTCCGCGGCCCTCGCCGCGGCGATCGACGCCGCGTTCGGATCGTTCGACGAGATGAAGAAGCGCTTCGACCAGGCCGCGATCACCCGCTTCGGCTCGGGCTGGGCGTGGCTCGTCGTGACCGCCGACCGCAAGCTCGCCATCACCTCGACGGCCAACCAGGACAACCCGCTGATGGACGTCGCGGGGATCGAGCGCGGCACGCCGGTGCTCGGGCTCGATGTCTGGGAGCATGCCTACTACCTCAAGTACCAGAACCGCCGCGCCGACTACGTCACGACCTGGTGGAACGTCGTGAACTGGGCGGAGGTCAGCCGCCGCTACGAGGCCGCGCTGCGCTGAACGCCGCCGCTTGATCCCCGGGCGCGCGCGGTCCATCGTCGCCGCGCGCGTTCCCGGAGGGCGGAGGCAATGGCGGCATTCGAGATCGATCGCTTCGTCGAGGATTGCAGGCAGGCGGTCGCCCAGGACCCGAGCCACAAGGCCGTGCGCGAGGTGGTCGCGCGCGCCGTCCGCGATCCCGCGGCCGTCCTCGCCGGGCTGGGGGAGCCGACCCGCGCGGGCGTGCAGCGGATCCACCGCTCCCCGACGCTGACGATCCTCAACCTCGTCTGGGGGCCGATGATGACGCTGATGCCGCACAACCACCGCATGTGGGCGGTGATCGGCATCTATACCGGGCGCGAGGACAACATCTTCTGGCGCCGCATCGAGGGCGATCCGCATGGCCGCGTCGAGGCCGCGGGCGCGCACGCGCTGTCGGTCGGCGACTGCGTGCCGCTGGGCCGCGACATCGTCCACTCCGTGACCAACCCGATCCCGCGCCTGACCGCGGCGCTGCATGTCTATGGCGGCGACTTCTTCGCCGACGGGCGCAGCGAGTGGGACGCCGAGACGCTGCGCGAGAAGCCCTACGACGTCGAGAAGAACATGCGCCTCTTCGAGGAATCGAACGCGCGCGTCGCCGCGGGCTGAGCCGCTGGCGCGGCCCGGCCCGCGGCCGCGCGCCTCACTTCTTCTCGATGTTCCACATCGGCGGCAGCGAGGGCGTGACGATCACGCCCGACAGGCGGTCGGAGCGGTAGGCGACCGGGTTCCGCCACTGGCTGAAGTGGATGTAGGGCACGAGCTCGTAGGCCTTGCGCGAGATCTCCGCGGCGATGCGCTTGCGCGCGGCGAGGTCGGGCGCGAAGGCCCAGCTGGCGCGCAGCGTCTCGTAGTCCTTGTCGCACGGCCAGCCGAACCAGGCCCTCTCGCAGCCCATCGACAGCGCCGTGTGCGTCACCGGCGTCGCGGAGTTCAGGACCGTGGTGCCGGTGATGAAGATGTTCCAGCCGCCCTGCGCCGGCGGCTCCTTCTTCGCGCGGCGCGTGACCACCGTGCCCCAGTCCATCGCCTGCACGTCGAGGTTCAGGAACTTGGCGTCGCGCATCTGCTGGATGAGCACGAGGTTCGCGGGGTTGATGTACTGGTGGTCCGTGGCGTGGAGGATCGTGATCTTCTCGCCCTTGTACCCGGCGGCGCGGAACAGCGCCTCGGCCTTGCGGAAGTCCTTCGGCGCGCGATAGGCCTCGCTGCCGGCGTCGGTCTCCATCGCCACGCCGCAGCCGAAGAACGAGTAGCAGACGGTCTGCAGCTGCGGGTCGGCCGCGATGGTGTTCAGGAAGTCGGGCATGTGCACGACGTGCAGCATCGCCTGGCGCGCGCGCACGTCGTTGAAGGGCGGGTGCAGGTGGTTGAACTGGATGATGCCGGCCGTGCCCATCGCCGGATGGGTGTCGAGCTTGACGCCGGGCGTGCGCGCGAGCATCGGCAGGAAGTCGGGCAGCGGGTTCTCGAGGAAGTCGATCTCGCCCGCGATGAGCGCGGCCTGCGCGGTCTGCGGGTCGGGCATCCACACGAACTCGACGCGGTCGACCTTGGCGACCTTGCCGCCGGCGTGGCCCGAGGGCGGCTCCTTGCGCGGGACGTAGTCGTTGAACCGGACATAGACGGTCTTGCTGCCGGGGACCCATTCGTCGCGCTTGAAGGCGAAGGGACCCGAGCCGACGGCCTCCTGGATCTGCTGGAACGGATCCACCAGCGCTTCCTTCTCGCGCATGATGAAGGGGACGCTGGTGCCGCTCTTGGCGAGCGTGTCGAGCAGCAGCCCGTACGGGGCCGACAGGTTCCAGGCGAAGGTCCGCGCGTCGATCGCCTCGAGGCCCTGCGTCTGCGCCATGAGTTCCCTGCCGGCGCCGTCGCGCTTGCCCCAGCGCTGCAGCGAGGCGATCACGTCGCGCGTCGTGACGGGGCTGCCGTCGTGGAAGCGCAGCCCCTCGCGCAGGGTGAAGCGGTAGGTCCGGCGATCGTCGCTCACCGTCCAGCTCTCCACCATCTGCGGCTTCGGCTCGAGCTTGTCGTCGCTGGAGAAGAGCGTGTCGTAGATCATCATGCCGTGGATGCCGGCGATGGTCTGCGTGGTCCAGAAGGGATCGAGCGTGCGGACATCCGCATGCATGACGACCTTCAGCGTCTTCTGCTGCTGGGCGGCGGCGGGCATCGGCGCCGCGAGGAGGCCGAGGGCGAGGGCGCAGCCCGGAAGGGCCGCGGCGAGGGACGTGGTCCAGGTCATGATGGCTCCCTGTCGTTGGTTGTTTTCGCCAGCGTCCAACAGGCGCGCGGCCCGCGCAAGGGCCGGATGTGCCGGTGGTTCCCTGGCCGGGGTTTTCGCGCGATGCTCGCGCCATGAACGATCCAGCCTCCCTGGCTCCAGGCTTCGTCGCGCCCATCGATCCCTCGGGGCAGGGCGCCCTCTACGGCCCGCCGCCCTGGCGCTTCGCCGGGCGCTCGCTCACCGTCATCGCGCGCTGCGACGCCGCGGCGGTGCGCGCGCTCCTGCCAGCGCCGCTGGAGCCCTGGGGCGAGCCGCTGGTGCGCTTCTCCGTGCACAGCCTCGCCTGCGACCTCGGCCATGGATGGGACTGGGCGCAGGCCCATCCCGAGGCGAGCCAGTTCCACGAGAGCGTGGTCGGCATCGCCGCCGCGCATGGCGGCACGATCGGCTACTGGGACCCGTTCCTGTGGACCGACGGCGACGCCGAGCTGGCTGTCGGCCGCGAGATGTATGGCTGGCCGCAGCGCCTCGGCACGCTCGCGCTGACCGCGCCGCATCCGCAGCGCGGCTGGCGGCCGGGCGACCGCTGCACCGGCCTCGTCTCCCGCCTCGGCCGACCGGTGCTGGAGGCCGGCCTGCGCATCGCCGCGGCCGGCCCGCTCGCCGTGCCGCAGCCGCCCTTCGTGGGCTTCTTCGTCGAGCGCGCGCTTCCCGACCCCGCGGAGGAATGCGTGCGGCGCGAGCTCTTCCTCGCCCGCATGCGCGACGTGGTGCCCGGCGACGCCTTCCACGGTCCCGCGACGCTCGCGCTGCACGCGCCCGAGCTCGCGCCGCTCGCCCCGCGCGAGGTGCTCGGCGGCCAGGTCAACACGATCTCCTGGACCAAGGGCGGGGCGGAGCTGCTCGCGCGCTCGTCGGTGCCCTTCCCCCGGCCGGCCTGGGGCTGAGCCCTCCCGCCGCGCCGCGCGGCGGTGCATGATCGCGGCGTGGCGAAGGCGACGGAGGAACGGGCGATGCGCAACCTGACGATCGACGGCTCGAGGCTCTGGGACAGCCTGATGGAGATGGCGAGGATCGGCGCCACGCCGAAGGGCGGCGTGTGCCGCCTCGCCCTCACCGACCTCGACCGCGAGGGCCGCGAGCTCTTCATGTCCTGGTGCCGCGCCGCGGGCTGCACGATCTCGATGGACCGCGTGGGCAACATCTTCGCGCGCCGCCCCGGCCGCGACCCCGCGCGCAAGCCGGTGATGACCGGCTCGCATCTCGACACCCAGCCGACCGGCGGTCGCTTCGACGGCATCTTCGGCGTGCTCGCCGGGCTCGAGGTCATCCGCACGCTCAACGATCGCGGCATCGAGACCGAGGCCCCGGTCGAGGTCGCGGTCTGGACCAACGAGGAGGGCTCGCGCTTCTCGCCCGCGATGATGGGCTCGGGCGTCCATGCCGGCGTCTTCCCGCTCGCCGAGATCCTCGACAAGCGCGACATGGAGGGCAGGCGCTTCGGCGACGAGCTCGCGCGCATCGGCCATGCGGGCCCCGACGAGCCCGGCGCGCGCCAGGTCGGCGCCTATTTCGAGGCGCATATCGAGCAGGGCCCGATCCTCGAGGCGGAGGGCACGACGATCGGCGTGGTCACCGGCTCGCAGGGGCAGCGCTGGTTCGAGGTCACGGTGAAGGGGCAGGAGGCCCATGCCGGTCCGACCCCGATGTCGCGCCGGCGCGACGCGCTGGTCGGCGCCGCGCGCATGATCGACCTCGTCAACCGCATCGGGCGCGAGCGCCCGCCGCTCGCCTGCGCGACGGTCGGGGTGATCCAGTCGAAGCCGAACTCGCGCAACACCATCCCCGGCGAGGTGTTCTTCACCGTCGACTTCCGCCATCCCGACGACGCGGTGCTCTCGACGATGGAGGCGCTGCTCAAGAGCGGATGCCGCGCCATCGCCGCGGAGGGCGGGCTCGAGGTCGAGATCGCCGATTTCTGGTACGCGCCGCCGACGCCCTTCGAGAAGCGCCTGGTCGACGCGGTGCGCGACGGCGCGCGGCGCCATGGCTACAGCCACCGCGACATCGTCTCCGGCGCGGGGCATGACGCCGTCTACATGGCGCGCGTCGCGCCCTCGGCGATGGTCTTCGTCCCCTGCATCGGCGGCATCAGCCACAACGAGGTCGAGGACGCCAAGCCCGGCGACATCGAGGCCGGCGCCAACGTCCTGCTCCACGCGATGCTGCAGGAAGCGGGCGTCGCCTCCTGAAAACCTCTCCAGGGCAGGTTCCCTCCTCGAGGAAACCTGCCCTGGAGCGGATTCTCCGCTCAGCGCCGCGAGGCCTCCAGCGCGTCGCCAAGCCTGGCCGCGATCTCCCCGGGCTCCATCGCGAGCCAGCTTGCGTTGGCGCGCACCGGGAAGCGCGGGCCCTGCGGCTCGGGCAGCGCCAGGCCCGCCGCGCGCGCGGCCGCGCGCAGGGCCGCGGGATCCGTGCCTGGCGCCTCCAGCCAAAGCGTGTTGCCGGGCTCGGCGCCGATCGTCGCGACGACGAAGCGCGCATCCGCCTCCATCGCCGCGCGGAACCGCGCCAGCCGCGCGAAGATCTCCGGCCATTGCGCGAAGGCTGCCTCGAGCCGCGCGAGCACCATGGCCGCCAGCGGCCAGAGCTGCGGCAGGGCGCCGCCATGGCGCCTGCGGTCGTGCTCGATGTCGGCAAGCATCGCCGCGCTGCCCGCCAGCGCCGCGCCGAAGGGCAGGCCCAGCATCTTCCACAGCGAGAGATAGACGCTGTCGAAGGGGGCGCAGAACCGCGCGACCCCGCGCCCCGCGGCCTGCGCCGCCACGGGCAGCCGCGCGCCGTCGAGATGCGTGGCGACGCCCTCGGCGCGCGCCGCTGCGACCGCGCCGTCCATCATCGCGACGGGGAAGAGCTCGTTGAAGCGCCGCCGCACGGGCGTCTCGACGACGATCGCGCCGATGCCCTGCCTGACGCGCCCGATGCGCGAGGCGAGGATCGCCGCGCGCGTGGCCTCGGCGGTGTAGCCCGGGCCGGCGGGCTCGACCGCCGCCAGCGTCAGCCCCATGACCGAGGCGGCGCCGTCGCCCGTGTCCGCCAGCACGTGGCTGTCGGGATGGACCAGCACGCGCCGCGCGAAGCGCGGGCAGAGGCGGTCGAGCGCGAGGAGGTTGGCGAGCGTGCCGGTGGCGAAGAGCACCGCGCGCTCCTTGCCGAGCAGCCGCGCGACCAGCGCCTCGGCCGCGCGCACCACGTCGCCCTCGCCGTACTTGTCGGCGGCCGCGCCGGCGAGCTGCGCCGCCATGGCCAGGCGCGCCGCGTATTCCGCGGGCGCGGGGTCGTCGCTGTCGGTGTCGAGGTGGATCATGGTCCCGCCGGCGGCTCCGCGCCCTTGCGCTCGACGATCATGCGATAGGCCTGCGGCTCGCGGTGGCGCGCGAAGTTGAAGGTCGAGCGCTTGTAGCTGAGCCCGATGTCGAGGTCGCAGCGCGCCACGACCAGCTCGTCGTCCTGCGTCAGCGCCTGCGCCACGACCTGCCCGGTCGGCGCGACGATGCAGGACGCGCCGATCATCTCGCAGCCCTCCTCGACGCCGCACTTGGCGATGCCCACGACCCAGGTCGCGTTCTGGTAGGCCCCGGCCTGCATGACGAGCTGGTTGTGGAACTCGCCCAGCCGGTCATGGTCGGGTGCCGGCGGGTTGTGGCGCGGCGTGTTGTAGCCGATGAAGACCATCTCCACGTCCTGCAGCCCCATCACGCGATAGGTCTCCGGCCAGCGCCGGTCGTTGCAGATCGCCATGCCCATGTTGGCGCCCATCGTGCGCCACACGCCCCAGCCGAGGTCGCCGACCTCGAAGTAGCGCTTCTCGAGGTGCTGGAAGGCGCGCCAGGGCTCGTGCTCGGCATGGCCCGGCAGGTGGATCTTGCGGTAGCGCCCGGCGATGCGGCCGTCCTTGTCGACGAGGATCGCGCTGTTGAAGCGCCGCGTCCGGCCGTCCTGGACGACCAGCTCGGCGAAGCCCAGCTGGAAGCCGATGCGCGCCTGCGCGGCGGCCTCGAACAGCGCGCGCGTCTCGGGACCCGGCATCTCGCGCTCGAAGAAGGAATCGATCTCCGCCTGGTCCTCCATGAACCAGCGCGGGAAGAACGTCGTCAGCGCCAGCTCGGGGAAGGCGACGACGTCGCAGCCATGCGCCTTCGCCTGGCGGATGAGCTCGACCATGCGCGCCACCACGCTGGCGCGGCTGTCCGCGCGCTGTATGGGCCCGAGCTGCGCCGCCCCGACCGTCATCATCCTGCTCATGTCGCCGCCCTCTCCATCACGCGCTCCGCGCTTTCGCCCACGAGTTCCTCGTAGAGCGCGGGGTCCGTCGCGCCCTCCGTGCCGAAGAGAAGGACGCGCGAGGACGCGTCGAGGCCAAGCGCCGCGCGCATCGCCCTGTCCGTTGCCGCGATCCGCAGCCCCGCGAGGCCGGCCACGCCGGACTCGCCGCCGACCACGCCCAGCGCGGCCAGCGCGCGCATCGCCGGCGCGATCGCCGCGTCGCCGATCGCCATGAAGGCATCGGCGCCCGGGTCGAGCACGGCCCAGGCGAGCGGCGAGGGCTCGCCCAGGACAGCCCGGCCATGATCGTGTCGAGGTCGCCCGAGAGATGCACGACGCGCCCCTGCTCGGCCGACCGCGTCAGGCAGTCGGCCTTGTCGGGCTCGACCACGACCACGCGCGGCCGCGCGGCGCCGAAGCGCTCCCAGAGATGCGCGACCGTCGCCGCGGCGATGCCGCCGACGCCGCCCTGCACGAAGACATGCGTCGGCGTGCGGGCCCCGCCGCCGCCCTGCGCGATCGCCTCGCCGACCATCACGCCATAGCCCTGCATCACGTCGCGCGGGATGTCCTGGTAGCCTTCCCAGGACGTGTCTGAGACGACGGTCCAGCCCTCGCGCGCGGCGTCCGCCGCGGCGATGCGCACGGAATCGTCGTAGTTGCCGCCCACGCGACGGACCTCCGCGCCGAAGCCGCGTATCGCCTGCGCGCGGCCCTCGCTGACGCCCTCGTGGATGTAGATCACGCAGCGCAGCCCCGCCTCGCGCGCGCCCCAGGCGACGGAGCGCCCATGGTTGCCGTCGGTCGCGCAGCACACGGCGGCGGGCGGCCCGCCAGGCGCGGCGGCGAGCTTCTTCACCGCATAGGCCCCGCCCAGCGCCTTGAAGCTGCGCAGCCCGAAGCGGTGCTGCTCCTCCTTGAAGGCGACCGCCGCGAGGCCGAGCTCGCGCGCGATCGATTGCAGGTCGCGCAGCGGCGTGGGCGCGTAGCCCGGCCAGGAGGATATCTCGCGCCGCGCGACCTCCTCCGCCGCGAGGCTGAGGATCGGGCGCAGCGCGCCGGGATAGGGATGCGCGCGGTCGAGGCGCGGGTTGGGCGCGAGCCGCGCGGGATGCGGCGCGCCCGAGGGCGTGGAGAGCGTCGTCATGGCGCGCCAGAGTATTGGGTCGCCGCGAGGGATGGGAGTGGGACGCGCAGGCGCGGCCTTAACCTTTCTCCCGTTGAGCGTGTGCTGGCGCCATGCCTAGGGTCGCCGGAGGCGGAGAGACAACTCCGCGCCCACGCGGCGGCCGGGCCACCGGCGCCCAAACCCCCCAGGGAGATGAAGACATGTCGCTCGAACGCACGATCCTCCTCGTCGTCGGCCTCGTCGTCCTCGGGAGCGTCCTGCTCTCCGTCTACCACTCGCCCTCCTGGCTCTGGCTCACCGCCCTGATGGGCGCCCATCTCGTCCAGGCCTCCTTCACCGGCATGTGCCCGGTGGTGGCGATGCTCAAGAAGCTCGGCCTGCCGGAGCGGCCGGGGTTTGGGTGAGTAAATAATCCCTCCAGAGCAGGAATTCGGCGAGTTCCTGCTCTGGAGGGGGTTATCTGGCGAGGGTTCTCCCGACGCCACGCAACCTAGGCCTGGAGCGATGAGGCCGTCCTTCGCGAGACATGCCATCGCCGGGCTCGCGGTCGCCCTGCTGCTCGGGATCCTGCCGGCATCCACGGCGCGCGCGCAGGCCTGCGCGGGACTGCCGGCCGAGCGCTCGGCGCCGGACGGGCAGGGCGGGTGCCTCGCGCTCGTGCCGGTCGAGGGGCCCGCGCGAGACGCGGCCACGCCGCCGCGCGCGCTGGTCGTGATGATCCATGGCGACGGCACCGGCTCGCTCGAGCAGCGCCACGTCGATGCCTGGATGCAGGTGGGCCGGGCGCTGGCGGCCGAGGACCGCGTCGTGGCGCTGATGATCCGCCCGGGCTATCGCAGCCCGGCGGGTGATTCGAGCGGCTGGGCCAATCCGCGCGACGACGACTATACCGCCGCGAACATGGAACGCGTGGCGGGCGCGCTCGCCGCGCTCAGGCAGGCGCATCGCCCGCGCCATGTCGTGCTGGTCGGGCATTCAGGCGGCGCCGCGACGGCCGCGCTCGTCCTTGGCCGCCATCCCGGCGCGGCGGATGCGGCCCTCCTGCTGGGCTGCCCCTGCGACGTCCCGCCGTGGCGCCGGCACAGGAACGCGCAGCGCGGCCAGGGCGACAGGCCATGGCTCAACAGCCTGAACCCGATGGACTTCGTGGCGTCCATCGCGACCGCGACCCCGGTGATCGCGGCGACGGGCATGCGCGACGACAACACGTTGCCTGCCTTCGCGCGCCGCTGGGTGGAGCAGGCGTCCGCCGCCGGCATCGACGCGCACTACGAGGATGTCCCGGGGCTCGGCCATGCCGGGATCCTGCGCTGGGACGGCATCGCGAACCGGGTCGAGGCGCTGCTGGCCGCCCTGGCGCGGTGAAGCGACAACCTCCCAGGACTATCAGGGACGGAGCCCGGATTACGCCCCGCTATCGTGGGTAATCCGGGCTCCGTCCCTGATTATCCTGTTTATCCCTCCGCGGCGGTGGCGCTGCCTGGCGGCGCGTGCAGGTGCACGCCCTGGCGCTCGAGCGCATCGCGCAGCGTCGCGACGTCGAGGGCGGCGGGCGCCACGCCGGAGGCGACGGAAAGGGCGGCGGCGGTACCGGCGGCCTGGCCGGTCATCCAGCATTGCGGGATCTCGCGCATGAAGCCGTGGGAGGTCGCGTCGCAGGCGACGTGGCGGCCCGCGACGAGCAGGCCCTCGACGCCGGCAGGCACGAGCGCGCGATACGGCACCGAGACGCTGGCGAAGCGGGGATTGAGGCTCGGGCTCACGCCGATCTCGTCGGCATGCACGAGGCCGGCCTTCCAGTCCGCGGCGCTGACGCCCGCAAGCCCCCGCGCGCGACGGCTGTGGCGCACGCCCATCTGCGGCGCGGTCAGCATCACCCAGGCGCGCTCGAAGCCCGGCGCGCGCCGACGATAGAAGTCGAGCATCTCGAAGAGCTTGTCGCGCGAGAGCGCCTCGACGGCGTTGAGGTCGTCGAGGCTGACCGCGCTGAAGCCCGAATAGCGCGGGCCCATGAACACGGCGACGTCGTTGCGCCAGCTCGACATCGGCTTCTCGAACAGGCCGAGCTGCGCGCGGCCCTCGGCGAGGAAGGCGCGGTGCCCCTCGGGGTCGCCGGCCGCGAAGTCGAGCCAGCGCTCCATGTCGACGCCGCCCCAGAGCCAGGCGACGTTCATGCAGTGGTGGATCGAGCCCTCGTCGATGTCCTCGTCATGCGCGGCGCCGGCCTGCACGAGGAGGTCCGCGTCGCCGGTGGTGTCGACGACGCAGCGCGCGCGCACGGCAAGCCGCCCCTGCTTCGACTCCAGGAACGCGCCTGCGACGCGCCCGTCCTCCACGAGCGGCCGCGCGATCCAGGCGTGCAGCAGGAGCTCGGCGCCCGACTCGCGGACCATCGTCGCCTTGACCTGCTTCATCCATTCGGGATCCGTCATCGGCGCCAGGGTGACGATGCCGTGGAAGGCGCTGTGTCGCGGGCCCCAGCGGGCCACGCGCCCGGGCTCGCGCGATCCCCACTCGCCCGGCGCCGGCCCATGGACCGCGTCGGCCGGCAGTCGGTCGAGGATCTCCTCCGCGAGGCCGCGGATGACGCGCCGGCCATCCCAGTCGGTCATGCGGTCGATCCAGATCACCAGCCCGCCTGTCGCGAGGCCGCCGAGATGGTTGTGCCGCTCCACCAGCAGCGTGCGCGCGCCCGTGCGCGCCGCGGCGATCGCGGCCGCCGTGCCGGCGGGCCCGCCGCCCGCGACGAGCACGTCGACCTCGTCGACCACCGGGATCTCGCGCGCCGGCTCGAGGATCGAGCCGCGCGACCCGCGCCGCCGGCCCCGCCGCGCCTGCACCTTGAAGATCTCCGAGGTGTAGACGGCATTGCTGCCGTCGACCTTCCGGTCGTCCATCGCCGCCCCGCCCGATCGCCTGGTGGTCGATGATCGCGGGGAAATCGGATCGAGACAACCATTCGTGACCCGCCGCGCCCGCGCGGCTTTCAAGGGCGACGCGGCGCCCCATGTGAAGGGAATGGATTCGCTTTCGCAATTCGCGCTCGGCGCCGCCGTCGGCGTCGCGGTGATGGGCCGCCGGAGCCCGGCCTGGCGGGCCGCGCTCTGGGGCGGCGTGCTCGGCACGCTTCCGGACCTCGACGTGGTCATCGACCATGGCGACGCGGTGCGCGACATGGTCCTGCACCGCGCCGAGACCCACGCCTTCTTCTGGCAGGCCCTCGCCACGCCGCCGCTTGCCGCGGCGATCGCCGCGATCGAGTCGCGCCGCGCGCCGCCGGGCGAGCGCTGGCGCGACCTGCCGCGCTGGCTGCTCGCGACCTTCCTCGCCCTCTCGACGCATGCGCTGCTCGACGCGATGACGGTCTACGGCACGAGCCTGGCGCTGCCCTTCTCGGACCGGCCTGTCGGCCTCGGCAGCATCTTCATCATCGACCCGCTCTACACGCTGCCGCTGCTCGCGGGCCTCGCCGGCGCGCTTGCGCTGCGCTGGCCGCGCGGCGCGCGCTGGAACCTGGCGGGCCTCGCGCTCTCGACCGCCTATCTCGGATGGAGCGCCGCCGCGCAGCACCATGTCGAGGGCGTGGTGCGCGCGCAGCTCGCCACGCGGCCGGACGCGGCGGCGATCGAGCGCGTGCTGGTGACGCCGACGCCCTTCAACACGGTGCTCTGGCGCGTGCTCGTGATGCGGCGCGACGGCCACGAGGAGGGCTTCCGATCGCTGCGCGACGGCGATCGCCCGATCCGCTTCTCCGTCCATCCCCATGACCCGTCGTTGCGCGAGGAACTGCGCGGGATCGAGGCGGTGGAACGCGTCGCCACGTTCAGCCGCGGCTTCTTCCGCCTCGACGAGCGCGACGGCATCGTGCGCGTCACCGACCTGCGCATGGGGCAGGAGCCAGCCTATG
>JBEGVV010000087.1:0-23188 GCA_041178225.1 Pseudomonadota bacterium | reverse complement strand
CCCCCGGCCGCGCGGCAGCGCGGGTGGGGGAGGTGGCGCGCGCCGCGAGGCGCGCGACGGAGGGGGCATGTGCCTGCTCGCGCGGCGAGCGGCCGGCGCGCGACGGATGGGGCATGGGTCCGATGCGCGGCGAGCGCCCGCCGTGCGGCCGCTGCGCGACGCGATCGGCGTTGCGTGCCGCGCTCGCATGCAGGCGAGCGCTTGCACTAGCATCGCGCCCGCATGTCCTCCTGGCGCGACTCGCTCGCGATCCATCTCCGCCCGCGCCTGCTCGCCGTCCTGTTCATGGGCTTCGGCTCCGGGCTGCCGCTGCCGCTGACCTTCGGCACGCTGACCTTCTGGCTCGCGGAGAGCGGCGTGAACCGCACGACGATCGGCCTGCTCGCGCTCGTCGGCACCGCCTATTCGCTCAAGTTCCTCTGGGCGCCGCTGGTCGATCGCATGCCGCTTGGCCCGCTCACCGCCAGGCTCGGCCGTCGTCGCGGCTGGGCGCTGTGCGTGCAGGCGCTGCTGGTCCTGGCGATCCTCGCGCTCGGCACGACCGACCCGCGCATCGACCCGCTCGCGACGGCGGCCGCGGCGCTGGCCATCGCCTTCCTCTCCGCCACGCAGGACATCGTCGTCGACGCGCTGCGCATCGAGCTCCTCGCGCCCGAGGAGCAGGGCGCGGGCGCGGCGGCGACGCAATGGGGCTATCGCTTCGGCATGATCGTCTCCTCCGCGGGCGCGCTCTACGCCGCGGAGTTCGGCGGCTGGGGCTTCGCCTTCAGCCTGATGGCGGGGTTCATGGCGGTCGGCATGGCCGCGGTCTGGCTGTCGCCCGAGCCGGAGGCGGTGGCGACGACGGCGCATGCGCCCGCGGACGGGTCGCTCGCCGCGCGCGCCTGGGCCTGGTTCGAGGGCGCGGCGATCGGGCCGTTCCGCGACTTCATGGGACGCCCTGGCTGGGCGGCGATCCTCGTCTTCGTCGTCCTCTACAAGTTCGGCGACGCGCTGGCGGGCACGATGGCGAACCCTTTCTACGTCGCCATGGGCTTCACGCGGCTGGAGGTCGCGAACATCTCGAAGGTCCTGGGCGTCGTGGCGACGCTCGCGGGCGTGGCGGCGGGCGGCGTGCTCGTGCATCGCCAGGGCCTGGCGCGCGCCCTCGTCGCCTGCGGCGTGCTGCAGGCGCTGTCGAACCTGATGTACGCGCTGCAGGCGATGGTCGGCCACGACGTGCTGATGCTCGCCGCGACGATCGGCATCGAGAACTTCACCGGAGGCATGGGCTCGGCGGCCTTCGTCGCCTACCTGTCGGGCCTGTGCAACGTCGCCTACACGGCGACGCAATACGCGCTGCTCTCCTCGCTCGCCGCGGTGGGGCGCACGACGCTCTCGGCCGGCGGCGGCTGGCTGTCGCTGCAGCTGGACTGGGTGCTGTTCTTCGCCGCCACGACGCTCGCCGCGCTGCCGGGCATCGCGATGGCGATCTGGGTGATGCGCCGCTTCCCGCCGCGGCGCGAGGGGGAGGCATGAGGTTCGAGGCGAGCGACATCGCATGGCTGGGCGAGGGACTCGACCGTCCAGAATGCGTGCTCTGCACCGCGTCCGGCGACAGCTACGTCTCGCGGCGCACCGGCCTGAGCCGCGTGGGCGCCGACGGGCGCACGGAGCACCGGGAGTTCGGGCCCGCCTCGGACTGGATGGTCAACGGCATCGCCATCGACGCCGATGGCAGCTTCCTCGTCGCCAACCTGGGCGGGCTCGGCGGCGTGTGGCGCTGGACGCCGCGCACCGGCCCGGTGCCCTTCCTGGTCGAGCTCGACGGCGCGCCCCTGCCGGGCGCGGTCAACTATGTCGGGCTCGACGCGCGCGGCCGCGCCTGGGTCTCGATCAGCACGCGGCTCTCGCCGCGCGACCTTGCCTTCAACCGCGGCGTCGACGACGGCTTCATCGTCCTGGTCGACGAGCGGGGCGCGCGCATCGCCTGCGAGGGGCTCGGCTTCACCAACGAGTCGCATGTCGATCCCGCCGGCCGCTTCCTCTACGTCAACGAGACCTATGCGCGGCGCATGACGCGCTTCCCGCTCGCCGAGGATGGCACGCTGGGCCGGCGCGAGACGGTGGCGGAGTTCCGCGACGGCGCCTTCCCCGACGGCATGGCCTTCGACGCGGAAGGCAATGTCTGGCTCGCCTGCGTCGTCGCCAACCGGCTCCTGCGCGTGACGCCCGGGGGCGGGCAGGAGGTGCTGCTCGATGGCTCGGACCCCGCGACCTCGCGCGCCGCCGACGAGGCCTGGGAGGCGGGGCGCTTCGACCGGCCGACGCTCAACCGCGGCGAGGCGCTGGCCTTCGGCAACCTCGCCTCGGTCGCCTTCGGCGGGCCGGACCTGCGCACGCTGCACATGGGTTCGCTCGCGGGGACGCGGCTGGCGACGCTGCGCGTCCCGGTCGCCGGCGCGCGGCCGCGTCACTGGATGGCGCGCCCGGCCTTCTGAGCCCCTCGCGGCTTTACAGTTCTTAGCGTCCCGGGGTCGACGGGCGCGGCTAGTGTCGCGCGCATTCCCGTCGCGGACCCCGTCGGCCGGCCGCGAACGCTAGAGGAGGTCCCCATGTCGATCCCCAGGCTCGCCGCGCGCGGACTCGCGTTCCTCGCCGCGGCGCTCGTCGCGCTCGGCCTCGTGGCCGCGTCCGCCCAGACGCTGCCGTCGCCGGCGGGCACCCCGATCCTCGACGTCACCGGGCGCATCGCCGTCACCAACGGCGACGCGCGCGCGCGCTTCGACCTCGCGATGCTCGAGGCGATCGGCGTGTCGCGCATCTCCACCAGCACGGCATGGACGAATGGCAGGCAGGACTTCGAGGGCGTCTCGCTCAAGGCCCTGCTGGAGCGCGTCGGCGCCTTCGGCGACCGCATCGAGGCCATCGCGATCAACGACTACAAGGTCGAGATCCCGGTCTCCGACTTCGCGCGCTGGCCGGTGATCCTCGCCTGGCGCCAGAACGGCCAGCTCATGCGCGTGCGCGACAAGGGCCCGCTCTGGATCATCTATCCGCAGGACGACTTCCCGGCGCTCAACAACAAGGAGAGCCAGTCGAAGTGGGCGTGGCAGGTCAAGGAGATCCGCGTCAGGTGACGGTGCGCCGGGCCATCCCGCCACCTCGCCATGCTTGACGTGCGCGCCGTGCGCCGGCCCTGGCGCTCGCTGGCCGTGCTGGCGGCGATCGCGCTGTGCGCGCTCGGCGTCGCCGCGTCGCTCTATTCCTTCCACGCGCTGGTGACGCGCTTCTACGTCACGAAGGAAAACCTCGTCTGGGTCTCGACGCGCGCCGAGGTCGAGCTCGCGCGCTACTCGAGCTCGCTGCTCGGCATGGTCGCGGCGCGTGGCGCCTCGGCCGAGGCCCTCGCCGAGGCCGAGCTGCGCTTCGACATCTTCCTGAGCCGCCTCGAGCTCTTCCGCGGCGGCGTCGTCCACGAGGCCCTGTCCGCGGGGCAGGAGGGCCGCGCGCTGCTGGCGCGGATCGAGACGATCGAGCAGGCGCTCGACCCGCGCGCGGTGCGGGACTGGTCGCCCGAGGGCGCGCGCGCGCTCGAACGCAGGGTCGCGGGCGTGGCGCTGCTGCTGCAGGAGATCTCGATGATCTCGCTGCGCCACGAGGCGCGGTCGGAGAAGGAGCTGCTGCGGGTCCTCGACACGAGCGTCGCCGCCTCGGGCGGCTTCTTCGCCATGGGCGCGCTCGCGCTCGTCCTGTTCCTGCGCGCGCGCGGCCGCAACCTGCGCAACGCCGAGCGCGCGCGCGCGGCGGCGGAGGCCGCGGACCGCGCCAAGGGCGACTTCCTCGCCAAGATGAGCCACGAGATCCGCACGCCGCTCAACGCGGTGATCGGCCTCTCCAACCTGCTCGGCGGCACGAGCCTCAGCACCCAGCAGCGCCAGTTCGTCGAGACGATGGAGGCGGCGGGCGGGCAATTGCTGCAGGTCGTCAACGACGTGCTCGACTTCTCGCGGCTGCAGGCAGGCAGGGTCGAGCTCGCCGCGGCGCCGATCGAGCTGCGGGGATTCGTGGACCGGCTGCTGCTGGTGATCGGCGGCCTGCCCGGCGCCTCGCGCCTCGCGCTCTCCAGCAGCATCGCGCCCGACCTGCCCGCGCGCGTGCTGGGCGACGATGCGCGGCTGATGCAGGTGCTCTCGAACCTCCTCGCGAACGCGGTCAAGTTCACCCGCGAGGGCGAGGTGCGCCTCGACGTCGCCGCGGAGCGCGGGGCCGATGGCGGCCAGTTCCTGCGCTTCGCCGTCTCCGACACCGGGCCCGGCATCGCCGAGGAGATGCGCGCGGACATATTCGAGCCCTTCCGCCAGGCCGGCGCCGAGAGGCTGCGCCCGCGCGAGGGCACGGGGCTCGGCCTGTCGATCAGCCGCGGCCTCGCGCGGCTCATGGGCGGGGATGTCGAGCTCGCGCCGGGAACGGGGCGTGGCGCGTGCTTCGTCACGACGATCCCGCTGCGCCCCGCGCCGGCCGGGGACGAGGTGCGCGCCGACGCACCTGCGACGGCGCGTTCCGGGCCGCTCTCGGTCCTGGTCGCCGAGGACACGCCCACCAACCAGCTGGTCATCCGCCTGATGCTCGAGGGGCTCGGCCACCGCGTCCATCTCGCGGCCAATGGCGTGGAGGCGGTCGAGGCCTTCGAGGCGGGCGGCTTCGACCTCGTCGTCCTCGACATCCAGATGCCGCTGATGGACGGCTTCGAGGCGGCGCGGCGGATCCGCGCCTCCGGCGCGCGCGGCAGCGAGGTGCCGATCCTCGCGCTCACCGCCTTCACCCAGCCCTCGGACCGCGACGAGGCGGCGCGCTGCGGCATCGACGGCTTCCTCTCGAAGCCCGTGCGGCAGAAGGACCTCGCCGAGGCGGTCGCGCGCAGCGCCGGCGCCCTGCACCGCAAGGGTTGAGCGGGCTCACGCGGCGCTTGTCGGCGCGCGGCCCTCGCGCGCAACATCGGGCTCCATTGGCGGAGCGGCCCCATGTCCCGGAAGATCGACCCGATCACCTTCGAGCTGTTCAAGAACGCGATCTTCTCGATCGCCGACGAGATGGCGCTCACCGTCGTGCGCACGACCTACTCGGGCGTGCTCAAGGACAACATGGACTTCTCCACGGGCTTCGCCGACGCCGAGGGCAAGCTGGTGGCGCAGGGGCTGACGCTGCCGGGCCACCTGGGCTCGGTGCCGACGGCGATGGAATCGATCATGCGGCACTTCGCCGGCGACATCGCCGAGGGCGACGTGTTCGTGATGAACGACCCGTTCGACGGCGGCATGCACCTGCCCGACATCTTCGTCTTCAAGCCGCTCTTCCACCAGGGCGAGCGCCTCGCCTTCGCCTGCACCGTCTGCCACCACACGGATGTCGGCGGGCGCGTCGCGGGGTCCAACGCGTCGGACTCGACCGAGATCTACGCCGAGGGGCTGCGCATCGCGCCGATGAAGCTCTACGAGGCGGGGAAGCTCAACCAGACCATCATGACCTTCATCGACCGCAACGTGCGCGTGCCGGTGAAGGTCTTCGGCGACCTGCGCGCGCAGCTCGCCGCCTGCCACATCGCCGAGCGGCAGTTCGCCGACCTCGTCGCGCGACACGGGCCGGCCGAGGTGCGCGAGCTGATGCGCGAGACGGTCGACTACGCCGAGCGCATGACGCGCGCGGCGCTGGAGAAGCTGCCGGATGGTGAGTGGAGCTTCGAGGACTGGATCGACGACGACGGCGTCGACTACGGCAAGCCGATCCGCCTCTTCGTCACGATCCGCAAGAAGGGCGGCCACATGGTGGTCGACTGGACCGGCACCAGCCCGCAGGTGAAGGGCGCGATCAACAACACGCTCTCCTTCACCAAGGCGGCGAGCTACACCGGCGTGCGCTCGGTCCTGCCGCCGGGCATCCCGAACAACGAGGGCGTGTTCCGCGCCATCGAGGTGGTCTGCCCGCCCGGCACGGTCGGCAACGGCGTGCTGCCCGCGGCATGCGCGGCGCGCGGCCTGACCGGCTTCCGCATGACCGACTGCATGTTCGGCGCGCTCGCCATGATGCTGCCCGACCGCGTGAAGGCGGCGGGCGACGGCGGCAACACCGGCATCTCGATCGGCGGCTACGACGACGCGCGCAAGCCCTTCATCTACGTCGACTTCACCTGCGGCGCCTGGGGCGCGCGTCCCTGGGCGGACGGGCTCGACGGCAACTCGCACATGTTCGCCAACATGGCCTCGCACTCGATCGAGGTTACGGAGGCCGAGCACCCGATCTCGCTGCTCGCCTACGAGTTCGTGCCCGACCGCGCGGGCGCGGGCAGGTTCCGCGGCGGCGTGCCCTTCATGCGCGACTACCGCTTCAACGAGGCCGAGGGCACGCTGCAGGTGCGCAGCGACCGCCGCGACCACCGGCCCTTCGGCCTCTATGGCGGCTCGCCCGGCGCGCCGAGCTCGAACCACCTCAACCCCGACGGCGAGAACCGCCCGCTGCCCGGCAAGTTCACGATGACCGTGCGCCGCGGCGACGTGCTGCGCCATGTCCTCGCCGGCGCGGGGGGCTGGGGCGACCCGCTCGAGCGCGATCCCGCCGCGGTCCTCAAGGACGTGCGCAACGAGCTCCTGTCGCCGGCGCGCGCGCGCGCCGACTACGGCGTGGTGGTCGACGTCGCGACATGGAGCGTCGACGCCGCCGCCACGGCGCGCGCGCGCGCCTCGATCCGCGCCGCGCGCGGCTGGCGCGAGGTGCCGGCGGTGCAGCGCGAGGACCCGCCCTCCGCCCGCGCGGCCGAGTGAACCCCACGCAGCAGCAACGCGAACGCACGGGACAGATCCAGATGACCACCTACCGCGTCGGCGTCGACATCGGCGGCACCTTCACCGACATCGTGCTGCTCGGGTCCGACGGCACGATCCACACCAAGAAGATCTCCTCGAGCGTCGACAACTACGCGCGCGCCATCGTCGAGGGCCTGGTCGAGGTCTTCCGCGAGCAGGGCCTCTCGGGCGCCGACATCGAGGAGATCAGGCACGGCACCACCGTCGCCTCGAACGCGATCCTCGAGCACAAGGGCGCGCGCACCGGGCTGGTCACCACCAAGGGCTTCCGCGACGTGCTGGAGATCCGCACGCTGCGCATGCCGCGGCTCTACGACCTGACCTGGAGCAAGCCCGAGCCGCTGGTGGAGCGCTACCTGCGCCAGGTCGTGGACGAGCGCGTCGACGCCCAGGGCCGCGTCGAGCGCGCGCTCGATCCCGCCGACGCCGAGCGCGCGATCGACCGCCTGCTTGCCGAGAAGGTCGAGGCGATCGCGATCTGCCTCATCAACTCCTTCGCCAATCCCGCGCACGAGCTGATGCTGCGCGACGTCGTGCGCCGCAAGGCGCCCGGCCTGCCGCTGTCGGTGAGCTACGAGGTGCTGCCGGAGATCAAGGAATACGAGCGCACCTCGACCACGGTGGTGAACGCCTATGTCATGCCGGTCGTGGCGACCTACCTGCGCGCGCTGCGCCGTGGCCTCGACGAGGCGGGGATCCCGGCGCGGCTGCTGCTGATGCAGTCGAATGGCGGCCTGACCACCGACGTCGCGGCCGCCGAGCGGCCGATGAACATCATCGAGTCCGGCCCCGCCGGCGGCGTGGTCGGCGGCCAGGCGCTGGCGCGCGCGCGCGGCCTCGACCGCATCATCACCTTCGACATGGGCGGCACGACGGCCAAGGCCGCGATGGTCGAGGCCGGCGAGGTGACGCGCGCGGCGGAGTACTCGGTCGGCGCGGGCATCATGATCGGCTCGCGGCTGCTCACGGGCGCGGGCTACATCCTCAAGGTCCCCGCGATCGACCTCGCCGAGGTCGGCGCGGGCGGCGGCAGCCATGTCTGGATCGACGCCGGCGGCTCGCTGCAGATCGGCCCGGAGAGCGCGGGCTCGACGCCCGGCCCCGTGTGCTACGCGCGCGGCGGCGAGGTGCCGACCGTGACCGACGCCAACGTGCTGCTGGGCTACATCAACCCCTCGCACCTCGTCGGCGGCGCGGTGAAGCTCGACGCGGCGCGCGCGCGCGAGGTCTTCGAGGCGAAGGTCGCGCGCCCGCTGGGCATGTCGATCGAGGCCGCCGCGCATGGCGCGCACCAGATCGCCGCCTCCAACATGATCCGCGCGATCAAGGCGGTGTCGACCGAGCGCGGGCGCGACCCGCGCGCGTTCTCGCTCTTCGCCTTCGGCGGCAACGGCCCGCTCTTCGCCTGCGGCATGGCCGCGGCGCTGGGCATGCGGCGCGTCGTGGTGCCGCCGAGCGCGGGGCTGTTCTCGTCCTTCGGGCTGCTCTACGCCGACGTCGAGCACCACTACGCGCGCAGCTTCCGACGCCTGCTGCGCAAGGCCGACCTCGGCGAGATCGAGGCGGCGTGGAACGAGCTCGCCGGGCAGGCGCGCGCCCAGCTCGCCGCCGAGGGCTTCGAGGGCGAGCGCGCGCGGCTGAAGCGCTCGGCGTCGCTCCACTACCAGGGACAGAGCTACGAGCTCGTGGTGCCGATGCCCGACGGGCCGATCGACGCGGCGATGGTCCGCCTGCTCGAGGAAGGATTCGGCCAGGAGCACGAGAAGACCTACGGCCACCGCGCCGGCCCCGACGAGCCGGTCGAGCTGGTGGCGATGCAGGTCGTCGGCCAGGGACTGCGCGAGGGGCCGAGCGTGCCCGAGCGCGTGCGCCCGACGCGCCCCGAGCCGGTGCCGCCGCCGCCGCGCCGCGCCTGGTTCGGCGGCGCGCATGGCTGGGTCGAGACGCCGGTGCTGCGCCGCAGCGACCTGGCGACGGCGCGCAGCGGCCCGCTGATCGTCGAGGAATACGACGCGACCTGCGTCGTGCCGCCGGGCGCGCGCGCGCAGCTCGACGCCGGCGGCTCGATCGTCATCGACCTGCCGTGAGGCTGGACAAGGGTCGCGTCGCCGGGGGGCGGCGCGGGGAAGGGGAAGCATGAGCGAGGTCAACTGGCGCGCGCAGCCGTGGAATGGCTGGCACCGGCGCTCGAACGCGGCCGAGGACGCGGAGCTCACCCATGTCGGGCCGGGCACGCCCTGCGGCGAGTACATGCGCCGCTTCTGGCATCCCGTCGCGATGACGGAGCAGGTCCGCGACCTGCCGCTGGCGATCCGCGTGCTGGGCGAGGACCTGGTCCTGTTCCGCGACCTGTCCGGGCGGCATGGCCTGCTGCACAAGCATTGCAGCCACCGGCGCACCTCGCTCGAGTACGGCATCGTCGCCGAGCGCGGCATACGCTGCTGCTACCATGGCTGGCTCTTCGACATCGATGGCCGGATCCTCGAGACGCCGGGCGAGCCGGCGACCAGCCGCATCCGCGAGACGCTCTGCCACGGCGCCTATCCGGTGCGCGAGCGCGACGGGCTGCTCTTCGCCTATCTCGGGCCGCCGGAGAAGACGCCGGACTTCCCCGTGCTCGACACGATGGCGCAGCCGGGCAACGAGATGGTGCCCTACTCGATCGACTATCCCTGCAACTGGCTGCAGGTGGCCGAGAACCCGATGGATCCCTGGCACAGCGTGTTCCTGCACACGCGCGCCACGCGGGCCCATTTCAACGCCGCGTGGGGCGCCTTCCCGGTGGTCGAGTGGCACTGGATGGAGGACCGCGTCGGGATCTACCTGACCAATTCCCGGCGCTGGAACGAGTACATCTGGGTGCGCACCGCGGAGAACATGTTCCCCGCCGTGGCGCAGCCGCCCGACATCTACCAGGACGCCGACCGCGAGCTCTTCTTCCCGCGCGTCGGGATCACGAAATGGACGGTGCCGGTCGACGACCGCAGCTGCCGCATCACCGGCTGGCGCCACTTCAACCCGACGCTGGACCGCGGCGGGAAGGGCGACCGCGCGAAGGTCGGCCTCGGCAAGGTCGACTTCCTGGGCCAGACCGGGACGGAGCGCAGCCACGAGGAAGGCCAGCGCATGCCCAGCGACTACGAGGCGCAGGTGGGGCAGGGCCCGATCACCGTGCACGCCGAGGAGACTCTCGGCTCGACCGACAAGGGCGTGGCGATGCTGCGCCGCGGGCTTCGGCGCGCGATCCGCGCGGTGGCGGCGGGCGAGGATCCGCCGCGGGCGAAGCCCAACGCCGACGGCACGATCCCGAGCTTCGCGGGCGACGTGATCGTGCGCGTGCCGAAATCCAACGTCGACGACGAGGCGCTGCAGCGCGAGGTCGGGCGCCTGGTCGGCCGCGTGGTGGCGGAGACGCTGCCGATGCCGGCGGCGACGCGCCAGGCGGAGATCGAGCGGCGCGTGCGCGCGGGGCTCGCGGCGCTGGGCGCCGGGGGAGCGACGCCGGGCTGACGCGCGGCGCGCGCCTCAGCTCGCCTGCTGGAGCTGGACCTCGGTCGCCGCGCGGCGCGGCAGCTCGAGGATCGCCTCCGCGCCGCCGCCGATGTTGCGCAGCGTGAGCGAGCCGCCCTGCCGCCGGGCCAGCTCGTAGCTGATCGCGAGGCCGAGCCCGAGGCCCTGCTTGCCGCGGATCAGCTCGCTGTCCTTGGTCGGGCGCAGGAAGGCCGTGCCGAAGCCGGTCAGGACATGCGCCGGGAAATGCGGCCCCTCCGTGACGACCGAGCAGGTCGTGCGCTTGCCCGAGGCCGAAGCGCGGATGCGCACGCGCGAGCCCGCGCGCGCGTAGCGCGCCGCGTTGGCGAGCAGGTTGACGAAGATCTGGCGCACCGCCGTCTCGTCGCCCACGCAGTCGATGTCGCCGCTGCTCTCGAGGCTGAAGGCGAGGTGGTTCTTCTCGAGGTCGCTCGCCGCCAGGCGCCGCGCCTGGTCGACCACGGCCGCGAGGTCGAGGTCCTGCGCGGCGAAGACGCGGCGGTCCATCTCGAGCTGCGTCATCTCGAGGATCGCCTCGATCATCGCCATGAGGTGCATGCCGCTCGCGTGGATGTCGTCGGCGTACTCGGCCTGCTTGGCCGTCGGGCCGCCCTTGCGCGCGTAGAGCGCGATGACCTGCGAGAATCCGATGATCGCGTTGAGCGGGGTACGCAGCTCGTGGCTCATCTGCGCGAGGAACTCGGCCTTGGCCCGGCTCGCCGCCTCCGCCTTGTTGCGCGCTGCGGCGAGCTCCGACTCGCGGCGATGCGCCTCGTCGAGGAGCGTGCGCTGCCGCTCCCGGACCTTCTCGAGCGCGTCGATGCGCGCGGCGATCTCCGACGACATGAAGCGCACGCTGTCGCACAGCGCGCCGATGTCGTCCTGCCTGCCCTTCGGCAGGTCGACGTCGAAGCGCCCCGCGCGGATGCGCTCGCTCGCGGCGTGCAGGTCGGCCAGCGGGCGCATCAGGAGCTTGTGGAACCATTCCAGCGCGACCAGCATGACGAGGAGGCTCAGCGCGGCGATCACCACGCCGCGCCGCATCACCTCGTCGCGGGCCTGCGCGAGCGGCTCCCACGAGATCCCGAAATGCAGCATCGCGACCTGGACGTCGCGCTCGAAGATCGGCACCTGGAAGGACAGGCGGCGCGTCCCGTCCGGACCCGCGATCGGCGACGGCCCGGCCGGCGGCAGGCCGTTCGCGTCGACGTTCCAGCCCGAGGCCGCGATCAGCTTGCCCCGGGGATCGACGAGGACGAGGTGCGAGAGCCCGTCCGTCGCGACGCTCGCGCGCAGCACGGCCTCGATGTCGGCGACCTCGTGGTCGCAGACCAGCGTCGCGAGCGATGCCTGGAGGAAGGGCTTGTCGGCCTCGGCGCGCGCGAGCAGCTGGTCGTGGAGCGCGTGCTCGACATGCCAGACCTGGAAGGCGGTGAGCAGCGTCACGGTCGCCAGCAGCAGGCCGGCGCCGACGGCGAAGAGCTTGGCGCGGAGCGTGAGGCCGCTCATCGCGCGGCCACCCGCGCGCGGCCCGCGCGGCGGCGCGCCGCGCCGGCGTTCGCGTCGCTGCGCCGCGGGCCGGGGCCCGGCGCATGTGCCACCCGATGGCATCTCATGGGTGGAGCATGCCTTCCGAAACCTTAAGGACGGGTTCGGCGCGATGGGCGCGGCGCCGCCCGGGCGGCTAGGATCGCGGCCCGGGGGACCTGATGGCTGGCGAGGACGCTTCGCACCTGGCGACCGCGCGCGGGCGGGACATCCGCGGCGCCATGTTCATGCTGCTGAACGCGGCCTGCCTCGTCGCCGGCGTCGCGCTCATCAGGGTGCTCGGGCGCGACCTGCCCGAGCCGGTGATCGTGCTGTTCCGCTTCCTCTTCGCGCTCGCCTTCTTCGCGCCGTCGATCCTGCGCGGCGGCGGCGAGCTGCTCGCCACGCGGCGGCCGGGCGCGCACGCGCTGCGCGCGGCCTGCGGCTACGCCGGCTTCGTCGCCTTCGTCTACGCGGCCCAGCGCATGCCGCTCGCGGACGTGATGGCCCTGGGCTTCACCCAGCCGCTCTGGGCCGCGGCGATCGGCATGCTGGCCTTCGGCGAGCGCTTCTCGGCTGCCCGCGCGCTGGCGCTCCTCGCGGGCTTCGCCGGGGCGATGCTCGTGCTGCGCCCCGGCTTCGCGCACGCGCCCCTGCTGCCGGCGCTGGCCGCGCTCGCCAACGCGCTGCTCACCTGCATCGCGATGATGACGGTGAAGCGCCTCTCCGCGACCGAGCCCGCCGGGCGCATCGCCGCGCTCTTCCTGCTGGTCGGGACGCTGCTCTCGGCGCCTGGCGCCTGGGTCGCCTGGACGACGCCCGCGCCCGCCGCGCTTCCGTGGCTGGTCGTGCTCGGCGCGCTGGCCTGGATCGGCCAGGTCTCGCTGTCGCGCGGCTACGCGCTCGGCCGCTTCTCGACCATGGCGGCGATGGACTTCGCGCGGCTTCCCGCGGCGCTGGCGATCGGCTGGATCGCCTTCGCGGAAGCCCCTGACGGGCTTGCCGTCGCGGGCATGGCGCTGATCGGCGTCGCCTCGACCGCGATCGTGCTCTGGCGATCCGCGCCCGGCCGCGCTAACGAGGACGACGCAGGCGCAACGAGGAGGGGATCATGACGCCAGAAGAGAAGCTCGCATCGATGGGGCTCGAGTTGCCGCGCACGCCCACGCCGGTGGCCAACTACGTCCCGTTCAAGCGCGACGGCAACACGCTCTACCTGTCCGGCCAGGGGCCGCGCCGCCCCGACGGCTCGATGCACACCGGCAAGGTCGGCCGCGACCTGACCTGGGAGCAGGCCTACGAGCACGCGAGGATCACCGGCCTCGGCCTTCTCTCGGTGGCGAAGCTGGCCGCGGGCGACCTGTCGCGGGTGGAAGTGCTGAAGGTCCTCGGCATGGTCAACGGGATCCCGGAGTTCGGCGACCACCCGAAGGTCATCAACGGCTGCTCCGACCTGTTCGTCGCCGTGCTCGGCGATCGGGGCAGGCATGCGCGCTCGGCCGTCGGCATGGGCTCGCTGCCCAACGGCATCTCCGTCGAGATCGAGGCGATCATGCGCATCCACGACTGAGGCGGCCGCCGGCCCCGCCCTCGCGGCCTCACAGGCCGAGCGGGTGGGCGGGGCCGAAGGCGGCGTGCAGGAGCAGCGCGCCGATCACGGCGATCGCGCAGCCGCCCGCGAGCGAAAGCCAGGCGGCGGCGCGGCGCGCGGTTCCTTCGCCGCCACGCCCTGCGAGCGCCAGCGCGCTCTGGCGCGCCACCACGACCACCGCGCCCATCGCGCCCAGCGCCAGCGCGGTGCCGGCCGACATGGCGGCGACCGCCGCGATGCCCGCCCAGAGCAGGTCGAAGGCGAAGGCCAGCACGAGCACGAGCACCGCGCCCGTGCAGGGCCGGAGGCCGATCGACGCCACGACGCCCAGCGCCGCGAGCAACCCCGGCGTGGCGAGCGCGTCGGGCGCCGGCGCATGGGCATGGCCGCAATCATGGCCATGCCCGTGCCCGTGCCCGTGCCCATGGTCATGCCCATGTCCATGCGCGCAGCCATGCGCATGGCCGTCGTCGCGCCGGGAGATGGCGCGCGCGCCGCGCCAGGCGAGCATGCAGCCGAGCGCGGCGAGCATCGCGAAGCCCGCGCGCTCGCTCCAGGCCGCGGCGCCCTGCGCGTCGCGCGGCAGCCAGCCGGCCACGACCACGAGCGCGACGACGAGGACCACGGCGACCGTGCCCTGCGCGAAGGCGGAGGCGATGGCGAGGCCGATGCCGCGCGCGAGGCGCTGCGGCTGCGTGGCCAGGTACGTGGCGAGCACGGCCTTGCCATGGCCGGGCCCGGCCGCGTGGAAGAGGCCGTAGAGGAACGAGGCGAGCAGCAGCGCGCCCGTCGCCCGGCCGCCGGGATCGTCGGCGAGCGCGCGCACGAGGCGCACGAGCTCGCCATGGAGCGCGCGCTGCGTCTCCAGGATCCAGGCGACGAGCCCGCCCGCGGCGCGCGCGGCGTCCTGCGCCGGCGCCTCGGACGCCGCGAGCAGCGCCGCGCCCGCCAGCGCGATCAGGGCGGCGCGCCGCATCGCACGAAGACCTTCTCGGCGAAGGCCTCGCCCATGCTGTCGCCGCCGGACTGTCCCGGCCCCAGGGCTGCCGCGCGCGATACCTGCTCGGGCTCCGGCGCGGGCGGGACCAGCCGCGTCGCGCAGCCCGCGGCCGTGGCGGGGAGCGCGATCGCCGCTTGGTCGCGATGCAGCATCTCGATGTAGTAGCTCGGGTCGAACACCGCGTAGGAGAGCGCGGAGGCGCGCAGGTCCGCGGGCTCGGCCAGCGGCAGCAGGAAGCCGATCGCGAGCCTGCCCTCGCGCAGTTCGCCGCGCACGTCGCGCGCCCTGCCGGTCGCGAGCCGGCGCCCCTCGCGCTGCAGCAGCGTGAAGTAGCCATGGGCGTGGAGGTCGCCGACCATGCGGTGCGCGGCGTCGAGCGCAGCGGCGTCGGGCCCGCTGGCAGGGCGGCCGCGCCGCGGGCGGGGGATCGTGTAGGCGGAGAAGGCGTCGTCGAAGACCCAGGTCTGGCGCAGCGCCTCGAGGCGCCCGTCGGCCGAGACGACGAGCTCGACCTCGATGTCGGCGTAGACATGCGGATGCGCGGCCGCGGGGCGCGTGGCGAGGCCCAGCGCCAGGGCCAGCGCCGCCGCCATCCAGCGCGATGCGGCGCGGCGCGTCACGCGGCGGCCATGGGCGGCCGGCCCAGGCGGTCGATCGGCCGCCCCAGCCGCCGCTCCGCGGCGAGCGCGATCCCCATCAGCGCGCGCTCGCCGCCGCGGCGCGCGGCGAGCTGCAGGCCGACGGGCATGCGCGCCGCGTCGAGCCCGACGGGCAGCGTGGTGGCGCAGCAATCGAGCAGGCTGATCACCGCGGCGTTGCGCGACGCGGCGGTGTTGCGGGCGCGATATCCCTCCAGCGCCTCCACCTCCGCGAGCGGCGGCGGCGAGATCGGGATGGTGGGCATGGCGATCGCGTCGATCGCGGACATGCGTGCCTCGGTCGCCTCCATCCAGCCGAGGATGCGCCGGCGCCGGCGCACGTATTCGCCGGCGGGCATCTCGCCGAAGCTGCTGATGCGGGCCCAGATGTTCGGGTCGATCCCGGGGATCCAGTCGGCGAAGCGCTCGACCAGCGTCGCATGCGCCTCCGGCGCGGAGAGATGGCCCGCGAGCCAGAGCTCGTAGGCGGGCACCGCCTCGGGAAGGTCGAAGTCGACGAGCCGCGCGCCTCCTGCCTCGAGCTCGCGCAGCGCCTCCTCGACGCGCTCGGCGATTCCCGCCTCGCAGCCCTCGAGGAAGGGCTCGCGCACGATGCCGATGCGCAGGCCGTCGAGCGGGCGCGCGGCCTGCGCCGCGGCCCACGCGAGGGCGTCGCCGGGGACGGCGTCGAGCGCGGCGAAGCCGAGCGCGGCGTCGGCGGCGCTGCGCGCGAGGATGCCCGGCGTGTCGAGCGTCTCGCTCTGCTGCAGCAGCCCGTCCGTGGTCCAGCGCCCGCGGCTGACCTTGATCCCGACCGTGCCGGTCCAGCTCGCGGGCATGCGCACCGATCCGGTCGTGTCGGAGCCCAGCGCGAGCATCGACGAGCCCTGCCACAGGCCGACGCCGGCGCCCGAGCTGGAGCCGCCGGGGACGCGATGCGTGGCGCCGTCCCACGGGTTGCGCGGCGCGCCCCAGTGGCGGTTGGTGCCGAGCCCGCCGAACGCGAACTCGACCGTGTGCGTCTTGGCCGCGAGCAGCGCCGCCTGGCGGCGGAACGCGCCGACGAAGGCACCCTCGCGCTCGTGCTCGGCGGGCAGCGCGCGCGGCGTCCCGGCCCAGGTGCGGAAGCCCGAGAGGCCGAAGAGGTCCTTGACCGAGACGGGCAGGCCCATGAACGGGCCGAGGTCGCAACCCGCGGCGAGCAGCGCGTCGGCGGCCGCGGCCTGGCGGCGCATGAGCGCCGCGTCGAAGGCGCGATGCGCGTTGAGCGACTCCTCGCGCCGGCCATGCGCGTCGATCGCGGCCTCGGCGATCGCGGCCGCGGACAGGCGGCCGGCGCGCAGCGCGCCCGCGAGCCCGGCGATGTCGGCGGCGACGAGGTCGATCGTCATGGCGTGTTCCTCCCGGTTCGTGGCTGGCGCGCGCCGCGCCGGTCCCGCGGCCCTGCCTCAGGGATAGGCGCAGCTGTCGGCGGTCGCGAGCACGAAGCCGCGCGCGTCGCCGACGGCGACCACGAAGCGGTGCTCGACCTCGCGGATGACGACGGAGTGGTGGATCGGCAGCACGCCGGTCGCCGTCGTCTCCGCGCCGCCGAGGCGCGTGAAGGTGACGGTCAGCGGCTTCGAGGGGTCGAACCATCCCTCGGGCCTGCCCGAGGCGTCGACCGAGGAGACGCCGCTCGCCGTGACCATGATCTGGCGGTCGGCGAAGGCCGCGCTGTCGTTGGGGTTGCGCTGCGGCCCGGTGCGCACGATGAAGCGTCGGGTCGTTGGACGCTCGTCGCAGCGCCGCGCGTTCTCGGCCGCGGACAGCACCGAGGCGAGGCGCTCGGGCTTCACGCCCGCGGCGAGCCGCGCGCGCGCGACGCGCAGCAGCTCGGAGATCGCGCCGGTCGGCACGTCGCTCTCGTAGCGCCGGCGCAACTCCTCGGCCTGGCCGGTGGCGGCGGCGAGGTCGCGCTGCAGCTTCCCCTTCTCCTCGTCGAGCGCGCCGGCGCGTGCCGCGAGCTCGGAGACCTGCTCGCGCAGGTCTCCGGATTCGGACTCCGCCATGCGGTAGCCGGCGCCATAGGCGAAATAGGTGGTGGCCGCGACAAGCCCGGCCAGCGCGAGCCATTTCAGGCTCCCCAGCATGAACCGGCCGCGCCGCCGCGCGCGCAGGCGCTCCTCGTGGAATCCGTGTCCCATGGCGTCCTTCTAACCGGAAAGCGGGGCCTGCGTTCAAGCACGCAGATGCGCCTATACTGTGGCGGCCGCGGCGGCCGGGGGAAAAGGCGATGACGAACAGGATCGAATTGCGGGTGGAGCGCCGCCTGGCCTTCGCGGACGGGCAGGAATTCGGCGCGGCCGGCGCCTACGAGCGGCTGTCGGGCAAGGCGCTCTTCGCGGTCGATCCCGGCGCCCCCGCCCAGGCGGGGATCACCGACCTCGACAAGGCGCCGCGCGACCCCGACGGGCTGGTGCGCTTCTCCGCCGATTTCTCGCTGCTGGCGCCGGTCGCGCGCGCGCGCGGCAACGGCCGCGTCTTCTTCGACTACGGCAATCGCGGGAACATCCGCTGCCTGCAGTTCTTCAACGACGCCCCGGCGTCGAACGACCCGCGCGGCGCCGCGCATGCCGGCAATGGCTTCCTGATGCGCCGCGGCTACGCCGTCGCCTGGCTCGGCTGGCAGGCGGACCTGCTGCCCGGCGACGACCGCTTCCTGCTCGACGTGCCGGTGGCGATGGAGGGCGGGCGCCCGGTCACGGGCCAGGTCCGGGTCGAGTACATCGCCGACCGCCCCGGCGTGACGGTCTTCCCGCTCAGCAGCCGCGCCTCGACGCGCAGCCATCCCGCCGTCTCGCTCGACACGCGCCGCGCCTCCCTCACGATGCGCCGCTACGCGACCGACCCGCGCATCCCCGTGCCGCACGACAAGTGGATGTTCGCGCGCGTCGAGGGCGGCACCGGCCTCGACAACCAGGGCGGCGAGCGCGGCGTCGTGCCCTCCGACCAGCACGTCCACCTGCCCGCGGGCTTCAGGCCGGGCTGGATCTACGAGCTGGTCTACGAAGGCCATTCGCCCCTGGTGCTCGGCCTTGGCCATGTCGCGGTGCGCGACTTCATCGCCTTCCTCAAGCATGGCGCGCGCGACGACGCGGGCGCGCCGAACCCGCTCCTGGAGGGCGGCGGGCGCGTGGAGAAGGCCTATGCCTGGGGTCGCTCGCAGACCGGCCGCCTGATCCGCGACGCGCTGCATCGCGGCTTCAACGCCGATGCGCGCGGGCGGCGCGTCTTCGACGGCGTGCTGCCGCATGTCTCGGGCGCGGGGCTGATGTGGATGAACCACCGCTTCGCCAACGTGATCGTCGCGGCGGGCCAGGAGCACGAGGACCATTTCAACCCGGCCGACCGCTTCCCCTTCACCTATGGCGAGACCGAGGATCATTTCACCGGCAGGCGCGACGCGATCCTCAAGCGCCCGGACACGGATCCGCTGGTGCTGCACACACAGACCTCGACCGAGTACTGGCAGCGGCGCGGATCGCTCGTCCATACCGACACGCGCGGCCGGGACGTCGACCTGCCCGCGAACGTGCGCGCCTATCTCTGGTCGAGCTCGCAGCATTTCGCCGACCCGCGCCTCGGCAGGCCGGGCCGCGGCGTCTGCCGCAACGAGATCAACGTCGTGTGGACCTCGATGTTCTTCCGCGCGATGCTCGACGCGCTCGACGCCTGGGCGACGCATGGCACCGAGCCGCCGGCGAGCCGGGTGCCGCGCCGCGCCGACGGCACGCTGGTGCCCTTCGCGGAATGGAAGCGCCAGTTCCCCGCGATCCCCGGCGTGCCGGTGCCGCGCGGCCCGAGCGCGCTGCCGCGCCTCGACTGGGGCCCCGACGCAGGGCGCGGCGTGCTGCGCGAGCCGCCGGAGGTGCTGCCGGGCGAGGGCTATGCCGTGCTGGTGCCCGCGGTCGACGCCGACGGCAACGACGTCGCCGGCGTGCGCGCGCCGATGGTCGAGGCACCACTCGCCACCTACACGGGCTGGAACCTGCGCGCGCGCGGCCAGGGCGAGGGCGCGATGCACGAGTTCACGGGCTCGACGCTGCCCTTCCCGGAGACGCCGGAGCATCGCGCGCAGCTCGGCGACCCGCGCCCCTCGGTGCGAGAGCGCTACGCCGACGCCGGGGCCTATGCACGGGCCATCGAGGCGGCCGCGCGCGCGCTGGTCGCGCAGCGCCTGATGCTGGAGGAGGACGTCGCGCGCTGCGTCGCCGCCGCGGCCAACTGGCACGCGCCGCGCCACGACGTCACGATCGACTAGGCCGCCGAAACCCTCTCCAGGGCAGGAGTTCCGGATTGGAATTCCTGCCCTGGAGAGTTTCTGGAAGGCTCAGGGCCAGGAGGGCCGCGTCATGGCGAAGACCTCGCCGAGCCGCGCGTAGTCCTGGTAGCCGAGCCGCCCGATCGGCTGCATGCGCGCGTAGTCGACCATGCCGTCGACGATCACCGCGTCGGCGATGTGGATGCCCACGACCTCGCCGACGATGAGCGTGTTGGGCTCCTCCGCGCTGGCCGAGAGCAGCGGCACCGTGCGCACGTGCCGGCATTCCAGGTGCACGGGGCTCTCCTTCACCCGCGGCGGGCGCACCACGCGCGAGGGCTCGGCCGTGACGCGCGCGAGGTCGAACTCGTCGACGCCGTGCGGCGCCGGGGCGGAGCTGCGGTTCATGTGCTCGCGCAGCTCCCAGGTCGCCATGTTGACCACGAATTCCTTCGTCGCCTCGATGTTGGCGATGCTGTCCTTGAAGCCGTGGTCGGTGGCGTGCCGGCCGGTCGCCGAGAAGATGACCTGGGGCGGCACGTAGGCGACGGCGTTGAAGAAGGAATAGGGCGCGAGGTTGACCGCCCCCGCGGCATCGATCGACGAGATCCAGCCGATGGGCCGCGGCACGACGATGGCGTTGAAGGGGTTGTGGCGCAGGCCGTGCGGCTCGCCGGGGCGGAAGAACATGCTCGGGCTCCGTTCGCTTCGGGTCAGGCGCCGCGCGCGCCGCCCATCGGGTTGGGCAGGTAGCCGACGAAGCCGGAGATGCGCCAGCGTCCCCTCTCGCGTCGGCAGAAATAGAGGGTCTGCCAGAGCAGCGTGTCGACCCCGCCATCGGCGCGGCGGATCGTGCCGTCGAACTTCTTGCGGGCGACCGCGCTTGCGCCCGCGATGTCGATGTCGCGCAGCGTCGTGGCGCGCAGGATGGCCTCGCGCAGCGGCTCGGCGAAGGACGTCGCCGCCGTCTCGCGTGCCTGGCGCAGCCATTCCTCGCGATAGGCCTCGACCGTGGGGAAGGCGATGCGCCAGCTGTCGGGACGGTCCGAGCGCATGGCGTGCAGGCCGAGGAAGCCGTCGCGCACGAAGTCGCCCGCGACCATCGACCAGTCGGCGGCGACGAAGGCGTCGATGTCGCGCGCGACGAGCATGTTCCAGATCGCGTGGCGGTCCGGGTCGCCCGGGGGAAAGGGATTGCGCGCGTGGTCCATCGGTTTCCTGCCTTCGCGTTCAGCCGCCGAGCACGTCCTCGACGAAGCCATGGTTGCCCGCCGACAGCCCGCAATCGACGGGCAGCGCGGCGCCGGTGATCGCGCCGGCGAGCGGCGAGGCGAGGAAGAGGACGGCCGACGCGACCTCGGCCGGCTCGACGAGGCGTCCCAGCGGGTAGAACCGCGCCGTGCGCGCCACCACGCCGGGATCCTTCTCGATGCGGTGGTCCCAGGCCGGCGTGCGCACCGAGCCCGGGCAGACGGCGTTGGCGCGGATGCCCGCGCGTCCATGCTCCACCGCGATCGCGCGGCACCAGGCGAGCAGCCCGGCCTTGGCGGCCGAATAGGCGGGGTTGCCGACATGCAGAAGGGCGTTGACCGAGCTCACGCAGACGATCGCGCCGCCGCCGCGCGCGGCCATCGCGGGCAGCAGCGCGGCGGTGAAGCGCATCGCGCCGACGAGGTTGACCTCGATCTCGCGCGCGGCGAGGTCGGCGTCCCAGCCGCGCAGCGTCTCGGCGCGGGTGAAGCCAGCATTGCTGACGACCACGTCCGGCGCGCCGCCGCGCGCGAGCAGCGCCCGCGCGGCGGCGTCGATGGCGGCGGGATCGGCGAGGTCGAAGGCGAGGCGCTCCTCGGCCTCCAGCGCGTCGAGCGCAGGCCCGGCGCGGTCGCAGGCGACGATGCGCGCGCCGGCGCCGCGGAAGGCCGCGAGCAGCGCCGCGCCGATGCCGCCGCCGGCGCCGGTGACGACGACCCGCCTGCCCTCGAGCCCGAAGGGGGAGGGGCTCACGCGGCCTGCGCGACCGTCGGGCCGTCGCCCGCGACCGTCGTGCGGCGCACGTCGCGCTTCTCGACCGTGTCGGCGAAGGGACGCACGCGATGCATGGTCTGGCGATTGTCCCAGACCACGAGGTCGTGCGCGCGCCAGGGATGCGAATAGACGAAGCGCCTCTGCGTGGCGTGCTCGGTCAATTCGCGGATGAAGTCGTTCGCCTCGGCCACCGGCCAGCCGACGATGCCGCCGATATGCGAGGAGAGGTAGAGCGACTTGCGCCCCGTGACCGGGTGGACGCGCACGAGGCGCTGGCGCACCGGCCTGAACATCTCCTTCTCCTCGGGCGTCATGTCGGTGAAGCCCAGCTTGCCGCGCGAATACATGAGCGAGTGCTCGCAGACGAGGTCCTCGGCCTGCGCCTTCAGGCCCTCGTCGAGCTCGTCCCAGGCCGCGCGCATGTCGGCGAACTCCGTGTTGCCGCCGCGCGAGGGGATGATGCGCGCGGAGAGCAGCGAGTACTTCGCGGGCACGGCGCGGAACGAGCTGTCGGAATGCCAGAGCCTGTTGCCGAGCGCGAAGAGGCGATGGCGGTCGTCGCGCTTCACGATCTCCTGGTTGCGGTCGAGGTTCGAGACGTCGGCGAAGTCGGTGCTGAGCCGCTTCTCCCCGAGCTTCTGCAGGTCGCCGGCGAGCGCCTTCTCGATCTCCCCGAAGTTGAGGCTGAAGGCGAGCTGCTGCGCGTCGTCGAGCGGCTGCCCCGGGAAGACGAGCACCGCGTGGCGGTCCATGCCCGCCTCGATCGCCGCGACCTCGTCGCGCGACAATGGCCGGCGCAGGTCGACGCCCGTCACCTCGCCGCCGACATGCGGATGAAGGGCCCTGATCGAGATGCTCATCTTGCCTTGCCTCCTCCCGGGGCGGCGGGGCGGACCCCCGCGGCGCCGCGCATTGCGGCTCGAATTCTCCGCGCATTTACCAGCCGATTCCAGAGGGCTTATGATGCGCGCCGCCGACGGGCAAGGCCGATGGCCGGCAAGCCGCGCCGATGCTCCCGCCGGCGCAAGCAAGGGAAGGCACGCGCATGCGCGAATTCACCGACTCCACCCGGCTGGCGGGCGACCCGGCGGCGCTGCGCGCGCGGCTCGCGGAGGATGGCTACCTCTTCCTGCGCGGCCTCTTGCCGCGCGAGGCGGTCGCCGCCGTGCAGCGCGAGGTCGGCGCGGTCGTGCGCGAGGCGGGCTGGCTGCGCGCCGACGCGCCGGTCGAGGCGGCGCTCGCCGACCAGGCGGGGTTCTGCGTCGACCCCGAGCCGCGCTACCTCGAGGTGCTGCGGCGCATCAACCTCCTCGAATCCTACCACGCGCTCAAGCACCACCCGGCGCTGCTCGGCTTCCTCGAGAAGCTGCTCGACGGCGAGGTCTTCCCGCATCCGCGCGTCCTGATGCGCAACATCTTCCCGGCGCGCGAGACCTACACGACGAAGGCGCACCAGGACTTCCCCAACGTCCAGGGCACGACCGAGGTCTACACCGCCTGGATCCCGATGATCGACGTGCCGATGGAGGCCGGGCCGCTGCAGGTCGCGGTCGGCTCGCACCGCTCGGGCGTCTACGACTTCCACATCGGCGCGGGCGCGGGCGGCATCGAGATCGCCGACCCGCTGGAGGGGCGCTGGACGAGCGGGCCCTTCGCGGTCGGCGACGTGCTGCTCTTCCACTCGATGCTCGTGCACAAGGGCGTGCCCAATCGCGGCGAGCGCCTGCGCATGTC
>JBEGVV010000086.1:0-70734 GCA_041178225.1 Pseudomonadota bacterium | reverse complement strand
CTCGACACCGGCACGGTCGACAGCCTGGGCGAGGCGTCGGACTTCGTGCGCGCGCTCCAGAAGCGCCAGGGCTTCATGATCGCCTGCGTCGAGGAGATCGCGTTCCTGAAGGGGTTCATCGGCCGCGACCAGCTGCTCGACCTCGCGCGCGAGGCGGTGAACACCGACTATGGAAAGTACCTAGCCACAATAGCCGAAATGTAATGTTACCCGGCGTCCAAGGGACGGCCGCACCTCTGTCAGGGAGGGCGGACATCCGGGGTGGTCGCCCCAAGCGGACTGCAATCGATGTCGGCAAGGCTGCGCCGACAGGCGTAGCGTTGGGGCTGGCGGTTGCGCTCCTCGCGCTGCCGCTCCTCTTCCGAGGCGAAGAGGCGGTTGCGCAGGCGACACCAGCGTAGCATCGATTGGGTCGGCGCGAACTCGTCGCAGGAGTCAACGAGGGCGGTGCCAACCGGGCTCGCTGCGATGAAGGCGGCGTTCCAGGCGACGCTCACGGGCTCGACCGGGCCGCATCCGGCGGCGGCCGCGAGGGCCACGAGGAGCGCGTTGCGCGCAAGGCGCCTGCGGGTCATGCGAGGATGCCTCGTCCCGGGAACGCGCCAGGGCCCCGGCGCGCATCGCCGCCCTGCGCGCCATCGGCCGCGTCGAGGGCCGGCACCACCCGCAGCCGCGCGGGAGGATTGGCGGCGGGCATGGCGGCCGCGGCGGCCAGGGCGGCCGCGGGGCCACGATGCGCCACGTCGAGCGCAAGCCTGGGTTCAGGCAGCGAAGCGGCGATGGCGGAGACCCTGGGGATCACGCCGGCCCGCCCTTCACGCCTTGGCGTCGAAGATCTTGCCGCGAAATTCCGCGGTGCGCTGGGCGAGCACGCGCAGCGCCTCCGGCGGGACCTCGGACACGACGGAACCGGTCTCCTTGTCGACGACGCTCGCGACCAGGGTCTTGGTCATGGCGTCGAAATGCGTCTGCACGTCGGTCACGCTGGGCTTCGGTGACGCGGCGACGGCCGCGGGTGCCTTTGCCGGCATGGCCGCGGCCTCGACCGGCGCGGTGTGCGCGGCCTCGCCCGATGCCCGGGATTTCCGAACCCCAGCGCTGGCCGCGGCCAACGCGGCCAGCCCTGCACCTGAGATCGAAGAGAAATCCATCAGTTGTCTCCTGGTCGGCGTGCCGGAGGCGCGTGGCGCCCCCGGCACGGACTACGTCAAACTGCCTTGCGAGCCTCCGCCATCAGCGGAAGAGCCGCAGCAGGTTCTGCGGCATCTGGTTGGCCTGCGCGAGCATGCTCACGCCTGCCTGCTGCAGGATCTGCTTGGAGGTGAAGGCGCTCATCTCGGCGGCGACGTCGAGGTCCATCAGCGTCGAACGCGCGGCCTCGGCATTTTCCATCTGCGTCGCGATGTTCGCACCGGCGAACTCGAGGCGGTTCTGGTAGGCGCCGAGATTCGCGCGATTCTCCGCCAGTTCGTCGATGGCGGCATTCACTTCAGCCACCGCGCTCTGAGCTACGGCCAGGGTGCTTACGCTGGAAGCGCTGATGCCCAGAGCAGATGAAGTGACGTTATCGATGGTCACCTCGATCCGATCATTGGTGCTGTCCGAGTGACCGACCTGAAAAGTCAATGCCGAGGCACCATTGGTCAGCACCTTTCCATCGAAATTTGTGACGTCGGCAATTCGATCAATCTCATCGACAAGGGCTGCAAACTCGACCTCCAGCATACCGCGTTGCGTATCATCGAGCTGGTCGGAAGAGCCTTGGGTCGCCAGCGTCTTCATTCGCAGCAAGATGTCGCCGATCGTGCCCATCGCGCCATCGGCGACCTGTATCACGGACGCCGCCTGCCCCACATTCGAGGCCGCTTGCTTGAGGCCGGCGATATCCGCCTTGAGCGTCATGCCGACCGCGAGCGAGGCAGCATCGTCGCTTGCCGAGAGGACGCGGGTACCGGCCGCAAGCTTGGCGACCGATCGGCTAGCCTCGGCATCAGCCTTCTGTAGGTAGCGCTGCGCGACATTGGCAGCGTAGTTGGAAACGACGTTGAGAGCCATTTCGTAGCACTCCATCCTGGAGTTGAGCCACGCTCACTGCGTGGAGCCTGCACATCGCAAGCCTCGCCATGAATCCATCGCGGCTTCCCGGAGTCAACGCGCGCGCCTCTCGGTGGCGCCGGAAAATGGTCCGCGGCGGACCGATCGACGCGGGGCCAAGCGCGCTTCAGCGCGCGCCGCGCAGGACCTGCTCGAGCCTGTCGCCGTCGCCGATGCGCCGGCCATCGGCGCCGAACGTCGCGCGCTGCGCAGGGTCGTAGAAGGCGACGAGGCGACGCTGCGCGTCCTGCGCATCGACGCGGCCATTCGCCTGCACCACGAGGAAGCCGACGGGCCGGCCGGCCGCGTCCCGTACCTCGCGCGGACCGCCCCCCGGCGCCGCGGCGCGCTGCGGCGCCGCGCCGAGCGAGCGCACGATCTGCGCGATCGCGGCGCGGAAGGCCGGGCCCGGCTGGCCACGCTGCACGCCGGCGACGCCCGCGCGCACGGAGACGAACTCCCCCTGGCGGACCACCGTCGCGGCGCCACCCGCCACCAGCGAGACCTGCCCCTCCTGCACGTCCAGCTCGAGCAGCGAGCCGTCGACGCGCAGGGTGAAGGCCGTGCCGCGGATGCCGAGCGTGCCCGCCGGCGTGCGGATCGACACGTCCTTGGCCGCGGCGCTGCCCACGAAGCGCAGGGCGCCGCGGGTCATCGACGCCGCGCCCCTGATCCCCTTCGTCGACGGGTCGAAGACGAACTCGTCGAGCCGAAGCTCGGCGTTCTCGCCGACGGACAGCACGGTCTCGTCGACGAAGCGGAAGGTGGCGCCGCTCTCGGCGCCGGTATTGATCAGCTCGCGGAAGGGGAGCGTGCGGCGCTCGGTGACGCGATACATGTTGCCGCCGCCGAACACGTCCTTGACCACCTTCTGGGCGGTGGCGACGTCGTTGGCGAACGCCGCCGGCGCGACGGCGAGGACGAGCAAGGCCAGAACGAGGGCCGGCGCCACCGCCAGCCAGGAACGCCGCGGCAGGCCTGTCGGCAATGCCCTGTCGCGACCAGCGTCCGTTGGGGTAAGCTTCGCGCGGGACGCAAGGCGCGCATTCGCGCGCATGCCCACAGGCTGGAGCCGCGCGCAGGCGACATGCTCTTCATCACGCGACGCATAGGCCAGTCCCTCATGCTCGGCGACGACATCGAGATCGTCGTCGAGGAGGTGCGCGGCCGCACGGTCAAGCTGTCGGTCAGGCATCCCGCCTCCGTGCAGGTGCTCCGGCGCGAATTGTGGGAGAGGATCCGCGCCGAGAACATCGACGCGGCCGCCAGCACCGACCTGCTCGACGATCCCGTCGAACCCCCTGGGGACGCCGAGCCAAGGGCCTGAGGCCTCCCGCCGCGCCATCCGTCAGCCTCCCGCGCCGCGCCGCCCGCCCCTGGCGAGGCGCGCCGCCTCGAAGCGAAGGCGGAAGCGGATCTCCTCCACGGTCTCGCGCAGCTCGGGATCGAGCGATTCACCGCCGACCTCGTCCACGAGCTTCGCCAGGCGCGACGCCGTCGCTGGATTGAGCTCGCCCTCCAGTATGTCGAGGCGCAGCTGGTCGAGGCAGTCGAGCGAGGCCTTGCCACGCTCGATGGCGCGGCGCCGGTCCTCGATCGCGAGGAGCGATCCCGCGAGGTCCAGTCCTCCCGCCGCATCGACGCTGGCCGGCGCCGAGGCGCCGGACGCCCGCTCCGGCCCCGCCGGCACCGAGAACTCCCCGCCCCTGCGGACGGAAGACTTCCCGCCCACGCCCTTGGCACCACCGGACCTACCTACGCGCATGGCACTTCGCTCCGTGCAGAAATATGTGCGGGACTTCCCGGGGCAGGCCAGCCGGATCGTTTTCGACTGCCGCCGCATGGCACGTCGGTTGCAACAACCGGGCCGAAGCCACGACAGCAAAGAATTTGGCCCCCACGATGTCCCTTCGCCCCACGACCATCCTTGCCAGCGCCCTCGCGGCGCTTCTCCTGCTGCCGTCCGTGCACGCGCCGGCGCAGCAGCAGGACTACTCGGCGCGATTGAAGGATATCGCCGACTTCGAGGGGGTCCGCGACAACGTCTTGGTCGGATATGGGCTGGTCGTCGGCCTCAACCGGACTGGCGACACGATCTCCAACTCGGTGTTCACGCGCCAGTCCCTCCTCGGCATGCTCGACCGCCTCGGCGTCAACGCCAAGGACGCGGCGCTCAAGACGCAGAACACCGCGGCCGTCATCGTGACGGCCACGCTTCCCCCCTTCGCCCGCCCGGGCAGCAGGGTCGACATCGTCGTGTCGGCGCTGGGCGACGCGAAGAGCCTGCTCGGCGGGACGCTGCTCGTCACGGCGCTGCTGGGCGCCGACGGGGAGGTCTACGCGGTCGCGCAGGGCCCGCTCGCGGTCGGCGGCTTCTCCGCCGAGGGCGCGGCGGCCTCGGTGACGCGTGGCGTCCCGACCTCGGCGCGCATACCCAACGGCGCGATCGTGGAGCGCTCGGTCGGCTTCTCCCTGCGCGACATGAAGGCCGTCACCGTCGCGCTGCGCTCGCCGGACTTCACCACCGCCTCGCGCGTCTCCGCGACCATCAACGCCTTCCTCGGCGGCGCCGCCGCCGAGACGATGGATTCGGGCACGATCCGCGTCGCCGTCCCCGCCGGCTATCCCGGCGGCGTCGTGGCCCTGATGACGGAGATCGAGAAGCTCACCGTCGTCCCGGACCAGCACGCGCGCGTCGTCATCAACGAGGAGAACGGCGTGATCGTCATCAACCAGGACGTGAAGATCGCCCCGGTCGCGATCGCGCAGGGCAGCCTGACCGTGCGGATCACGGAGACGCCGCAGGTCTCGCAGCCTTCGCCCTTCAGCTCGACGGGCACGACGACGACCGTGAACCGCACGGAGGTGCAGGTCACCGAGAGCGGCACGGGGCGCGTCGCCATGCTGGCGCGCGGCGCCTCGCTGCGCGACCTCGTCAACGGCCTGAACTCGCTCGGCGTCAGCCCGCGCGACCTGATCGGCATATTGCAGACGCTCAAGTCGGCGGGCGCGCTGCGCGCGGACCTGGAGGTGCGGTGATGGTGATGCTGTCGGGAGCCATGCCACGCGCGGGGCTCGACCATGCGGGCGGGGCCAGGCGCGACGAGCGCGCGGCGGCCGCCTTCCAGGCCGCCATGACGGCGCAATTGCTGAAGCCGGCGCTGCCGAAGCTGCTCTCCGCCTTCTCCGGGGGATCGGGCGGCGCGTCCGAGACGATGGAGCAGTTCGCCTCGCAGGTGCTCTCGGACGCGCTCGCGCAGCAGATCGCGAAGCGCGACCCGTTCAACCTGTCGCCCGTCGTGATGGCGGAGATCGAGGCCCGCAAGGCGCGCGCGGGCGGGGATGCGGCAGGACCGCGGGCGGTGTCGCCATGACCCCTGCATCCAGGCTGACGCAGGAGCTCGCCGCCCTGGACCCCCTGCGCATGCCGGCCGCCACGCTCCTGCGCGAGGTCGAGCGCATGGCGCACCGTGTCGGCGGCGATGCGGCCGGGGCCGACGCGACCGACCTGCGCGCGTTGCAGGTGGCCGCTGCGGCGCTGAAGGCGCGCATCGCCGCGCGCGTGGCGACGCTGACCGTGCTGCGCGACGCGATGCGCGCCGTCGATCGGCAGGGCCGCGGCGCGATCGGCATCTACGACGCCGCCGGGCGCAGGAACGGCCGCTGAGTTTCCCACCGCCGCGGACCGGGTAGGACGCGCAAGCCGGCGGCTCTGCGCATAGCTGGTCGCATGGCCGAGAGCGGGGACAGCCAGGAGAAGACGGAGGAACCGACCGAGAGGCGGCTCGAGCGCGCCTTCGAGGAAGGCTCGCTCATGCTTCCCCAGGACACCTACGCACTGGGTGGATGGATCGCGCTCCTCGCCTCCCTGCCCCTGGCGGCATGGGCCGCGAGCGGCATGGTCGCCCGCTCCGCCGACGTGATGGCGGCGATCGCCGGGCGCGGCATCGACGCGAAGTCGCTGGCGATGGCGATGGCGCGGGACGGCCTGCTTCCCGTCGGAGGCATGCTCGTCGCCTTCCTCGCCGTCTCCATCGGCATCGGGCTTGCCCAGCAGCGCTTCAGGGTCCAGTTCCGGCCGCTGCGCGCCTCCTTCGAGAACCTCTCCCCTGCCCGCGGCTTCACGCGGATCTTCGGGGCGAAGTCGCTGCTGCAGACCGGCTTCAACGCGGCGAAGCTGCTTGCCGCGGTGCTGCTCTTCGGCCTGGCGCTCCATGCCCTTCACCGCGGCTATGTCGCCCTTGGCGTCGGCGCCACCGCGCGCGAGGCCGGGAGGCTGGCCCTCGAGGCGACCCTGGTCCTGCTGCCGCTGGCGCTCGGCATGCTTGGCGCCTTCGCGCTCGTCGACCTGCTGGTCAAGCGGACGGCCAACCGCGCCCAGCTGAGGATGTCCCGCCAGGAGCTCAAGGAGGAACTCAAGGAGAGCGAGGGCAGGCCGGAGGTGAAGGGCAAGCTGGCAGAGCTCCGCCGCAAGCGCCGCACGACGAGCCGCAAGCACCCGCTGGCGAAGGCCGACGTGATGGTCGTGAACCCGACCCACTTCGCGGTGGCGCTGCTCTACGAACCCGGGCGCATGGGCGCGCCCATCGTCATCGCCAAGGGCGCGGGCCTGGTCGCGCGGCGCCTGCGATGGCTCGCCTGGCGGGCTTCGGTCCCCATCATGCGCGTGCCACCGGTCGCCCGGCGGCTCTATCGCGAGGTCGACGTGGACGAGCCGATCCCCGACGACTGCTTCGCGGAGGTCGCGCAGATACTCGTGCGCGTGTACCAGATGCGAAGGCATGAGGCGCCGGGCCAGGATCGCGGCTAGTGCGTCAATGCCCGCGCGGTCTCCACCAGCCAGGCCGGGTCGAGCGGCTTGGTGACGACCGCCAGGATCCCGTCGTCGCGGCCCCTCGAGTTCTCGGCCGCATGCCAGTCGCCGGACATGAGGACGATCATGATGCGCCGGTCGATCGCACGGGCGAAGTCCGCCAGCTTGAGGCCGTCGATCCCCGGCATCTTGATGTCCACCAGCATGAGCTGCGGGCGCATGGTCGACAGCATCGCCATCGCCTCGGTCGCGCCGCACGCCGAGGCGGCGGAGATGCCTGCGTCCCTGAACATCTCCATGAGCTCGTCCAGCTGCTCGGGGTCGTCGTCGACGACGAGGACGCGCCGCGCCGGCATCGCGACCGGTGCGTGCGGCCCGCCGATCATGCGCGCCGAATGGCGAGGTCGCCGCGCCGCTCGTCGGCGATGCTGCGCCTCGACAGGAAGCGGTCGAGTCGCTCCACCGCCTCGTCGGTGAGCTCGACGAAGACACGCCGCCGGTCCGCGGGATCCGGCCGCCGGCGCGCGAGCCCGCTGCCGACCAGGTCGTCGATCCTGCGCAGGGCAGTGGTGGCCGGCGTGTCGACGGCGACGCACAGGCTGGAGACGGACACGCTCTGCCCGCGCAGCTTCGCGTCGAGGAGCTCGAGCAGCATGTCCCAGGCGGGGGCGCCGACCAGGTCGCGCCCGAAGACCTCGGAGCGCTCCCTCTCGAGGGCCATGAAGCGGCGGATGCGCTCGGCCAGCAGGACGGGGAAGTCGGAGCCGAGCGAGGCCTGGCCGCTGGCCGCGGCAGGTGCGAGGCCGCCATCGGCCTCCTGCGCGGGCCTGAACCTGGCGCGCGCCGCCGCCGCGATCGCGCCCGCCCGCTCCACGGCGGCGACGAGCGCGGGCATGTCGACCGGCTTGGAAAGGACCTCGATCGCGTTGGTCCGCAGGCTCTCGCGCATGATCTCGGGAGAGCCCTTCCCCGACATCAGGATGGTCCGGACCCAGGGGTCGACGTCGTCGGCGCGCGCCATCGCGCCCACCAGGCCGATGCCGCCGAGGCGTGGCATGTAGATGTCGGCGAGCACGACGTCGAGGCGCTGCTTGCACAGCCGCAATGCCTCGAGCGCCGCCGCGCCGTCCGGGGCCGCGAGGCAGCGGAACCCGGCGTCGCGCAGGCCATCGACGATTTCCTGCCGCAGGTCGGGATCGTCCTCCGCGACGAGGACGCCAATCTGCCGGCGAGCGGGAGTGGGTTCCATCCGAGACATCCAGGGGCCATGAGCCGATGCGCGCGGCGGTCCCCGGATCGGCGACCGCTGCGACAGAATGGCCATGCTAGGCCCAGATTGGCGCGGAATTATGGTCCGAAACGGTCCATTGGCGAAATTCCGCCCCGCCGCCGCGCCTCAACCCAGGGTGTTCATCTCGTCCATGTAGCGGTTCAACCGCTCGACGGCGGTGTCGGCGAGGTCGACGAACACCCTGCGACGATCCCGCGGGTCCTCGCGACGGACGAGGAGGCCCGCGCGGATCAGGTCGTCGATGCGCCGCAGGCCCGTCGTCTGCGGCACGCCCGCCGCGATGCAGAGGCTGGACACGGCGACTTCCTTGCCCGCGAGCCGTTCGTTCATCAGGTCGAGCAGCATGTCCCAGCAGGGATCCGAGAACAGCGACGCGTCGAAGTAGTTGGCGCGCGCGCGGCGCGCCGCGATCAGGGCCGTTATCCGGTTGCGCAGGAACTCGTTGCGCGCGCGCGTGTCCGCGCCGTCCATCGGCGGTTGCGCCGCGCTGGCGCCACCGTCGGGTTGCGGGTCGCCCGGCTGGCTGGCTGGCCCGCGCGCGCGCGCCGCGCGCGGCGTGAAGACCGGGCCGGACGACTCCTGCCGCGCGGCGGGCGGCGCGATGCTCGACAGTTCGTTCGCGAGCTTGATCGCATGGCTCGCCACCGCCTCCACGGACCTCATGATCTCGACGTTGCGCAGGAGGTCGCGGCGCTTGCCCGCGATGAGGTCGTTGGCACGCGCGAGGGCGCGGGCGAGCGCCTTCTGGGCGACCGGCTTGACCAGGAAATCGACGGCGTCGAGCCGAACGGCGGCGATCGTGTCGTCGATCGTCGCGCGCCCCGACATGAAGATGAACTGCGGCGCCGCGTCGGTACCGCCGCGCGCGAGGCGCGTAGCGAGGGAGAGGCCGTCGAGCCGCGGCATGCGCAGGTCGAGGAGGACGACGCCGATGTCCGGTGACTCGGCGACCATGTTCAGGGCGAGGCCGGGATCCCTGGCCTTGCGCACGGGGTAGCCCATGGAGCGGACGAGGTCGGAAAGCTCCTCCACCGTGTCGACGTCGTCGTCGACCACCAGGACGACGGGGCGCGCCGACTGCACGCTGGCGGGTTGCTGCTCGACGGGCGCGAGATCGCTCACCTTCGCCCCCTACTGGACGACCAGGTCCTGGAACAGCACCGCCCGCGCGTCGATGCGCGGATCGATGCGGTTCAGCCTGGCGAGCAGTTCGCGGCGGACCTGCAGGATGCTGGCCATCGACCCGAAGCTTTCGGCCGTCAGCGAGCGGACGTAGATCTGGAAGGCGTCGATGACCTTCGGCATGTTCTCCTTCACCGCGACCTCGGATTCCGGGAGCACCACCTCGACGGTCAGGACGACGCGCGCGTAGCGCCTCGCCTCCCGGTCGGCGAGGTTGACGACGATCGGCGGGATCTGCACGAACAGGCTCCGGGTCGCCGCCGCCTTCTGCTTGGCCTTCTCGGCGTCGCGCTTTTCCTGCTCGCGCCGCTCCGCCTCCCTCGGGTCGACCTTCGCGCCTTCCTCGCCGCCCTCCTCGGCCTGCTGCGCCTTCATGAAGGGCAGCTTCATGCCCAGGAGGAAAACGCCGGCGGCGACGCCACCGCCTGCCACGAAGAGCAGCGCGACGAGCACGACGAGGATGAGCTTGAGCTTCGAGCCCTTCTTCGGCTCGCCCTCTGCGGACTCGGCGGCCGCGTCCTGCTGCTTGGCTGGCGCCGACATCAGGCCAGGTCCCCCATCGAGGCGCGGCGACGGTTATTTTCCAAGCGCCGCCTCCAGGTCGTAGAAGGATGGCCGCTCGCCCGCCTCGACCGTCTTGCGCGCCATCTCGATGGCGACCGCCGGCGCATAGCCCTGCATGTAGGCGAGGATGCCGGCCTTGATGACGTTGTAGACCTGCGAGTCGGCCTCGAGGGAGTTCTTCGCCGCCGCGGCGATGGGACCGAAGATGCCATAGGCCAGGAGCACGCCGGCGAAGGTGCCGACCAGGGCCGCGCCGATCAGCCCGCCGAGCACCGCCGGGGGCTGGTCCATCGCGCCCATCGTCTTGATGACGCCCATGACGGCGGCGACGATGCCGAGCGCAGGCAGCGCGTCCGCGAAGGTCTGCAGGGCGGAGCAGTAGAGGTGGTCGGCCTTGTGGTGCGACTCGAGTTCCGCGTCGATGACGGCCTCCAGCTCGTGCGCCTTCTCGGTGCCGAGCGTCAGCATGCGCAGGTAGTCGCGGATGAATTCCTCGATGTGGTGGTCCGACATGATGAGCGGGTACTTCGAGAAGATGTCGCTCGACTCCGGCTTCTCGACATGCGGCTCGAGCGCCATCATCCCCTTCTGCTTGGCCAGCTTGAAGAGGTCGAACATCATCGACAGCAGCTCGACGTAGTGCGCCTTCTTGATCTTCGGCCCCTTGAGGCCGGCGATCATCGCGCCGATGGAACCCTTGATGATGCTCATCGGGTTGCCCGCCACGAAGGCCCCGATCCCGGACCCCAGGATGATGACGAACTCGAGCGGCTGGTTGAGGACCGAGAGCTTCCCGCCCATGGCGACGTAGCTGCCCAGGCAGCAGACGAGCACGATGACGATGCCGATGACCACGAACATGGCGCTGCCTCAGGCCTCCGCGTCGGCGTCTTCGGTCGCGGCCGGGACTTCCGCCGGGTAGAGCGGGCCCGACCCATAGGCAGCCCCGAGCAGCAAGGCGCGCTGCCTGTCCTCGTCCGTGCGCAGTCCGGAGACCCATGTCGGCAGGCCCGCGCCGTGGGCGGCCGAGAGCAGCTCGCTGGCGTCCCCGAAAGCCGGGACGTCGGCCGTTATGCCGACGAGCACGAGGTCGCGCAGCGCCTCCAATCCCGAGAAGTCGGCTGGCAGGCCGATGAAGGCGCCGCTCGAGAAGGGCTTCACGACCGAGCCGAGTTCGGCGAGCCGCGACTGGGCAACGCCCGCGGGGACGCCGCCGACATGGAACACCAGCGACTTGCGTGCCGGCTGGGGGACCTTCTGCGCCATCTTGAGGAAGAGGCCGCGCGTGTAGTTGTTGGCCAGGGTCTCGAAGAACACCGGCGCCACCACCCGGCGCCCCGACCGCTGCGCGGCGACGCGCCTGAGCTGCGCCCGGCAGGCCTTCAGGCACTTCAGGTCGATCTTCGCCCTGACCTTCGGATCGGGGAAGTTCTCGATGATCGTCCACTCGTCGGAGTCCGACCCGAGGGGCGGGGAGAAGGCGGCGAGGCGCTCGAAGGCGACCACGCCGTCGGCTAGCCGCACGATGGGCTCGACGCGGAACACCAGCGCCTCGAGGACCGCGTCGATCGTGGGGAAGGAGTCGTCCTCCTCCTCGTCGTCGAGGAGTTCGGCCTCCAGGTCGATGGTCGGAGACTGCTGGGCCTCGGCCCGCTCGAGGTCCGCGTGCGACAGCGGGCGATAGGAGATCGCCCCGTCCTCCGCGACCTGCACCTGCTTGGCGGATACACCGAGGATGCCGAGGTCCTCGCCCGTGACGGCGTAGCTGACGCCCTGGTCGATGCGCAGCGCCCGCGCCGGCGCCTCGCGCTTCGAGCCGGAAAGCATGGCAACGAGGAAGTCGACGTCCCCGACCGGCGTGCACTCGTCGCCCGGGCCGAGCGCCTGGGTGATGTGCGTCCTGGCGGTGCGCTGCGCCTTCTCGGCGATGTAGCGCCAGGTGTTGCCGTAGCGTTGCCTGATGGTGTCGAGGCTCATGACGAAGAGCCGCCCTTCATACCGTCCCCGATCGAGCTCGATCAGGTGGCGCGTGGCGGCCTCGAGCTTCTCCAGCTCGTCCAGGCGCACGAGTTCGGGCGACGGCTCGTCCGCCGCCGCGCGCGGCGACGCCGCGCCGCGCTTGCGCCCGCCAAAGAGCCCGGAAAGGAAATTCCACATTGAACCCATCGCCTCGGCGCGGATCCTAGGCGGGCGGGATATGCACCGGTCCGGCATCTGATCCGGATCGGTCCGAATGAACGGTCCGTGGTGAAAGCGCCGGGGAGACGATGCACCGGGGCGACATGCAGGCACTCGCGGCGACCGACGACATATTCCTCCTCCTCGCGCTCGCGCTGCTCGTCTGGGCGCGCTTCTCGGCGATACGCGACCGCCGGGCGCTGCGACGCAGCATCAGGGCGCTGCGCGCCGCCTCGCGGGCCTGGCAGGCCGAGGGGGGCGACATCCGGGCGATCGCGGAGATCGCGGCCCAGCTGCACCGGATCGACCGCGGGGCGAACGAGATCATGCGCGAGGGACGCCGCCGCCTGACCGTCCGCCTCAAGGGCAGGACCGGGCGGCTGGACCTCGTCGACAACTTCTTCCTGCGCAACCCGCGCGTCGCCGTCGAGATCGAGCTCTGGCTGCTCGACCTCGAGGCAGCCTGCACCCGCGCGATCGCCGCGGACCTTCGCGCCTATCGCTCCCCGCTCAACCCCCTGAACGCGCCGTCCTCGATCATCCGCTTCCTGGGCGTCGATCCGCCGCCGGCGGTGGAATACGCATTCGACGCGTTCTGCTGGCTCCTGCTCGTGGCGATCGCGTGGCTCATGGCCGCGGGGACGATCGCCCCATGAGCGTGCTCTGGATCCTCGCGACCATCATCGCCCACGCCTCGGCGCTGGTCCGCGCCCGCAGGCGATTCCTCGCCGCGCGCCACGTGCTCATGCGCGCGGAGGCACGGCTGCGCCAGTCGATCTGGTCCCCGTCCGCCGATCCCGTCCTGGTCGAGGACATACGCGCGTTGCTGCGGCGACATGGACTCGCCGACGCGCGGTTCAGCGAGGCGATGTTCCCGCGGCTCGGGGGCGACACGCTTCTTTCCGAGGGCATTTCCACCGCGGATCCCGCCGTGCAGGGAAAGCTCCGCATCGCGCTGTTCCGCGTGTATGGCGCGGAGAGCGCCATCTACGCGGAGGCGAGGTCGCTCGACACGCTGGTCTGGCGCTTCTGCATGGGTCCGCTGGCCCTGCTCGGGGGCGATCCGCGCGCCGCGCGGCCGGCATTGCGACTGGCGCTGGCCCTGATCTGGCTCTGCGCCCTCTACTGGGTCGTCCTGCCGCGACTGCCGTGAAGGCCCCGCCTCAGCCGAGCAGCAGCAGGACGAGCAGGTCGAGCGCCATGCAGGCCAGCAGGATCGGGATCCCCATCCGCCGAACGATCAGGAGCGGGTAGGCCAGCGTCGGCCGGCGGCCAGGCACCTCGATGCCGCGCACCTGGTCCTTGCCGCGGCTCATCGCAACGATCCGTCGGCCGCGGGATAGAGGAATGAACATGCGACGCCGCGCGCCTTGAGTTCCTCGCAGCGCGCCTGCGGCTCCGTGTCCGAGAGCAGGATCCGCAGCCGCGGGGCCTTGCCATCGATCAACAGGCGGGCGCCGAGCTCGGGTCCGAGCGCCTCGCGGAGCCTGCCCAGTGCGGCCTCCGCCCTCTCGCGGCTCTGGTGCGCCCCGAGCAGCACGACGGGCGCCGGCTTGCGGCCACGTTCCACCGCGCGCGGCGCGGCGTCGCGCGGCGGCGCGTCGCGCGAGGGCGTGGCGGGCTGCGTCTCGGATCGCGCCTGCGCGGGGACCACGGGCGGTGCCGGCGGAGCGCTGGAGGGGCGCGGCGGCGGGGAGGACGAAGGCGGCGGAGGAGGACCCGGAGGCGGGATGATCGCGGCGGGGAGAGCCGATGGCGGGCGCATCGCGGCCGCCCGGGGCGCGGGGACCAGTGGTGCCGGCGGAGGATTGGGCACTGCGATGGCCGCGGGAGGCGCGGCGGCGGGCGGAGGGGCGATGGAGGGCAGCGTCGGTGGCGCGCCTGGCGCAGGCGGCGGTGTTGGCGCGGGAGGCGGAGATGGCGCGGGTGGCGGAGGCGGCGCAGGTGGCGCGGGTGGCGGGGACGGGGCTGGAGCGGCCTGCGCGACCACCCGCTCGAGGGCGACGACGCGGATCGGTTCGGGCGCGAGGCTGCCTCCGGCGAAGCCCGGCCACAGCTCGGCCAACCGCGCTGCCAGGCGCCGCCCGGAGCAGGCCCCCGTCACCTCGCCATCAAGGGCGGGGGCCTCGGCGGGAAGCAGCGCCGGATCGCCGAGCATCCTGCGCAACCACGCGGCGTTGTAGACGTCGACGGGCGACATCGCCGCGGGCGGCATCGCCACCAGCCTCGCCAGCGCCGCCTCGAAATCCCCGCCGCACGCCGTCGCCGCGACCTGCGCATGCGCGCGGACCGGCGACAGCGCGAGCATCGCGGCCGGGACCGCGCCCAGGACGAAGGCCACCAGGCGGACGCGCGCCTCAGTCCGCACGAGCAGCGCCAATCGCGGAGACGACCAGCGCCGCCACCTCCAGCGCGCCGGCGCCGGTGCCGGGGAACTCGGCGAGGGTGCGCCCGAAGGATGCACCCGCGCCGCGCGCGACACGGATGGCACGCGCGATCGCGGGATCGGTGCCCGGGGGGATGGCGACCTCGACGGCAGGGTCGGAGAAGGCCGCGTGCACCACGAGGAAGTCCGCGGAGGGCCGCATCGACGGAGCCGCCGACCAGAGCGCGGCCCGCGAGGCCGGCGTCGAGCCGGCGAGGGCACGGCGTGCGGCAAGGGCCACCACGGCACGCGCGGCAGGATCACGCCCGGCGAATTCCGCGACGTTCCCTGCCTCGGCGATCCAGAACTCCGCGGTCGCGCGCGAAGCGAGGAGGGAGCCGAAGAGAAGCCTCTCGCCGCCCGTCCGCTGCCGGGCGTTGGTCCAGAGCGCCCGCAGCAGGTCGGGCTCGGGCAGGGCTATCGACGCGAACTGGCGCATCGTCACCACGGCGGCCTGCAACCGCGCCCTCTGGCCCGCATCCGTCGCCTCGGCGGCGAATGCGAGCGCCTTGGGAAAGCTGCCCTGCGCGGCGGCGAACTGCACGAGGAGCGCGAGCGTCTCCTCGTCCCCCGAGGCCGCGAGCGCGCCGAGAGGCGGCAGGGGACCGTGGGCGAATTCAGGGTTCGAGGCGACCGCGCGCACGAGGCAGCGCTTCTGGTCGTCCGCGAAGTCGAACCCTCCCTCCAGCACCGACTCCACGACGCGGCGCGCCTCGGCCGGCCGGATCACGGTCGCGTCGAGCAGGAGATGGCAGGTGCCGTCGCCGACCGCCCGCGCGACCGCCTCCGGCTTCGCCTTGCCGGGGTTCCGCACCGCGCCGAGGACGACGCGCGCGTCGCGGACGCGGGCGCGCTGCGCATCGTCGCGCGCGAGCCAGTCGGCGGAGGCCGCGCCGTGCGTCGCAAGCAGCGCCTCGAAGGCGGCGGCATGGGCCTCCGGGAGGGAACGCGACGTGCCGCCGCCGGCGGCGTAGGCATTCGTCGCCCGGATGATGGCGCGCGCGTTGTCGACGTCCCGGCGCGCGGCGAGCACCCGCGCGGTCGCCACGGCCGACTCGAACGAGACGCCTGCCTGCGCGTGCACGCGCGAGGGCATGGCTGCGAGCATGAGAGCCGCGGCGAGCGTGAACGCGAACGCGAGGGCCATGCGCATCGCGTCAGGCTCCCTTGCGCGCGGGCTTGCGCGCGGGCTTCGGCGGCTCCAGCGCCTTGGTGAGCTCGCTGCCAAGGTAGTCGCGCGTGACGGTGAGCTTGGACGCGACCTTTTCCGCCTCCGTCCGGACCGCCGCGGCATCGATCCTGATCTTCCGGAGTTCCGTGCTCGCCTGCCTCTGGCGAGCCAGCAGCGACTCGAGCTCGGACTGGAGCCTCGCGTGCAGGACGAGCACGACGAGCGCGCCCGCGCCGCCGAGCGCCAGCACGAGGAACCCCGCGCCCGGTGAAAGCAGCGCGTTCATTGCGGCGGCCGGACGAGCAGGATCTCTATGCGGCGGTTCTCCGGCGCGAAGCGATCCGCCGGATTGCGCGGCAGCATGTCCGCGCGCGAGTTCACCTCGACGACCCGGTCCGCGCGGATCCCGCCATCGAGCAGCACGCGCCGCGCCGCGTTCGCGCGGTCGGCGGCGAGTTCCCAGTTCGTGTAGTTCGCGGTCGGGAACGGACGCGCGTCGGTGTGCCCGAAGACCGCGATCTGCTCCTGCCTCTCGCGCAGGACGCGCGCCACCGCCGCGATGAACTTCCGCGCCTCCTCCTGCGGCCTGGCGCTGCCGATCTCGAACATCGCGATGCCAGGCGCGTCCATGATCTCGATCAGCACGCCATCCGGCCGCGCCGAGACGCTGAGATTGGCGGGTGTCACGTCGCGCAGGCCCGCCTCGCGCATCGCCTGCAGCAGGCGCTGCTGCAGGGCAGCCACGTCGCGCGCGTCGGACTGCTCGCGCGCGTTTCCCGCTGCCTGCCCGGCAGGCACCTCGCCCCGGGGATCGGGCGATGGCGTCGCCGAGGCGCCGGCCGCCGCCTGCGCCTCGCGCGGCTCGGGCGCCGGCGGCGTGGGCTCGGGGCGCTGCGGCGCGGCGTCGGCGCCCTGCTGCTGCGACTCCGCCGTTCCACCCTGCCGCGTGGCCTCGGAGCTCGACTGCGCCGCCTCGCCCCTGCCGGTGCCGCTCGCACCGCCATCGCCCTGGCGCACGGATTCCGGGATCGGGATGATCGTCGCGACGCCGCCGCTCTGGGCCTGCATCGGCGACTCGACGGTGACGGTGAGCCCGAAGAACACGTCGCCGCTGCCGCTCGACGAGCTCGACATGGCGTCGGGCGAGAAATACTGCGCGAGCCCCGACTTCATCTCCTCCGATGTCACGTTGAGCAGCCACATCAGCAGGAAGAAGGCCATCATGGCCGTCACGAAGTCGGCGTAGGCGAGCTTCCAGACGCCGCCATGCGCGCCGTGGGCGCCCTTCTTGATCTTCTTGATGAAGATGTCGCCGCCGCCCGCCTTGTCCTTCTTCTCCTCGCTCATGGGGCCACCGGCTCAGGCAAGGATGTCGACGTAGGATCCCCGCGGCATGACCGCCTGGCGCGGCAGGTCCTCGAGCCGGCGGGCAAGCGCCGCCTGGGGCGCGCCCGTGTCGGCGGTCACGCCCCTGCCGCCGCGCCGCGCGAGGCCGGTTCCCGTGTCCCCGCGGGTACGCTGGGCGGTCTCGAGTTCGTTCCGGCCCCGCGACCCGGGACCGGATGGAACGACGGTGTTCATGGCGCGAAACTATGGAACGCCGGATCGCGCCCCCGCGAAGACAGGTCCGGATCGGCGCTATCGCCGCCGCCCGTCACCCCTGTCCGCCGGCGGCGCTCTTCAGCCTCTGGTCGATCTCGGCGCGGAACTCGGTGCGCATGTTCTTCATGTCGCGATCGGCGGCGCCGATCGCCTCGCGGGCCTCGCCGAGCATCCCCGCGATCTCGGAACGCGCGCGATCGAGTTCGGCGACCTCCGATCGCAGCCTCGCCACCTCGCTGGACATGCGCATGTTGATCGCGAGGACCACGGCGATCACGGCGCCGATCACGACCGCGACGAGGAAGAACATGATGTCCATTGCTGGTGCGTCCGGTCGGGCTAGCGGAGTGCGAATTCGCGGAAGACGATGCGCACGGGACCGCCGCCGGAGAGTTCGGCGATCTCCGCCGAGATGCGCTCCTCGAGCAGCTTGATGTCGAGGCCGGCGGCGCCCCCTTGCGGAAGACCCTGGTAGGCCTTGGCCACCGCCTCGAAGATCCGGACGCGGATCTCGCCCTCGAGCCGCTGCGCGCGCTCGAGGTTGTCGGCCGGAATGTACGCCGTCGGCGCGATCGAAAGAGCGGGCGGCATGGCGCCGCCGGCCGGCACGCGGATCATCAGCTTCGGGTAGTCGATGCGCACGTCCGGCGCGCTGGCGGTCTGGGCGACCGCCGCGCCGGCGGCGAGCGCGGCGACGGACAGGATGGCGGCGCCCCTCACGGTTGCGGGCGCGCGCTGGCCGCGCCTCGCCCGGGAAGCATGCGCTCGGCGAACGGCGTCTTGAGGATCCCCGCGACCATCGCGGGATCCATCTCGCCGAGGATCCGGTTGCGCGCGTCGTCGGGCATCAGGAACAGGACCACCGCCGCCTCGGTCGCGCCACGCTCCTCGAGGATGCGCGCCGCGCGCTTGGGCTTCAGGCCCAGGTAGGAGCTGACGATCTGGTCGAACTGCTGGCCGACCTGCCGCTTCATGTCGTCCTGCACGCGCGCCACGGCGGCTTCACGCTCGGCGAGTTCCTTCTCCTTCTCCTCGAGCTTCTGGCGCCTGTCCGCGAGGTCGCGCTCGAGGGCCTCGCGCAGCCTCTCGCGGCTCCCGGCGGCATCGCGCTCGAACATGGCCACCTTGCGCTCGAGCTCGGCACGTCCCGCGTCGAGAAGCCGCTCGCGCAGCGTCACCTTTTCCTCGCGCTCCTGCGCGCGGCGCAGGAGGTCGCCCGACTGCTCCAGGAGCCTCATCCGGTCCGGCGTGAGGTCGAGTGGGTCGGTGGCCGGGCGCGGCCATGCCGACGCCTGGCGTTCCGCCGCAGGCGCCGACACCGCGGCGATCGCGCGCTGCGCCGGAGGCTCGGCCGTGCCGGCGCGCGGCGCGCCCATCCACAGCGTGAACAGGCCCGCCAGCGAGATCGCGGAGAACGCCGAGACGATCACGCGTCCCAGCGCGGGCTTCCTAGCGGAGCTTTCCAAGGAGATCCTCGAGCCGGGCGATCCGGACTCCCGCGGAGGCGTCCTGTCCGTTCCTCCGGGCGGGGCCTTGCGCGCCGGCGACGGCTGGATCTGCCGCTGTCGCGGCGCGGTCGGCTTGCTGCTGTTCGGCATCTTGCTTCACCTCGGTCGATTGCGGCTGGGAGGCGAGCGCCTGCTGCCTCGCCTGCCGCAGCAGTGTTTCCGTCCGCGACACGAGGCCGGAGAACTGCTCCAGCCAGCGCGCCGCCTCCTCCCGCGCATCGCGCAGGGAGTCGAGCCTGCGGTGCAGGCGCCACATCACGGCCAGCATCGCCACCACGAGCGCGGTCTGCGACACCTGCCAGATCGTGTAGGGGTCGGCGAGGTCGATCACGACTGGATCCTCACCGCGACCCGCGAGCCGACGCGCCCCATCTCGCCATGCGCGATCGTGAGGCTGTCCGCCCTGAGCTCGACCGGCGACGCCGGGGTCGCGTTGAGGACGAGCCGCGAGCCTGGACGCCAGGCCAGGACCTCGTCCAGGGAGATCGTCAGCTTGTCGATCACCGCGTCGACGCGCACCGGCGCGGCACCGACCTGGTCGCCGAGCGTCTGCTTCCAGCTCGCGTCGTTGTCGGAGGACTCGCCCAGGAAGGGCTGCGCGAGCTGGTCCTTGACGGGGTAGAGGAGGTTGGCGGGCAGGGCCACCATGAACTTGCCGCCGCGGTCCTCCATGTAGAACCGGAACGTCGCGACCGTCGTCGGCGTCTCCGGGCGCGCGAGCATCACGAACTTCGGGTTCGTCTCCAGCCGGTCGAAGGCGAAGGCAGGATCCCCGATGGCGGCGAAGGCCGCCGTCAGGTCGGCGACCAGCGTCCGCACCACGCGCTCGATCATGCGGCGCTCGATCGTCGTGAAGCTCCGCCCCTCGAGGCCGCGCAGGTCGCCCCCGTGCCGGCCGCCCAGCAGCACGTCCACCACCGCGTAGGTGAGCGGCGCCTCGACGACGACCAGCGCGTAGTTGCTCCACTTCTGGGAGCGGAGCATCGCGATCATCGTCGGCACGGAAAGCGCGGTGAGGAATTCGTCGTATCGCTGCGTCGTGACGTTGTCCATCGAGATGTCGACGTTCTCGGACGTGAAGTTCCGCATCGTCGTGTTCACGGAACGCACGAAGCGGTCGAGGATGATCTCCAGCATCGGCATGCGATTGCTGGCCTGCGCGTCCTGCGCGACGCGCTCGATATAGGCCTTGATGCCGCCCAGCGGCTCCGCCGGCCGGTTCTCCAGCAGGGCCGAGATCTCCTCGCTCGACAGCTCGGCACGAGGCGGCTGCGGAGCCGCCTCGCCTTCAGCCTGGTCTGCCGGCGACATACCTGTACTCCTTGACGAGCTCGGTCGTGCGGAGGCCGAACGCCTGCAGCGCCTCGAGGGAGACCGTGCCGGCGAGCAGCATGACCGCCACGATCGCGACGACCTTCGGCACGAAGGTGATCGTCATCTCCTGGACCTGGGTCACGGCCTGCAGCATGGCGACGATGCCGCCCACGACGAACGCCGCGGCGATCGGCGGCCCGGCCACCAGCGCCGTCACGCGCATCGCCTCGCCGCAGAGCGTCAGGAAGGAGATCGCGTCCACCGCCCCTCCGCGTCAGACCGGCGTGCGGACGAGGTCGTTGTAGGCGGTGACCAGCTTGTCCCTGATCGTCACCAGCGTCTCGAGCATCACCTCGGCGTCGGCGACCGTGGTCGCCACGGCGTCGACGTCCGCGGTGCCGAGCGCGACCTGCCGGTTCGCTTCCTCGACGCCCGAGACGGCGCGCGCGGCCTCGCGGTACGTGGACTTGAGGACGTCGTCGAAGGATCTGGCGGACGAGGCGTGGCCCTGCAGGGCCTGCAGGCCCGCCGACCTGGTCGGATCGATCTTCATCTGCTTCAGCCTTTCATGAGTTCGATTGCATTCCGGAACAGGCGCTTCGCCGTGTCGACCACCTGGATGTTGGCGCGGTAGCTGCGGTCGGCGTCGCGCAGGTCGCTCATCTCGACGATGGGATTGACGTTGGAATAGGTCACGTAGCCGAACTCGTCGGCCTTCGGGTGCCCGGGTTCGTGCTTCTTGATGCCCGCCGTCCGGTCCGCCGCGATCCGGCCGACCTCGACGCTCCGCAGGTCGGTGCGGTTCGCCAGCTTGGCCTGCAGGACCGTGAGCTTGCGCTGGTAGGGCGCGCCCGTCCCGTTGTCGAGCGTCTCCGCGTTCGCGACGTTCTCGGCGATCACGCGCATGCGCGTCGACTGCGCCTTCATCGCCGAGCCCGAGAGGCCGAATATGTCGCGGATGCGCATCAGCGGCCTCCGCGCAGCGCGAGGCGCAGGAGAGACACGTTCTTCCGGTACGTCGTCGCCGCGAGCTGGTGCTGCGCGGAGATCTCGGCGAGCTTCATCATCTCTTCCTCGACCGAGATCTCGTTGCCGCTGATCACCGACGTGCCGCGCTCCTCGACCACCTTCGCGACGCGATCCGCCTCGCCAAGCCGACCCGCGCGGTGCCCGGGCGTGGTCGACGCCATCGGCAGCCGGGGCGGGACGGGCTTGTTCACGTGCTCCGCCAGCGTCTGCGCGAAGTCCCTGGACTTCTCGCCGGGGATGTCGGCACGCGCGACGTTGGACGCGGTGAGCCCGCCGCGCGCGGACCACCAGCGCATCGCACCCTCGAGCAGCCTGGAGGTGTTGGCCATCCGTCCCTCATTCCACGCGGCAACGATAGGGACGCGCGCCCCGCGGCGGACTCGCTTCGCGTCCGTTTCGGACCCGTCTCGCCCCCCGCGGGCGCCCGCCGAGCCGCTAGCGTCCGGCACCTTGATCCGGATTGAATGGCTCGAGCGATTGCGTCGGCGGATCGCCGGCTCGCGGCAGGACGCCGCGCAGGACGCGCCGGCGCCGGCGGCGCGGCGCGCGCCCTATCGCTGGCGCAGGAGGGATGGCGACCGCGTCGTCACCCTGGAGGATGCCCTGCGCGAGCGCTCCACGGAGGCGCGCCCCGCCCAGGACCAGGTCGATCCGCGCCGCGCGGCAAGCGAGCAGCGCGCGCGCGGGCTCGAGGAGACCGTCGAGGCGCTGCGCGGGCAGATGGCGCGCCTGGAAGAGACCCTGCAGGTCGTGGGGCAGCGATCGCGGTACTTCGAGCGTTCCTACATGCAGCTCAAGTCGCAGGTCGCGGCCGGCCAGGCCGCTGCCGCGCCGAAGCCGGCCGGGGACGACGCCAGCCGGGACTCGACCGCGGCCCTCTATGCGCGGGTGGGCCTCTCCCCGGAGGCGCCCGACTTCGTCCTGGAGGCCGCGCGGCGTGCCTTCGCGCGACGGTTCCACCCCGATTCGGCCGCTTCCCGCGACGATCCGGATGCGTCGAGCGCGGAATTCCGCTACTTCATGCGCATATTCGACGTCCTCCAGGAACGAAGGAAGCGCGCGCGCCCATGAGCCATGCAGTCGCCTCGCATCCTCTCCGCGACCGCGTGCTCGGCGCCACGCGCCCCGGCCCGGAGGAGGCGCAGGCGCGCCGCGCCGCGGAAGAGCAGAAGCTCGCGAACGCGAAGGAGCGACGGCGCGCGGAGGAAGCCGCGATGTCGCGGCAGGCGGGGTCGAGCGTCGACCCGCCCGCCGGCTACCGCGCCGACGGGCGCAGGGAGCGCGCGCGCGGCGGCGCCATGTCGCTGACCGCCTAGGCCGCGCCCGAGGTCAGAACGGCCTCAGGATCTCGATCATCTGCTGGCCGTAGCTTGGAGCCTGGTAGTCGGTGATCAGGCCACGGCCACCGTAGGAGATCCGTCCCTCGGCGATCTTGTCCGAGCTCACGGTGTTGTTCGGCTCGATGTCCTGGGAGCGGATGATCCCGGTCAGCTGTATGTCGCGCATCTCCTGGTTGACCCGGAGCTCCTGCTTGCCCGCGATCACGAGATTGCCGTTGGGCAGCACCTCGACGATCACCGCGGCCAGGTTGATCTTCACGTTCTCGCTGCGCTTCGCGCCGCCCGTGCCGGCGAAGTTGCCGCTCCCGGACAGGCCGAAGACCTCGGACGAGTTGAGGAGGCCCGACGGCCCGTCGGACGGCAGGCGCTTGAACAGCTGGTTGCGGAAGCCGAAGAGCGAGCCGACGTTGAGGCTGCTCGCGTCCGTGCGCGTGCGCGAGCTCTCCGCCGTGAAGTCGGCGCTGTCCGCGAGGTTGATGGCGACGGTGACGATGTCGCCGATCCGGGAGGCGCGCTGGTCCTTGAAGAAGCTCTTGGAGCCCTGCCGCCAGATGGAATTCGCGGTCGCCGCGTGCTCGGGCGCCTCGGGGACAGGGTAGCGGATCGCCGCGATCTCCGAGGGGCGCCGCACGTCGGCAATCGGGGTCATGCGCGGCGGGCTGCCAATCTCGGCGAGCCTGTCGAGGTTCGCGCAGCCCGGCAGCGCCGCCAGCGCGGCGAGGATGCCCAGGATGGCGGGCGCCTTGGTCATCGTCATTCCAGCACCACCGCGCCGGAGTCGACGACCCGACCGCGCACGAGCTTGTTGGAGGAGGGATTGCGCAGCGTGATGGTCTGGCCGATCGCCCCGGCGTCGACCGCGACGAGCTGCGTCGTGAGCTCGATGCCGGCGCTGCGGAACGTGGCGCGCACGCCCGCCCCCCGCTCGACCGCGAGTGCGTTCCGCACCTGGGCGCGCGAGACCGGCACGAGCGGCGCGAGCGGCCAGCGTGGCTCGAGGCCGACGAGCTGGTCGGCGTCGAGCACCGCGTTGGGCGGCACGTGCCGGGAGTCGACGGAGACCATCCGGATGTCCGAGGCGTCGATCACCTCCCCGGGCACGATGCGCCGCGTCACCACCGGCACCTCGCGCGGCAGCGACAGGCCGCCGCGGAGCTGGCGGACCACCTTCGTGCCACCGGCATCGAGCGCCTGGGCGAGCACCGCGGAGAAGGTGCCGACGCGCATGTCGACGCGCAGGTTGACGATGGCGAGGCCCGGCTTCGCCTCGGCAAGGGCGCGGGCGTCCGCGATGCCGAGGGAGAGCATCGGGCAGGACCCGATCTTCTCGAAGAGCTGGCGCACCAGCTCCTCCTCGAGCCCGGGCCCGGCCTCGCATCGCCGTGCCGGCGTGCCAGCCGCGTCCGCGGTGGCGCTCCAGAGGAACGCGGCGGCCATCGCCGCCAGGATCTTTCGCGTCTTCATCGGATCTGGTTCATGACCTTGAGCATCTCGTCCGAGGCCTGGATGACCTTGGAGTTCATCTCGTAGGCGCGCTGCGCCGTGATCAGCGTGGTCAGCTCGCTCACGATGTCGACGTTGGAGGCCTCGATGAAGCCCTGCTGGATCGTCCCGAAGCCGGGCTCGCCCGCGAGGCCCGCGACGGCGGCGCCGGACGCAGCGGTCTCGCGATAGATGTTGCCGCCCGTCGCCTGGAGGCCGGCGTCGTTCGGGAATGTCGCGAGCTGGAGGCGGCCAAGGTCGACGGGCGCGACCTGGCCGTCCACGGTGGCCTGAACGAGGCCCTGCGCGTTCACGTTGATCTGGCGCGCATTGCCGGGGACGTTGAACCCTGGCAGCACCCGGTATCCCGCCGCGGTGACGATCTCGCCGGCCGGGCTCAGCTGCAGCGAGCCCGATCGCGTGTAGCCCGTCTCGCCGTTCGGCAGGGCGAGCACGAAGTAGCCCTTGCCCTGGATCGCGAGGTCGAGCGAGTTCTCGGTGCCGATCAGGGATCCCTGCGCGTGGATGCGGTAGATGCCCGCGGGCCGAACGCCGGAGCCGAGCAGGATGCCCGTCGGCACGATCGTGCCTTCCTGCGAGCTCTGGCTCCCGACGGCCATGCCGCGGACCTGGTAGAGAAGGTCCTGGAACTCGGCGCGCTGGCGCTTGAACCCCGACGTATTGAGGTTCGCGATGTTGTTCGCGATCACCTCGACATTGACCTGCTGCGCGGTCATTCCGGTTGCAGCGATGGAAAGGGAACGCGACATTGGATTGGCCTCAGACCGTGGGCAGTCGTTCGATCACGTCGGTCAGGCGCGAGTGCTCGCTCGCCTGGATCTGCTGCAGCGCCTCGAAGTCGCGGGAGAGCTGGATCAGCTTCGTGAGCTCGATGATCGACTGCACGTTCGACTGCTCGACGACGCCCTGCTTGATCGCGTAGCCCTCGGCGGGCCGCGTCGCGGAGGCCGTCAGCCTGCTGTCGCCGCGCGTGTCGAGCGATGCGCCGGGGACGACCTCCACGAGCTGGAGCTCCCCGACGAGGTCCTCGCCCTCGTAGACGGCGCCGTTGCCCGTGACCGTGATCGTCGCCGAGCGCCCCGGCAGGACGATCGGCTGCCCGGAGGCTCCCAGCACGACGTCGCCAGCGGCCGTCGCGAGCTGGCCGCTGTCGTCGAGCTGGAACGTGCCGGCCCGGGTCAGGAAGGTCTCGTTCCCGCGGGCGACGACGAAGAAGGCGCGGTCGTTGCCGGTGATCGAGAGGTCGAGCTGGTTGCCGGTCGCGATCGCAGGCCCCTCGCCAAGGTCGACGCGCACGCCGCGCTCCACGGGGTAGAGGATCGGCGCCGAGGCGTGCTGGCGGCTGAGGAACCCCTCGAAGGCCATCTCGTTGCGCCGGTAGCCGGGCGTGCTGGCGTTCGCGAGGTTGTTCGCGACGTTCGACAGCCGCATCTCGAGCGCAACTTGCTTCGATAAGGCGAGGAAACTGGTGGACTCCATGGCGGCGCGCGGTTCCTTTGCGGCAATTCCACGCCCTCCATCGCAACAAGCATGCCAGTCGCAGACGCCAAGTTTTTTGCACCCTCCGGACTTCCCGCGCATCGACGCCTGCTCGAGGCGCTCGCTGGCGCGCGCGTGGCGGAGATCGCCGGCCGCGTCCGCGCGATCAGCGACCAGCGCATCGCGCTCTGCGGCCTGGCCGAGGACGGCGCGATAGGGGACGTCGTCCACGTTCGCGCACGCGACGGAAGCGAGCTGGCGGCGGAGATCGTCGCCTTCGATGGACCGGACGCCATCGCGCTTCCCTTCGGGGAGATCTCCGCGCTCGGGCCGGGATGCGAGGCCCGCCTGTCGCCGGCGAGCGCCGTCGCGCGCCCGGACGATTCCTGGCTCGGCTGCGTCTTCGACGGAATGGGTCGATGCCTGGTCGGCGGCCCGGCGGTGGACGGTGGCCGCGACTATCCGCTGCGGCGCCCTCCCCCGCCGGCCGCGGCCCGCGGGCTCACGACGGAGCCGGTCGACATCGGCGTCGTCGCGATGAACGCCTTCCTGACATGCGGCCTCGGGCAGCGCCTCGGGATCTTCGCCGGATCCGGCGTCGGCAAGACGACGCTGCTCGGCATGCTCGCCTCCCATGCACGCTTCGACGCGGTCGTGATCGCGCTGATCGGCGAGCGCGGCAAGGAACTCGCCGACTTCGTCCTGCGCTACCTTTCGCCCGAGCAGCGGGCGCGGGCCGCCGTCTTCGTGTCGACCTCGGACGAGCCCGCCGTCCTGCGCCGGCGCGCGTCCTTCCTCGCCGTGGCCGCCGCGGAGTACTTCCGCGACACCGGGCGGCGCGTGCTCTTCCTCATGGACAGCGTCACGCGCTTCGCCGCGGCGCTGCGCGAGATCGGCGTGGCCGCCGCCGAGCCGACCGGCATCGGTGGCTACCCCGCAAGCGTCTTCGCCCAGATGCCGAGGCTGCTCGAGCGGCTCGGCCCGCTCGACGGCACCAGCGGCATCACGGCCTTCATCACCGTCCTGGTCGAGGGCGACGACATGAACGAGCCCGTCAGCGACGCGGTGCGCGGCTTCCTCGACGGGCACGTCCTGCTGGACCGGCGCATCGCGGATGGCGGGCGCTACCCGGCCATCGACGTCGTCAGGTCGGTGTCGCGGGCGGCGCCGCAGGTCCAGTCGGCCGAGCACAGGGAGGCCTTGCGGCGCGCCGTCGCGCTTGAGAGCGCCTACCGGGAGGTGGAGGACCTCCTGCGGCTCGGCCTGTACAAGCGCGGCACCGACCAGCGCACCGACCGGGCGATCGAGTTCCACGACCGCCTCGAGGCCATGCTCCTCCAGGAGGCCGCCGATCGGTCCGAACTGGAGGGGGATGTCCGCGCGCTACGCGCAATTCTGGATGAAGTCGACCCCGGTTGATCGAAGCCAGGGGACCCAGCCCATCATGACGCCAGGCCACCATGACAACGGCCCGCGATAGGACGCTCGGGCGGATCCTGAAGATCCGGCGCCTCGACCTCGAGAGGCTGCAGGGCCGGATGGGCGAGGCCGACGCGCGCGCGCGCGCCGCGGTCGTCGCGCGCGCCGCCATCTCGGCGCAGGCGGACGAACTGCCACGGCCAGGCGCCTGCACGTCGCCCCCGCTCCTCTTCGCCAGGCTCGACGCGCTGGCCGCGGACGGCGAACGACTGGCGGCGGAGGCCGACGAGGCCGCGGCCGACCGGGTGCTCGCCGAGGGCGAGGCCAGGCTCGTGCGGGCGGAGTGCGAGGGCCTCGAGACGTTCCTCGAGCGGCAGTCGGAACTCAGGCGCAGGTCATCCAGATGGCGGTGAAGGACGATTTCCGGTCGCTCAGCGGCCCGTCGAAGGCGGCGATCATGCTGCTCGCGCTCGGGCAGGACTACGCTGCGAAGGTCTTCACGTTCCTCGACGACGACGAGATCCGCGAGCTGTCGCAGGCGATGTCGTCGCTCGGCAGCGTCAACGCGAAGGTCGTGGAGCGCCTCTTCGTGGAGTTCGCCAACCAGATGTCCTCGGGCGGATCGGTGATCGGCAACGTCGAGGCGACGCAGCGGCTCCTCGCGAGCATCATGGACCCGGACCGCGTCCAGTCGATCATGGACGACATCACCGGCCCCGCGGGCCGCACGATGTGGGACAAGCTCGGCAACGTGAACGACACGGTGCTGGCGAACTACCTGCGCAACGAATACCCGCAGACCGTCGCCGTGGTGATGTCGCGCATCAAGGCCGAGCAGGCGGCGCGCGTCATCGCGCTGCTGCCCGACCAGATGTCCCGCGACGTCGTGCTGCGCATGCTGAAGATGGAGCACGTGCAGAAGGAGGTCCTCGAGGACGTCGAGCGCACGCTGCGGACGGAGTTCATGGCGAATCTCGGCCGCTCGCAGAAGCGCAACCCCTCGGAGAACCTCGCGGAGATCTTCAACGCCCTCGACCGCGCCAACCTGAACCGGCTCATGGGCTTCCTCGACGACCAGGCGCCCGGCGACGCGGAGAAGATCCGCAGCTTCATGTTCACCTTCGACGACCTGCTGAAGCTCAACGGCACCGACATCCAGGCGATCCTGCGGGAGGTCGACAAGGACGCGCTCGCGATCGCGCTCAAGGGCGCATCCGAGGAACTGCGCAAGCTCTTCTTCTCGAACATGTCGGAACGCGCCTCGAAGCTGCTCCAGGACGAGATGGCGTCGATGGGACCGGTCCGGGTCAAGGACGTCGACGAAGCCCAGCAGCGCATCATCACCACCACCAAGGACCTGATCGCGCGCGGCGTGATCGAGGTGCCGGAGGAAGGCGAGGCGAACGAATTGATCGAGTAGGCGGGCGGTTCGCTCGGATTCGGACCAAAACTTCGGCCCGCCGCGACGCGGTTGGGCATGAGTCCGGCCGGGCACGGCCCGTCGGGCGCGCTGGATTGAACGCATATTTCCCGGAGCATGACGTTGGCCGAGACCGCGATAGCTGCCGCATCACCGCCGGAGGCCGCCGAGCGCCTCGACGGGGGCCCCGCGGGACGCCTGATCGACGCGCTGCGCAAGCTGGGCCCGCTCCGCCTCGTCGGGCTGGTGGCGTCGCTTGCCGCCATCGTCGTCGCCGTGGCTGCATCGACCGTCCACCTCACGGCGCCGGATTTCGTCCCGCTTTTCTCCAAGCTTTCCCCCGAGGACAGCGCCGCCCTCGCCCGCCACCTCGACCAGGCCCGCGAGAAGTACCAGGTGGCGGATGCCGGGCAGACCGTGCTGGTCGAGCGCTCCCGCGTCGCGCAGCTTCGCGTCATGGCCGCCGAGAAGCGCCTGCCCAGCAAGGGCTCGCTGGGCTACGAGGTATTCGATCGCATCGACCCGCTGTCGACCACGACCAACCTGTTCCAGATCAACCAGATCCGCGCGCTCGAGGGCGAGCTGGCGCGCACCATCGCGTCGATAGCCGGCGTCGAGAGCGCGCGGGTCCACCTCGTCATCCCGACGCGCGAGCTGTTCTCCCAGCAGGCGCCGGACACGCGCGCCTCGGTCGTCGTCCAGTTCAGGGCGAACATGGACTCGGCGCGCCAGCGCGTGGAATCCATCCGCCACCTCGTCGCCTCGGCCGTGAAGAACCTCTCGCCCGGCCGCGTCTCGATCGTCGACACGCAGGGCAACCTGCTGGCCCGCGGCGACGGCGAGAGCGCGGCTGGCCAGGCCACGGCCGTGCTCGAGCACAAGCTGGAGCACGAGCGCCGGCTGCGCGCGGCCGTCGAGCGGCTCGTCGAGCAGCATGTCGGGCTGGGACGGGTGCGGGCGGACGTCAACGTGGACGTCACGTACGCCGCGGTCGTCCGGACGACCGAGGCCTTCGACCCGAAGGGCCGCGTCGAGCGTTCCGTCCAGACCGTCGAGGAGGCGTCGACGAAGTCGGAGCAGCGCGGCGACCAGGACGCGTCGGTGGCGCGGAACATCCCGCCCGAGCAGCAGGCCCAGGGACAGGGGCAGGGCACCCGCGGCAGCGAGAACCAGCGCCGGACCGAGGAGACGACGAACTTCGAGGTATCGCGCACGCAGGTCCGCGAGAGCATCGATCCCGGCTCGATCCGCCGCGTGTCGGTCGCGGTGCTCGTCGACGGGGTGCGCCAGGCGGACGCTTCGGGCACCCAGTCGTGGAAGCCGCGCGGCGAGGACGAGATGAAGGCGATCGAGCGGCTCGTGCGATCGGCCGTCGGCTTCAGCCAGGAACGCGGCGACAGCGTCGAGGTCGTGAACCTGCCGTTCAGCCCCGTGGAATTGCCGGACATACGCGCTCCGGGGATGTTCGACTTCACCAAGGAGGACATCAAGCTTGTCTCGCAGGTCGCGATCCTCGGCGCGGTCGTGGCCCTCGTCGTCCTCTTCGTGGTGCGCCCGATCGTCGCCAAGATGTTCGAGGAACCGGCCCCCGACACCGCGGCGCTCGCCATCGAGGGCGGCGGCGGGGCCCTGGTCCCGACCGAGGAGGTCGACGAGGTCGCGCGCATGAAGGCCGAGATCGAATCCGAGATGCAGGCGCTGCAGGCGCAGCGCGCGCAGGCGATGGCCGAGATGATCGACATCGACAAGATCGAGGGCCAGGTCCAGTCCTCGGCGCTCAAGCGCATCACCGAGATCGTCGACAAGCATCCCGAGGAAGCCGCCTCCGTCATCCGGGGCTGGCTCACGCAGCGCGCGTGACCACGAGGGCGGACATCCTGAAGCTCGTGGACGAGATCGGCGAGGCGCTGCGCCTCGACCGGCCCGCGGCAGTGCGCGCCGCGCGCGCGGCGGCCGCCGCCGCGGCGGCGGAGCGCGCGTTCGGCCACGCGATGGTGCCGGGGCCCGCGGGCGACAGGGACGCCGTCGCGATCCGCAACGCGTTCTGGCGGCTGGTCTCGGAGGTTCGCCGCGCCGCGTCCGCGCGGACGTCGCACGACGGCATGATCGCCGCGATCGCGCAGGCCGTCGAGGATGCGCGCGACGAACTCAGCGAGCTTCGAGATGCTTCTCGACGAAATCCGGCAGGGTCACAGTGACGCGGGGAGAATCCTCGGCCGCCGACGCCCGCGCCTCGATGAGGCGCGCAAGTTCCTCCGGGCTGGCGCGGCGCCCGTTCCGCGCCACGAACCCGCAATAGCCATGCGAGACCACGACCACGGCGTCGCGATAGCCCGGAAGGCTGGAACGCACCGCGTCGGCGTCGGCCGCGCCCGACAGGATCGTCGCGCGAAAGCTGTAGGCGAGCGGCGGCGCGCCGCCCGCCGGGACGACGCCGGGGCAGGTCACGGCGAAGCGCCCCAGGTCGATCGCGGCCAGCGCGCCTGCCGACGCGGCCGGCGAGGCGGGCGGGTCGGCGGCCACGGCGCCGCCAATAGCGAGGGAGGATGCGATGAACGCTACGCAGAAGCGTGACGCAAGGGCGATGGACGGCATGCGCATCGGTTCCTGGCAGGGATTGGTGCGACGGGACGGCCTCGTCTGCGTCCTCGAGGACGACCGGGTCGGGGACGTCGCCACGATCATGGCGCGCTCGAATATCGGCGCGGTGCTCGTGCTGCGCAACGACGGAATGCTGTCCGGGATCTTCACGGAGCGCGACCTCCTGCGCATGGCCGGGGCCGACGCGCCGATCGACGGGGACCGCATCGTGGCGAGCGCCATGACGCGCGACCCGTGGGGCGTGACGCTCGAGGACGGAGCGAGGCATGTCGCCCGGGAGATGCTCGCGCGGGGATTCCGCCACGCGGTCGTCTTCGGGGAGGGGCGGACCCCGGTCGGCATCGTCTCGATGCGCGACATGCTCGCCATGTTGCTGGAGGAATGAATGGTGCTCGGCTGGCTGCGATCCACCCTCGGCGGCACGGAACCCGCGCGCACCGGCAAGCGGCAGGATGCCGGGTCGTCCGTGCAGTTCAGCGAGTACCGCGTCCGCTCGATCTTCCGGCGGCGGACCTCGACCCATATCGACAACTGGTTCCCGGCCGCGCACCCCGACGAAGCGGTGGCCGCGGCGCGGCGGCGCTTCCCGACCGCCGATGCATGGGAATACCTTGGCGAGAGAAGGGACCTCACCGCTGCGGAGATCGAGGCCCTCCGGCGCTCGAACGCCGCGAAATGAGGGCCGCGCGCCTGCATCGCATGGCGATCGCCGCGGCGATCGCCCTGGCTGCCGCGGGCGCGATGCCGGCGCATGCGGAGCAGGTGCGGATCTGCGACCGCCGGGTCGACTTCCCGGGCGCGGTGCGGCACTTCAAGCTCGACGAACCGGACCCCTTCGGGGCTTCCGCCGTTCTGACGGGCGCGCTCCAGCAGGATGGCGAGAACTTCCTGCTGCGGTTCAACTGCTGGCGGCTCGCCTCGCCTCGCGACGGCTTCCCGGAGGAGCGCCCCGCGCTGGAGCGCCTGTTTCGCTACACGCGCGCCCTCGGCATCTTCAACCAGACCTATGTCTACCTGCCCGCCCATGACAGGCTCTTCATCCGGGTCTCGGGCGAGCGCTCGACCAAGGGGGTCGTCTACGACATCCGCTTCGAGTTCCACATGCTGCGCGATCGCACCCTGGGCGCGGTGACCAGCTACCGGCGGGACTCCCGCGCCGCGCGCGAGCAGGCCGACGCTTTCGTCGACGGCCTGCGGTCGCTGCGCTGACGCGGGGGCGCTCCCTTGCCCTCGTTCGCCTGCCCCGACTGCTCGGCGGCGACGACGCTGCCGGCGGGAATCCCGGTTCCACCCGGAGGGCGGCTTCTCTCCTGCGGCCGCTGCGCGGCGATCTGGCGGGTCATGCCGGACGCGGTGCCGAAGGATGTCGAGGTGCCTCCGCCCGGGCCCGCCGCGGACCAGGCCGGGGAGAGCGAGCCGAAGCCACGCCGCCGCGGCATCGACGCCCGCAGGCTCGCGCGCGTCGCCCTCGCGCTCGCGGTGCTCGCCATCCTGCTCGGTGGCCTTGCCGGCGGCGCCTTCGCCGCGCGGCACCACCTGGCCGTCTGGATGCCTTCCACGCGTGGCGTCTTCGTGACGCTGGGCGCCAGCGTGAAGCCATCCGAGATATCGGCGGCGATCACCAGCTGGCGGCAGGCCGAGGGGGGAGCGATCCTCGTTGCCTATCGCGTGGCCAATCCGACCGCCCTGTCGCTTGAGATGCCGGAGGTCTGCGTGGAGGGCCGCGCCGACGAGGGAACGATGGCGTTCCGCCGCTGCTTCCCGCCGGACGTCGACAAGCTTGCACCAGAACAGGCCAGGGATGCCGAATTCCTGGTCCTCGACGCGGCCGGCACGGTGCGCGAGATAGAATTGCGGAAGGCGCCACCGCCGCGCTGACAGACAGGATCTTGGCGTTCGACGCTGGCACGAAGCTTGCTGCGGTTCGCTCCCGGCCCCCAGGCGGGCTTGAAACCGGATCGAGGCGAGGACGTGGCGCTGCCTACATCGCGGATCGACGCATCCCCGCCGCTTCCCCGCGCGGGCCAGAACCGGCCAGCCGGCGCACGGCTGGATTTCCAGTCGCTCGTGTCGTCCCTCAACCCGCTGATGTACGTCCCCGTCGTTGGCGGCATCTATTCCTCGGCGACCGGGGAAAGGCCCATACCGGCGATGCGGATATTCGTCGCGACCCTGCTCGCCGGCCCGATCGGCCTCGTCGCGGCCGTCGCGGACAGCGTGGTGGAGGAGGCGACGGGCAAGACGATCGTCGAGCAGGCGATCGCGGCGATCGTGCCCGACGGAGCGGCGCCGCCGGGCCCCGCCATCCCGGCGGAGACGCCGCAGGCGCAGGCGCAGGCGCGGCCTCCCGCGCCGCTTCGCCTGATACCGCCGCCTGCCGAATCCCCGGCCGCCCCGGAGCGAAGCGCGAACGCGTCCACGGCCCAGTCCGCGCCGGCGCGGCCACGCAGCCTGCTCCCGCCCGCAGCCTGATCGCGCATCGCCGCATCGATCCGCTGCGGACCATTCGCTACGCGCGGAGGGCCGCGGAGGATGGGACATCGGTCGCATGCATGCGTCGATCGCCCGCCTTCCGATGCCCGGCGAACTGCTCATCGCGTCGCGCGCGTTGCCGAGGCTCGGCGAATTGCTCGCCTGCCTCAGCCCCGAGGTGGAGCTACGCCTGCTCGAAGGCGAAGCGGACCCGCTTCCGCCGATAGCCGCCGCGCTCGCGATCGACGCCCTGGAGGCGCTGCACCTCGTCGGGATCGGCGCGCCAGGCGAACTCTGCATCACGGATGCGCCGGCCATCGACGCGGAGGTCGCGCGCGGCCTTCGCCCCGCTGCATCCCGACGCCTCGAGATAAACCTATGGGCAAGCCGCGTCGGCGCGGGGGTGCGCGGACGGCATTTCCTCCAGGTCCTCGCCGAATCGACCTGCGCGAGGATCCTTGCGAGCGACGGCGATGTCGGCGGGCCGGACGCCGGCGCCAGCTGGGACCTCGGGCTCGCCGCGCGCCCCCGCGCCAGCACCCCCTTCGCGAGGCCCGGACGCGACGCCCTGCGCCTTCCTTTCGCGCAAGCGCTGCCAATGGAACCGGTTCGGACGTGATGACCGGCGAGTTCCGGGCCGGCCTGCGATTACCGTCCGGGGGATTCGGGTTCATCGGCGGGGCGCGGGCCCTGCCGTGAATGGCCAGCGGGGGACATGATGGTAGCGTTCGACTTCTTCAGGCGTGCCGCCTTGGCCGCCGGCATCGGGCTCGCGAGCCTCGTCGCCACCGTCGCCGGCGCCCAGCACTTCATGGTCGGGGCGCAGAAATGCGCCGACTGCCACAAGGCGGAGACGGCCGTCTGGGAAGCGTCGAAGCACGCGACCTCCTTCAAGGACATCCACCGCAAGCCGGAGGTGAAGGACATCATCGCCGCGGTCGGCGGCAACACGAACATGAGGCGCAACGAGGTCTGCACGGCCTGCCATTTCTCGAGCACGCAGGCGAGCGCCTCGGCAGCGCCCAGCGCGACGTCGGGCCCGTCCTGCGAGAGCTGCCACGGCAAGGCGTCGGCATGGCTGACGATGCACAACGACTACGGCGCGGGAGCCAAGCGCGAGACCGAGTCCCCGACCCACAAGGCCGATCGGATCCGCAAGTCGGCGGCCGCGGGCATGATCTGGCCGTCCAACCTCTACGACGTCGCGGAGAATTGCCTGAGCTGCCATGGCATGGGCCGCGCGGACGTGCCTGCGGAGACGATCGCCAAGATGGTGGCGGCCGGCCATCCGGCGGGCTCCAGCTTCGAGCTCGTGCGCTACTCGCAGGGCACGGTACGGCATCGGTTCTACCCGCCCGACGTCACGAAGAACGCGCAGATGAGCGTCGCGGAGCTTTCGCGCGTGTTCCTGACGGGCCACGCGGCCGCGTTCGTCCAGACGTCGGCGGCCACGGGCAAGTCCACGAACCCGAAATTCCAGCAGACGCTCGACCAGATAAAGTCCGCCGCCCGCGCCGCCATCGACGGCGTCAAGGGCCAGGTCCCCGAGGCGGCCGCGCTGCTCGCCCGTCCGACCGAGGACAACGCGAAGAAGTTCGTCGACGCGCTGGCCAGCAAGGACCTCTCGGCCCAGGTCGGCCCGAAGCTGCCGGCACCCTCGACCTACAAGTGACGCGGTGAACGCCGGAAGCAGGTCCGCGGGCGGGCCAACGACGGTCGTAGGTCGCCTCGCGCGGTGGGACGTGCCATTCGGGGCGGACATGTCCGACGCGGACGTGGACGCCCTGATGGAGCGGCCGGAGATCGCCGCCATCCGGGCGGAGGACTTCCCTCCCGGCATCCCGCTGCGCGGCATACTCCGCAACGACGCGCGCATCGTTTCCCTCGACCCGGGCGCGATCGCGGTCCGCGAGGGCGACTACGGCAACTCTGCCTTCCTGGTGCTCGACGGCACGCTGCGCGTCGTCCTGCCGCCGGGGTTGCCGCGGGAGGAACTCGGGCGCCAGGCGCCCCGGACGCGGGGGATCCTCGAGACCATCGCCCGCGCATGGAACCGCCCGGCCCATCCCGAGGCGCGCGACCTCGACGGCCGTGCCGCGCGACTGAAGCCGGAGGACGCCGCGCGCTCCTTCATGTTCCTGCAGGACATACCGCGCGTCCTCGACAGGAACCGCACCGTCACGCTCCAGGCGGGCGACATATTCGGCGAGCTCGCCGCGCTCGGGCGCGTGCCACGCTCGGCCACGGTGTTCGCGGAGGGCGGCGCGCGCCTGCTCGAGATACGCTGGCAGGGGCTGCGGGAGCTCCGGCGCTTCGACCCGGGCTGGAAGCGGCGGATCGACGAGAACTATCGCCGCAACGCGCTGCTCAACCATCTCCAGGCGCATCCGCTCTTCGCCTCCCTCGACGCGGAGACGCTGGCCGCGATCGCCGGGAAGGTGAAGTTCAAGACCTACGGCGACGCCGACTGGCACGTGGCGCTCAAGCGCAGCAAGGGCGCGGGCCAGGAGAACGCGGCGGACGAGCCGATCATCGCGGCGGAAGGCAGCCGGCCGGACGGCATCTACCTCGTCCGTTCCGGCTTCGCGAGGCTGTCGCACGCGGTCGGCGGCGGCAGGCGCACGGTGAGCTATCTCGGCGTCGGCGACCAGTTCGGCCTCGCCGAGACCTACGCGGCGTGGAAGAGCGGCGGCGAGGTCCGGCTGTCGCAGAGCCTCGCCGCCCTCGGCCATGTCGACGTGCTCCGCGTCCCCGCCCATGTGCTCGAGAAGCACGTGTTCCCGGGGCTGCGCGACGCGCCAGCGGCGCTGGCGACCGAAAGGCGCATCGAGGAGGACGGGCTGGTCGACTGGATGGTCGACGAGCGCTGGATCAACGGCACGCAGACGATGCTGATCGACCTCGATCGCTGCGTGCGCTGCGACGACTGCGTGCGGGCCTGCGCCTCGACGCATGACGGCAACCCGCGCTTCGTGAGGCATGGACCGGTCTCCGACCACTGGATGGTCGCGAATGCCTGCATGCACTGCCAGGACCCGGTCTGCATGATCGGGTGCCCGACGGGCGCGATCCATCGCCACGAGGTCGGCGGCGTCGTCGTGATCAACGACGACACCTGCATCGGGTGCGGCACCTGCGCCGCATCCTGCCCCTACGACAACATCCGGCTGGTCGAGATATCGGACATGTCGGGCGCGCCGGTCGTCGACGAGGCGGGGAAGCCCGTGCGCAAGGCGACGAAGTGCGACCTCTGCGTCGGGCAACCGGGCGGCCCCGCCTGCGTGCGCGCCTGCCCGCAGGACGCGTTGCGCCGTACCGGTGGCAAGGACCTGCTCGTGCATGGCACGGGGAGCGCGGGACGATGAGGGCGATGTCGAGGCGCGCGGCTGGCCTCTGGATCCTCGCCGCGGCGGGGATCGCGGCGCTCGGGGCGTGGCGCGCGACGCGGCGCGCATCGACCATCGACCCCGACTTCGCCACGGGCTGGATCCTCGCGGCGATGGTCGCAGCCCTCGCCATCTACGGCGTGCGCAGGCGCCTGCCCATGCTTCCCCTCGGCCGGGCCTCGGCCTGGCTCTCGGTGCATGTCATCGTCGGCGTCGCGGCGATCGGCGCCTACGCCATCCATGTCGGGACCGCATGGCCGGCGGGCGCGGCCGACCGCGCGCTCGCGGTGCTCTTCCTCGCGGTCGTCGCCTCCGGGATCGCCGGGCACGTGCTGCAGGCGATCCTGCCCGCGCGCCTCGCGCGAAGCGGGCCGGAACTGATCTACGAGCGCATCCCCGGCGAGGTGGCGAGGCTCCGCGCCGCGGCCGAGAACGCGCTGGTCGAGGCCGCCGGGGCGGCCGGCCACGAGACGCTGGGTTCCTACTACGCGCAGACCCTTGCCTGGTATTTCGAGCGGCCGCGCTTCGCGCTCAGCCATGTCCTTGGTGGCCATGGCGCCGAGGCGTGGGAAAGGCAGAGGCTCGCCGCGGTCGAAAGGCTCCTCGCCGCCGACGAGCGGCCGCACCTCGACGCGCTGGCCGAGATCTGTCGGCACAAGCGCGCCGTGGACGCGCAATACGCGCTCCAGACGCTGCTGCGCGCATGGACCTTCGTGCACGTGCCCGCGGCGACCGCCTTCCTCGTGATGGCGGCATGGCACACCCTCATCGTCCACGTGTACGCAGGATGACCGGCTCGCGCGACCAGTTCCGCCACGACCGCAGCCGCTACGAGCGGCCGCCCCTCGGCTGGCGTTGCGGGCGCGCCGTGGCGTGGGGGCGCCCATGCGAACGAGGGCCGCGGGCCGACGGGACATGCCCGCATGGCGATGCGCCCTGCGCCCCTCGCCGCATGCACGCGCAACTCCGGGGCCGGATCGCGCTCGCTGCGGCGGCACTCGTCCTCGCGCTCGTCGTGATCCTCGCCGGCGGCTTCGCGCGCGACGCGCGGCTTCCCTCCTCGCTCGACGCTGGCCCCCTGTCCCCGTCGCACGCAGCCTTCCTCGGCGAGGAAGGCTGCTCGTCCTGCCATGCCGCGCATGGCCGCGGCGCGACGGCATGGATCTCGGCGGCGCTCGCCGCGCTCCGGCCCGGCGGACCGCACGCCATCGACGGCGCGTGCACCACCTGCCATGGATTCGACGGGCGCGAGTCACTCGCGCACAACGCCGTCTTCGAGAAGCGGGCGGACCTGCCGCAGACCAGCTGCGTGGCGTGCCACGCCGAGCATCGCGGCGCGAGCCTGCCGGCCAGCGCCATGCCCGACGCGCAGTGCCAGTCCTGCCACGCCCGCCAGTTCCATGGCTTCGCGGCGGGCCACCCGCCCTTCTCGCCCTGGTATCCGTCCGCTAGCGACCGCAAGGCGAGCTTCGACCACGCGTCGCACATCTCGAAGCACTTCGCCGACCCGCGCAACGCCGAGTTCGTCCCCGCCGGCCAATGCCTGGGCTGCCACCAGCCGCAGAAGCAGGGCGGTGCGGTCGCGACCCTCGGCTACGAGGCGGCCTGCGCGGGATGCCACGACCAGGGCATCGCGCGCCGCGACCTCGTCGTGATGCGCTGGCCCGAGCTCGAGCCAGCGCCGCAGGCGCCGGAGGCATGTGGCCCCCCGGGCGACGCGCCCGACCCCTCGCCCGTGTCGCTCGACCCTGCAAACGCGCTGCTCGCGTTCCTGCTCGGTGCCGCGGCGGACGACCAGGCCGCCTATGCCGATCCGCTGCGCAAGCTCGCGGACGCGATGGTCGCCAAAGGCGCGGAGCCGATCGCGGCGCTCGCGGCCGGCCGCCTCGGCGGGGACGGCGCGAGGCTCCTGCGCGGCCTCTCCGGCGAGACCGCGCGGATGGCGGCCTGCGCCTGGGCGAGCAACCGCGAGCACGAGCCCCCCGGTGGCGCCACGCAGCCGGGATGGCGCGCCGAAGGGCTCGAGCTTCGCTACGCGAGGCCTGCGCATGGCGACCCGGTCGTCCGCGCCTGGCTCGACGCGATCGCCGCCAGCCCGCGCCCGGCCGACGACGACGACGCGGAGCGCCTCGAGGCCGTGCGCGCGGAGATCCTCGGCGCCGACGGGCCTGGCCAGTGCCTGAAGTGCCACGCCATCTCCGGTCCCGCGGACGGGCCACGGACCATCGCGTGGAATCGATCGCCGGCGCCGCAGCGGCAACTGCACCGCTTCGACCATCGCCCGCATGTCGCCGCGATGCCCGGCGCCGGTTCCTGTGCGTCCTGCCACCTGCAAGGCGACAAGCCCGCGTCGTCCGGCTTCGTCCCGGTCGGCATCGAGGCCTGCACGTCATGCCACCAGCAGGGCAAGGCGCCGGATGGCTGCCTGACCTGCCACGCCTATCACCAGAACCACGCGCTCAAGCCACGGATGACGAAAGATGCAAGATGACGGGCTCCGGCGCCGATCGCGGATCGGCCTCTCGCTCCTGACCGCCGGCCTGCTGGCGTTCTGCGTCGTCGTGGGGAGCGCGCTCGCGCCCCTGCCCGAGACCTCGGCGACGGCGACCGAGAAGGACCCGCACGCCGACCTGCTCGCGGAGACGTCCTATCCGACCGCCGCGCAATGCGCGTCCTGCCACGGCCAGATCTACGCGGAGTGGGCGTCGTCCAACCACGCCTACGCGTCGATCTCGCCGATGTTCCACAAGTTCGAGCAGGCGATCAACGACCTGTCCTCGGGCACCATCGGCGGGTTCTGCGTGCGCTGCCACCAGCAGGTGGGCACGCAGCGCGGCGAGGAGCGCTGGCGTCCGCTATGGGAGCGCAGCGAGGTCGCGCGCGAGGGCGTCACCTGCATCACGTGCCACCGCATCTCGGAGCAGTACGCGAAGACCAATGGCGAACGCAGCGTCGTGCCGGGCGACATCCACGTGCCGGTCACGGGCTCGGGCGAAGGCGGGAAGCTTGGCGAGGTGATCGCCGAGAAGGACAGCTATCGCGTCGCCACCGGGCCGGGCGAGCGCGGCAACAAGATCCATCTCGGCGTCTTCAAGCTCGACCAGATCTCGAAGTCCGAGTTCTGCGTCTCCTGCCACCAGGTCGCCGTCCACCCGGGGATCAAGCTCGAGGTGGTCTGGGACCAGTACCGTGCCTCCCCGTCGATGTCCGATGGCACCACCTGCCAGGAATGCCACATGGGCAAGACCCCCGGCGTCGCCAACGGCTACGACACGGGACCGAGCGCGGTGGTCAACGGCAAGCCCGTGAACCCCAACCGACGCCACAGCAACCACGCCTTCTACGGCCCGGGCTACCCGATCGCGCATCCCGGGATCTTCCCGATCAACACCAAGGCATCGAAGTTCGACATCCGCGACTGGCTGAAGTTCGACCACCGCGCCGGCTGGGGCAAGCCGGAGTTCGAGGACAAGGTCGAGTCCGGCGAGATCAAGCAGAGCTTCCCGGAGCCCTGGGGCGATCGCATCGACCGCGAGGAAGCGCGCGAGATCGTCGAGGAGAACCTCGTGCGCCTCGAGGAGAAGCGCGAGCTCCGCCGCAAGGTGATGGAGAATGGCTCGAGGCTCGACGGGCCGTTCTTCGCCTCGGCGCCGAAGGCGGGCCAGGGGCTCTCCTTCTCCTATCGCATCACCAACACCAATCGCGGCCACAACCTGCCGTCCGGGTCGCTGGGCGCACAGCCGGAGATCTGGCTGAACGTCGCCCTCGTGGCCCCCGACGGCCGGACCGTGTGGGAAAGCGGCTATGTCGATTCGAACGGCGACATGGCCGACATCCACTCGCTCGACGTGCTCGCCGGGCGCGTCCCGCGCGACGTCCAGCTGGTCAACCTGCAGACCAAGTTCCTGACGCAGAACGTCAAGGGCACGGACCGCGAGATGTACCTGCCGATCAACTTCGACGTCGACCAGCGGCCATTCATCCGGCCCGCGTCGGTGCCGACCACGGTACTCAACCATCCGCCTGGCATCAGGATGGAGGCGCGCAGCATCCCGCCCCTGGGCACGCGCGTGGCGAACTACACCGTGCCCGCCCAGGTGCTCTCGCAGCCCGGCAAGTACAGGCTCGCCGCGCGCATGCGCAGCCGGGCCGAGCCCATCTACTTCATGAAGTTCGTCAAGGCGACGAGGGAGATGGAGCAGGCCATGAACGAGTGGATGCTCGACATCCATCCCTACAGCGTCGCCTTCGAAGTGCGCTGAGCCGCCAAGGACGCCAGAGATGACCATCGACCTTCGCAGCGGCTTCATTCCCCTCCTCGTCGCCGCCGCGCTCGCCTCGGCCCCGGCCGCGCCCGCGCGCGCGGCCGAGGAGGAACCCGCGATGTCTCCGGGCGTCGAGCGCGTGCCGCACGACCCCGGCGTCTTCAAGCCCGATCCGTCCTACGGCACGGGCGCCTATGACGCGGAACGCCAGGTCGACATCTATGGCGGCAAGCGCGAGGTGAAGACCCCGCGGCCGCTCATCGAGATCGGGCGGCCGCTCTACCGCGAGGGCCCGCTCCCTCCCTCCTATCACTTCCTCGGGGCGAAGAACCCCGCCAGCCCGTCGCTGGTCGTGTACGGCGACTGGCGCGCCGCGATGGCGTTCAACGACACGGGCAGCAAGGAGGTCGGGCAGGTCGCGACGCGCCTCAACCTCGAGGCGGACCTCGCGATCACGTCGACCGAGCGCTTCCACGCGCTGTTCCGCCCCTTCGACCGCAATGGAAAGTTCACGCGCTACGAGTTCGCCGGGGACGACCGGCGCCGAGGCGAGGCGACCCTGGACGGCAACGTGGACGCCTTCTTCTTCGAGGGCGACCTCGGCAACATCGCGTCCGGGGCGTTCGGCACGTACAGCACCGTCGACATTCCCTTCGCGGCAGGCCTCATGCCGCTGGTCTTCCACAATGGCGTATGGATGGACGATGCGATCACCGGCGTCGCATTCGGGCAGGCTGGCCGCAACAGCCGGACGCTGGGCATATCGAACATGGACGTCTCCGTGTTCGCCGGGTTCAACAAGGTCTCGAGCCCGGCGCTGCGCAACGCCCTGGGCGACTTCGCGGACAAGGACGCCCGGATCATGGGCGCCGCCCTGTTCGTGGACGCCAACGAAGGGCACTGGGAGTTCGGGATCGGTCGCGTGGACGGGCGCCGCGAGCTCGCGGAGCAGGGCTACGACAGCGCGGCGATCTCCTTCACGCGCCGCTATGGCGGCTGGCTGTCGAACAGCGTCCGCGTCGTCGGCGCCTTCGGCCAGGACCGCGAGCGCAATCGCCAGCAGAGCGCGGACGGCTTCGCGGTGCTTCTGGAAAACTCCCTGATCAGCCACAAGCCGCTGACGCTCGTGCCGTACTTCAACCTGTTCGCGGGCTTCGACCGGCCGCAGTCCCTGGCGCGCGACCCCGGCGCCGGCGGGATCCTGAAGAACACGGGCATCCTGTTCGAGACAGACGGATTGACGAACTTCCCGAAGCTCGACGACAGCGCGCACAACACCTATGGCGGCGCCCTCGGGATCCAGTACCTCTTCGAGCTCGACCAGCAGATCGTCGTCGAGATCGCCGGGCTCGACGTGCGCGAAGGCGCCTTCGAGGCTGGCCGCGCGGCCCGCGGCCCGCAATATGGCGCCGGTATCAGGTACCAGCTTCCGCTCACCAACGCGCTCATCTTCCGCGCCGATGCCATAGCCGCGCGCCGCGACCGCGACAACGACCTGCTCGGGATCCGGTCCGAGCTGCGTATCAAGTTCTGAGAAACGGAAGGCCCGCGCATGCTCGACACGTTGCTGCCCGCCGCGGCATCGCTCCTCCTCGCCGGGCTTGGCGCCAGGCTTGCCGTCGCCGGCTGGCGAGAGGTTGAGGCAACCCGGACCGCGCGACGCAGCGCGGAGGCCGAGCGGGCGCTGCTCTCCGCCCGCGTGGCCGAGATCGCCGAGCGTCGCGCGCGCGAGCGCGAGAAGGCGGAGCGCACCTGGGACGGGTTCCGCAAGTTCGTCGTCGCGCGCAAGGTGCTCGAGGCACGCGACACGCGGTCCTTCTACCTCGAGCCCCACGACCGCCGCCCGCTGCCGGGCTTCAATCCCGGCCAGTACCTGACCTTCAAGCTGAACATACCGGGGCAGCCGAAGCCCGTGACGCGCTGCTATTCGCTGTCGGACGCCCCGCGCGCCGAGTATTTCCGCGTGACCATCAAGCGCGTCGGCTCGCCCCCCGGCAAGCCCGAGATCCCGCCCGGCGTCTCCTCCTGCTTCTTCCACGACGACCTGGAGGTCGGCGACATCGTCGACGTGCGCGCGCCGTCGGGCGCGTTCTGGCTGGACCCCGCCGACACGACGCCGGTCGTCCTGATCGGCGGCGGCGTCGGCCTGACGCCCGTCCTGTCCATGCTCAACGCGATCGTCGACGCCGACGCGCGGCGCGCGGTCTGGTTCTTCTACGGCGTGCGCAACGGCGCCGAGCACGCGATGGCGGACCACCTCGCGGCGGTCGCCGCGCGCAACCCCAACGTCAGCATGAACGTCTGCTACAGCGACCCCGAGCCGGGCGAGGCCCCCGGCGAGCGCTTCCAGCATGCCGAACGCGTCAGCGTCGACCTGATCCGGCGCGTCGTCGGCGACATGGCGTCGCCGCATTTCTACCTCTGCGGCCCCCCGCCGATGATGAAGTCGGTGGTGGAGGGCCTCGGCGCGGCGGGCGTCGAGCCCGGGCGAATCCACCACGAGGCCTTCGGCCCCGCCTCGGTGAAGGGTGCGGCCCCGCCGGCCGCCACCGCGCCCGCGCCGGCCGGCGAGCTCGCCGTCGTGTTCGCGCGATCGGGCAAGCGCGTGGCCTGGAACGGCGCGGCGACCATCCTCGAGATGGCCGAGGCCGCGGGGATAGCCATGGACTCGGGCTGCCGCGCCGGCAATTGCGGCTCGTGCACGACCGCCGTGCGGCGCGGCGAGGTCGGCTACGCAGGCAAGCCGGGCGCGGACATCGCCCCCGGCTCGTGCCTCGCCTGCGTCGGCCTCCCTCGCTCGGAAGTCGAGGTCGACGCCTGAACGGGCAGCGCGCTCACTTGCTCCTGGCGACGAAGACGCCGTCCCAGTCGCTGCCAGGCGGTTCGGCCCGGTATTGGGCGATGCGCTTCTCGTACATCGCGTAGAGCGCGGACAGGGTCGGCCGGGCGGCGGCGCAGCGCGCCGAGATCTCGACCGCTTCGTCCCAGGCCTGCCCGCGATAGGCCGCGAGCATCCTGTCGTGCAGCGCCGCGAAGTCGCGAAACGCCGGCGTGCGCGCCTCGTCCTCGCCGCCGAGGAGAGCGTGGATCCTCTCGGGCTCGCTCTTGCCCTTGACGACGATGAGGTCGAGCTCGATCGCCGCGAGCCCCCCGGCCGCGGAGCGGGTCGAGGAACCCACGACGATGTCGACGCCATAGGCGCGCGACTGCCCTTCCAGCCTCGACGCCAGGTTCACGGTGTCGCCCAGCGCCGAGTAGTCGAAGCGCTGCCGCGATCCCATGTTGCCGACGACGCAGTCGCCGGTGTTGATCCCGATCGCGACGGCAAGGTCCTGGTGCTTCTCGCCGGCGGCCAACGCCTCGCGCGCGAGCTCCGCGTTGAGGTCGGCGAGGCAGGACTGGATGGCGAGCGCCGAGGCGCAGGCATCGACGGCGTGCGCCGGGTTGTCGAGCGGCGCGTTCCAGAACGCCATGATGCAGTCGCCCATGTACTTGTCGATCGTCCCCCGGCGCTCGAGGACCACCTCGGTCATCGGCGTGAGCAACCGGTTGATGAGCTGGGTAAGCCGCTGGGGATCGGCCTTGAACCGCTCCGAGATCGACGTGAAGCCGCGGACGTCGCAGAACATCAGCGTGAGGTTCCGGGTCTCGCCGCCCAGGCGCAGCAACGACGGATCGCGCGCCAGCCGCTCGACGAGGTCCGGCGACAGGTACTGCGAGAAGGCGCCACGCACCTGCTTGCGCTCCGCCTCGGTGCGCAGGTAGCCGATGAGGGAGCCCGACAGGTAGATGGCGAGCGACGCCGCGGCCGGGAAGACCGGGTCGAAGAGCCACAATATCTCGCGGTAGCAGTACCAGGATGCGACGATGATGCCTCCGACCGCCGCGAAGCCGACGAGGGCGGACGCGAGGGCGCCGACCGTCGCGAGGAGCGCGATCATCGCGCCGCCAAGGACCAGCGTGGTCAGCCATTCCACGCCATCCGCCCAGTCCGGACGCGACAGGAAGTGCCCGAGCAGGATCTGCTCGAGCGCCTGCGCATGCGCCTCGACGCCGGGCATGAGCGGATCGATCGGAGATGGGCGCAGGTCGCGCAGCCCGGCGGCCGACGTGCCGACCAGGACGATGGCGCCATCGAATTCCGCCGCGTCCGCGGCCCCGTCGAGCACCTTCCAGGCGGGGACGTAGAGCCCGTCCCGGCGGCGCGCATAATGCGCGACGATGCCGCCCTGCGCGTCGGTCGGGACGACGAACTGGCCGATCTTGACCTGGTTGATGCCCGAGCGCGCGCCGAAGGCCGTCTCGCCGCTCGCTCCGGACGACTTCACGATCGAGGTGCGGGCACCCTGCGCGACCCGCAAGGCCTCCGCGACCAGGCTCGGATGGAGCCGGCCATCCTGCGAGGCGAGGAGCAACGGGACGGACCTGACCACGAGATCCGTCCCGGGGGCGAAGTTCATGAAGCCGTTGCCCGCCGCGGCCCGCTCGAGGTCCGGCAGGGTCGTCACCGCCCCGGCATAGCGCCCGCGCAGGAATTCCCGCGGGTCGTCTCCCGCGACGGCGAAGCCACCGCGCGGCAGGGGTCGCGCGGCCGTCCTGTCGGGCGTCAGGGCGAAGCCGGTCACGACGTTGCCGGCCGCGGCGATCGCCTCGGCGAAGACGCGATCGTGGTCGGCAATGGCCTCGAGCCTCGCGCGCAGTTCGACGTCGTCCTCGGGCAGGTTCCAGATCCTGGCGGCGCTTGCCGGCGACGTGCGATCGGGTTCCGCGAAGACGACGTCGAAGACGATCGCCGCGGCGCCGGCCTCGGCGAGCGCGGTCGTCATGCGCGCGAGGATCGTGCGCGGCCATGGCCACTGGATGCCAAGCCGCGCCAGCGTCTCGTCGTCGATGTCGACGATCCGCACGGGCGCGTCCGACTGGGCACGCGGCTCGAGGCGCTGGTAGAGGTCGAAGACGCGATTGCGGAAATCGGTGAGCACGTCGCCCGGGTCCGCCTGGCGCAGGACGAGGACGAGGACGAGCAGGACGCTCGGCACGATGACCGATATGCCGCGGCGAAGGACGGCGGCGAAGCTGCGAATGGTCACGTCAGTCCCCCAGCCGGCGATTGGCGTCGCGGATGATGCGGATGTAGCGCTCGACGAGGGCCCGCACGATCATCGGGCTCCGCGCGAGTTCCTGCTCGAGGAGCCGGCGCGGGATCGGGGTCGCCACGACGACGCCGACGCAGCGCGCGCTCGCCGAACGCGGCCGGGAGTCGACGAGCGCCATCTCCCCGAAGATGTCCCCGGGCGTGATCGTGGCGAGGACCACCTCTCCCGACCCGGACGAACGGAAGATCTCCACCGCGCCCTCCTTCAGGAGGAAGGCTTCCTCGCCGTGCATGCCCTCGAGGAAGACGATCTCGCCGGGACGGAAGACGCGAGGGCGCATCGAGGCGCCGCGGCCATCGCTTCGCATCGCAGGCTCAGCCGCCCGCGGCGGACGGGAAAGCGCCCCTCATGGGGCGGAGGCGGGATTGGGCATGTTCGTGATCGTGCCGACGGGCTTCACGACCCGCGTGAGGGGATTGATCTCCAGCACGACCCACGCGTTCCCGGCACCGCCTTGCGGCACGGTGAAGACGCCGCGCGTGGTGCCGCCGGAGATCCGGTCGCCCGTGTTGCCGGACACGTCGAGCGTGCCGCCGGTCACGACCTTGACCGTCGCGTTGGAGAGGCTCGATAGCGTCGTGCCGCTTGCGGACTGGTCGCCGAAGTTATGGACCGTGGCGCGATACAGGTTGTCGGCCGGGAGGTTCGTCGTCGTCAGCCCGTTTATCGCCATGACCTCGGACCCGCCTATGCTGGCGACGCGGTCGTTGCCGAGCTTCACGAAAGGCGCCGAGTTGTAGCTGCCGGTATTGCCGAAGAAGACATGCGCCCTGCCCCCGGCACCGTCGGGCGCGGTCATGTGGAGGTCGAGGTCGGGGATGTTCGACCAGTCGAGCTGGATGGCGAGCGGCAGCACCACGTTCTGCGGCAGCGTCGCATTGAGCTGAGCCTGGCGGGCGATCTCCGGCAGGGTGAATGCCGCGTTCGTCGCCGTGGTGGTGGTGCTGCCCGGAGCCAGCTGCTGCTCGTTCGCCTGCTGCACCGCCAGGCGGACCGCGGAGCCGAGGTCGACGACCATCGCGCCGAGATCTGTCGGCATGGGCGGCGCGAAGGCGGCGACCGGCGGGACGATCGGCGCGGGCGCCGCCTGTGGTGTCGGGGGCGGTGCACCGGGCTCGATCGCCGCGGCGGCTGCCGCACTTGCAGCCGGCGGCTCGGAGCCAGGGGCCGGCGCGGCCTGGCCTTGCTGCTGCGGGGCGGCGGCCTGCGCGCCGCCCTGTCCCTGCTGTGCGGCCGGCGCGGCCGGAGATGGCGGCGGTGCGCCGCGGCTCTGCAGCGATGCGCCAAGCTGCTGGATGCGCGCCTGGTCGATGCGCGCGGGTGGCGGCGGCGCGATCGACGGCGCCGAGACCGTGGTGCCGAATCCCGCGCGCGTGATCTCCACGGCCTGGCCCGGCGGCGCCGCGTTGGCGAAGACCGCGATGCGGCCGACGCGCTGGCCTTCCGCCATCGCGCGCGGGCCCGGGCCGAGCAGGACGACGAAGGTCTCGCCCCGTTGGCCGACCTCGCCGCCGACCATCGTGCCCCGGATGCCGATCGTGGCCACCGGCGTCCTGACGCGCATCGCGTCCGGTCCCGCCGCGGCGACCTTCCCGCTGATCATGCGGAAGGCGCCGCGCGCGACGGTCGCCGTGAGGCGCCCGGCACCGCCTGCAGGGCTGTAGACGAACTCGTCGATGGTGAGACGCGCGTCGGGGCCGATCGTGAAGACGGTTTCGTCCGCAAGCAGGACCTGCAGCCCTGCCCCGGGCCCGGATTCGATCGCGTCGCCCAGGAACAGCGGGGATCCGCTCGTGACCACCGTGCCGACCTGCCGCGCGAGACTGGTCGGCGCGGGCCCGAGCGCCGCGAGCTGAACGGCCCCGCGAACCGCCGCCGCGGTGCCGACGCGGCCATCGCCGGGCTGCTGCGCGCCGGAAGGGGCTGCGGCGGCTCCCACCCAGGACGCGAGGGCGATGGCAAGGACGGCTGCGGATCTGGACATCGGGTTTCGCCTGTTTCCAAGGCTTCCGGGATCCCCGCTGGCCGAGGCGGGCCGGACGCTCCGACAGCAGCACGCGTCGCGCTACAGCAAGGGGCGAGATATCTCCGCATTGGTCGAAGTTCGGCGGCGCGCCGCGTGGCGAAACCCGATGCTGCGAGCTCGCTCCAGAACGGGCGTCGCGCCCCGTTCCCTTCCCGGACGATCGAATCGTGGAACACGCAAACGGCAGGCTCGGGGCATCGATCGCGCTCCTTCTGTTGCTCCACGGGGCCGTGGCGTTGGCACAGCCTTCCCAGCCCGAACGCGCCCCGGAGCGCATCCAGCAGCAGCTCGAGGCCGAGGGCGAAGGGCTCGGGTCGTCGCGCCAGCGTGCCAGGCCGGCAGGGCCGACGGTGACCTTCGAGGAACTGCTGCGCAGCCCCGACGACGTGGCGCTCAACATCCGCTTCGTGCAGCAGCGCGTCGCGCAGGGCGACCTCAAGAGCGCGGTGACGACGCTCGAGCGCATCATGCTGCTCGCGCCCGCCACCGCTGAGATCCGCCTCCTCTACGCGATCGTGCTCTTCCGCCTGGACAACATCCAGGAGGCCGAGCGCGAGCTGCGGGCGCTGGATGCCAGCCAGCTCTCGCCCGAATCGCGGATCGAGGCGCAGCGATACCTCGAGGAGATCGCGAAGCGCAGCCGGACCACCCGTGTGGCGTACTCGCTCGGGACCGGCCTCGAGTACAACGGCAACCGCAACGCGTTCCCGCGCGAGAAGGTGAACTTCGTCGGCGACCTTCCCTTCGCGGCGACACCCCACCGCAAGAGCGACATCGGCCAGCTCCTGCTTGGCACGATCGGGATACGCCACGACCTCGGCCACCAGGACGAGCACGAGCTCGTCTTCAACGCGGTCGGCTACGTCGCGAACCAGGTCGAGATCGACACCCAGGACCTCGGCGCCCTGAGCCTCGAGGGCGGGGCCTCGCTCAAGCTGGCCGATGGACTTTCGGTCTCGCCCCTGCTGACCCATTCCCGGGTCCGGCTGGACTACCAGCCCTATCTCCATTCCTCAGGCACGAAGCTGCGTGCCGACTGGGCGCCATCGAGGACCGTGGACATCCATGCCTCCGCATGGGCGCAGACCCAGACGTTCCAGGCGACGTCGTCGGCCGCGACGGCGCCGACGCGCAGCGGCGGCCGCTACGATCTAGAGATCGGCGGGGCTTGGTCCTTCGCGCCCTCGCATCGCCTCGGCGCCAGCCTCGTCCTGACTCGCAAGGCGGCCGAGGAATCCTACAACGCCTATGGCGGGCACGAGGCATCGCTGAGCCATCTCTGGCTGCTGGGCGACGGACAGTTCATCGCGACATCCGCGTCCATCGGCACGGACAGCTACGACGAGCCGGACGCGTCGATCGCTTCCTTCTCGCGGCGCGACGACAACCGCCGCTTCAAGACCGGCTACACGCTTCCGCTCGGCAACCTGTTCGGCTGGGCCGGCCAGGAAGTGGCCGCCTCGCTCGAGGACGTCACGCTGACCTTCTCCGCCGAGCACTTCGCGGCCCGGTCGAACATCCCGAACTACGACTACTCGAATCTCCGCCTGCAGACGCTCCTGGTGAAGCGCTTCTGACCGCGCCAGCGGCCTGGCGCATGGTCGACGCCCTTGCGAGAGGCCAGCCCCGGGCGACCACGCGCTAGCGCAGGCCGCAGGCCGCGTTCGCGGCGTCGAGCGCCTCGCCGAACCTGGCGAGGTCGAAGCTGTCCCTGTTCGTCGCGCTCGCCGGCCCGATGCTCACGACCTCGAGGCGCTTGCCCGCGCGCAGGGCCGCGACGATCGCGGGTCCTGCTGCCGCGTCGCGCGCATGGGCTATGTCCGGCTCCAGCGCGGTGCGTCGCGCGAGCGTCGCGACCTGGCGGCCATCGACCGAGATCGCGACCTCGCGCCCCGCGGCGAGATCCCAGCCGGCGCGAAAGGAGACCTCGTCGCGAACCGGGCCGGCGCTGCGCTGCGACACCACCAAAGCGACGGCTTCCTTCCTGCGCTGGGCGGGGGCGCTGCGCGCGGCGGACGGCGATGCCGGGACATCGGCGATGCGCGTCGGCAACTGAAGCGTCGAGGCAGGCGCCGCGGAGACGAAGCAGGCGCGGCGACCAGGATATCCTGCCTGCGCCGCTGTCCAGGCCCCGAAGCGCCCGATCTCGCGCGCGTCCTTGGTCGCCTCGGCGAGCGCGAGCTCGACAGCGACCGGGAGGACGACGACGAAGGGCGCAGCCTGCTGCATGCTGCACCCGGCCAGCGCCATCGCAAGCGCGATCGGCATGGCCGCGATCATTGGGATGCGCATGTCAGTCCACCCACCCTGCGAAGATCAATTCGTCGGGGCGACGCCCCGGGGAACATGTCCCCGAGCAAGCGGCCAGGACGGGGCGGAAGGCCCGACCCAGCATCGCATGCACGCGGCAGCGCCAAGATGAGTCGATTCGCCGCGATCGCGCCGGGGATTCATCCGTTCCGGATGGAGCGCCCCGGCCACGTTCCGGATGTCAGGATGCCGGCTTTCCCTCGCCGCCGAGCCATGCCACGCCCTCGACCGGCAAGCCGGCGATGGCCGGCGGGACCTCGATCGCCGCATGGCGCAGGGTCGCGTGCCCATCGGCTGCATCGGCGGTGTCGTCGATTCCAAGGACGAGGACCGGTTCGGGCTCGTCCGCGAACTCCACGACCGGGGGGCCGCCCTCGGCACGCGCGATGTCGAGGCCCTTGAGCGGATCCGCGTAGGATACCGGGCGACCATCGACGAGGAGGGTCTCGTGCCCGACCTGGAGGCAGACGAACGCGTCCTGCCGCTGCCGCAGGGCCCGCCTGATCTCGTGCAGGTTCGTCCAGACCATCGCGCCGGACCACCCCTCTCCGGCGGCGACCGATCCCTGGATGTTGCCCTCGGCGTCGACCACGTCGAGGAAGTAGTGCTCGCGCTGGTGGACAAGGCCGACGGGCCGGTAGAAATCGACCACCACGGCCGGCGCGCGCGCGCAGGCGGCGAGGATGCGGGCCAAACGCGCGCGCGACACGCTTATCTCGCTAAGGACCAGCACGTCGTTGCTCCTCCTGGCCCCGGGCCTCGCCGCTCGTGCGGCGAGGCGTGGCGCCAGCGCGCCACGGCCTTGGGAGCAAGGATCGATGCAGGTCGCGAAGCCGGCCACGGCTATCCGATCCATAGCGGGTGGATCAGCCCGCCAGGGCGGGCACCCGCCCAGCCGGGTCAGCCGCCGCCCGCCTTGCGCGCGAAGCGCTCGACGAAGGTCCTGGGCAGGTCCTCGTCCCGGACGTTCTTCAGTTCGTCGTCGAACTCCTTGAGCATGCCGAGCGCGCTCCGCATGCCGTCGAGCCGGATGATGCCGTCGCGCGAGTAGGTCTCGAGCGAGGCCTTCACGGCGCGCACGTAGAGCGCGCGGTCGCCGAGGTAGTAGGTCTCCGGCACCGACTTCGCGATGTCGTCGGGGCTCGCCGTGGCGATCCAGCGCAGCGCCTTGTGGAAGGCGTTGACGATGGCCTGGGTCGTGTTCGGGTGGCGCTCGATGAAGTCGTTGCGCATGTAGACGACCGCGGCCGGGTTGGCGCCGCCGAAGATCGCCTTGGTGCCGGCCTCGGTGCGCGTGTCGGCCATGACGACGATGTCGCCGTCGGTCTCCAGCTTCGAGATCACCGGGTCGAGGTTCGAGATCGCGTCGATCTCGCCCTTCTTCATCGCGGCCACCGCGCTCAGCCCGGTGCCCACGCCGATGAAGGCGGCGTCCTTCGGGTTGGCCCCGGCCTTCGCCATCAGGAAGTTGACGAAGAAGTTGGTCGAGGATCCCGGCGCGGTGACGCCGATCTTCGCGCCCTTGAGGTCGGCCGGCCCCTTGATCTGCCCCGCGCGGTCCTTGCGCACGGCGAGCACGATGCCCGGGAAGCGGCCGAGCTCGAGCACGGCGCGCACGTCCTGGCCCTTGGTCTGCATGCGGATCGTGTGCTCGTAGGCGCCCGTGACCAGGTCCACCGAGCCGCCGAGCAGCGCCTGCAGCGCGCGCGAGCCGCCGCCGAAGTCGTTCGTCTCGACCTGCAGCCCCTCCTCGCGGAAGAAGCCGCGCGTCTCCGCGATGGTGAGCGGCAGGTAGTAGAGCAGCGGCTTGCCGCCGACGCCGATCGTCAGCTTCGGCTTCTCCAGCGCCTGCGCCTTGGCGCCGGGCGCGAGTGCGAGCGTGGCAAGGCCGGCCGCGCCGGCGGTGAACATCCTGCGAGTGGTCATGGTTTCCTCCTGTGTCGCTGCCTCAGCCCTGCGCCGTCGTCGAGGCCTGCCCGGGGCGCCAGACGAGCAGGCGCTTCTCGATCGCGGTGACGACGGAATCGATGACGATCACGAAGACCGCGAGGATCAGCATCCCGGCGAAGACGCCGGTGACGTCGAAGACGCTCTCCGCCTCGTGGATCTTGTAGCCAAGCCCCGCGGCCGAGCCGAGATACTCGCCCACGACGGCGCCGACCAGCGCGAAGCCCACGGCGGTATGCAGCGAGGAGAACATCCAGGTCAGCGCCGCCGGCCAGTAGACATGGCGCAGGAGCTGGCGCTCGTTCATGCCGAGCATCCGGGCGTTGGCGAGGATCGTCGGGCTGACCTCGCGCACGCCCTGGTAGACGTTGAAGAACACGATGAAGAACACGAGCGTGAAGCCGAGCGCGACCTTCGACCAGATGCCGAGGCCGAACCAGAGCGCGAAGATCGGCGCCAGCACCACGCGCGGCAGCGCGTTCGCGGCCTTGATGTACGGGTCGAACACGGCGGCGACGAGCTCGCCGCGCGCGAAGACGAAGCCGAAGACGATCCCGCCGACCGAGCCGATGGTGAAGGCCAGCACCGTCTCCAGCAGCGTGATCCCGAGGTGGCGCCAGATGCCGCCGCCCGCGAAGTCCTTCCAGACGCGCGCGAGCACGTCGAGCGGCGTCGAGAAGAAGAAGGGGTCGAGCAGCTTCCTGCCGCCGATCGGCACCGTCGTCAGCACGTGCCAGGCCGCGAGCAGGATCAGCGCGACGGCGATGCGCAGCGCGAGCAGGACGAGCCGGTTCACGACGCCCTTCCCTCCCCGAGCGCGTAGGCCTTGCGCACCTCGCCGCGCAGCTTGGCCCAGATCGCCCGGTGTATCTCGTGGAAGGCCGGCTCGGTGCGGATCTCCGCGATGTCGCGCGGGCGCGCGAGGTCCACGCGGAAGTCGTCGACGATCGAGGCCGCCGGCCCCGCCGACATCACGACGACTCGGTCGGAGAGCGCGATCGCCTCCTCGAGGTCGTGGGTGACGAACATCACCGCCTTGCGGTCGCGCGCCCAGAGGTCGAGCAGCAGGTTGCCCATGATCTGCCGCGTCTGCGCGTCGAGCGGCCCGAAGGGCTCGTCCATCAGCAGGATGGCGGGGTCGCGGATCAGCACCTGCGCGAGCGCCACGCGCTTGCGCTGGCCGCCGGAGAGCATGTGCGGGTAGCGCGCGGCGAAGGCCTCGAGCCCCACCCGCGCCAGCCAGGCCCGCGCGCGGTCGAGCGCCTCGGCGCGCGCGACGCCCTGCGGCTCGAGCGCGACCGCGACGTTGTCGAGCGCGGTCTTCCAGGGCATCAGCGCGTCCTGCTGGAACAGGTAGCCGGCGCGCGCGTTCAGGCCCTCGAGCCGCGCGCCGAGGATCTCCGTGCCACCGGTCGAGGGGCGCAGCAGCCCGGCCGCGACGTTGAGCAGGGTCGACTTGCCGCAGCCCGTCGGCCCGACGATGGCCACGAACTCGCCCGGCGCGACCGAGAGGTCGGTCCGTGCGACGGCGTCGTAGGCGCCACCGCCATCGACGGCGAAGGAGATGGAGACGCCGCGCAGCGCGACCGCCGGCGCGTCCCCGGGGGGAAGGCTCATGCCCCGATCCATAGCACCGGCGCGCGGCGGCTGTGGAGGGGCAGGCGGGAAGGAGGGCGCCGCGCGGGGCCGGGGCCCCGCGCGGGCCGTCCGCCCCTTCCCGCGCCGGGGCGCGGGAAGGGGCAGGGCCTCACTTGAAGTCCTTGAGGATGCGCTCGGCCTCGCGCTGCGCGTCCTTGAGCGCCGCCTCGGCCGGGCGGGAGCCCGTCATCGCCGCCTGCAGCGCGTCGTTGAAGACCTTGGTCACGCGCTGGTTCTCGTGGGTCGTGAGCTCGGGCACGGCCTCCTTGAGCTGGTCGCGCGCCACGATCGCCTGCGGGAAGCCCGCGGTGTAGGCCTTGAGCGTCGGCGTGTCGTAGGCGGCCGCCGAGGTGGCGACGTAGCCGGTCTTCACCGACCAGTCGGCGGCGCGCTCCGGCGTGGTCATCCACTTCACGAACTTGAACGCCGCTTCCTGCTTGGCGCGCGGCGCGCCCTTGAAGATGTAGAAGTTGCCGCCGCCCGTCGGGGCGCCGTTCTGCCGGAGGCCGGGCAGGAAGGCGACGCCGAAGTCGAACTTCGCGTTCGTGCGGACGTTGGTGAGGTTGCCGGTGGTGTGCCAGATCATCGAGGCCTTGCCGTCGATGAAGTCGCGCGGCGTGGCGCCCCAGGAGATCAGGCCGCGCGGCTGCGTGCCGTCGACGCGCGAGAGGTCGTGCCAGGCCTGCACGGCCTCCACGACCTTCGGGTCGTCGAAGGAGACCTTGTTGCCGTCGGCGTTGGTGAGCCGCGCGCCGTTGCCGGTCGTCATGCCGGTGAACAGCCAGGCGGTGTTGCCGTCGGACGGGATCTGGATGCCCCATTGCGTGACGGCGCCCGAGGCATCCTTCTTCGTCAGCTTCTTCGCCATCTCGCGCATCTCGGCCCAGTTGCGCGGCCCCTTGTCGGGGTCGAGGCCGGCGGCCTTGAAGTGCTCCTTGTTCCAGTAGAGCACCGGCGTCGAGCGCTGGAACGGGATCGCGTAGGCCTTGCCCTTGAGCTTCGCGTTCTCCATGAACGCCGGGTAGAAGGTCGCGAGCCAGGCCTTGTCCTCGGCGGTCCTCGCGAAGTCCTCGATCGGCACGATCACGCCCTCGTCCTCGAGCAGGAAGAGGTCGGCGGCGAGCAGGATCGCGGTCTCGGGCACGTCGCCGCCCTTGATGGCGGTCAGCACCTTGGCGACGGTCTGCTGGTAGTCGCCGGCATAGATCGGCTTGACCTTGATCCCCGGGTTCTCCTTCTCGAAGCCCGCGGCGTACTCGTCGATGATCTTCGTCACCGGGCCGCCGACGGCGACCGGGAAGTACATCCTCACCTCGACGTCCTGCGCCGAGGCAGCGCCCGCCGCCATCGCGACGCCCAGCGCTGCGCCGATCGCGGTCCTGCGTCCAATCCGTGACATTCCTGCGTCTCCCCTGTTGCGGGCCGCCGCGCGGCCCGGTCCCCGCGGGCGTCGCCACCCCGCGACACCCGTCGTCGCCGCAAGGTTAATCCGGCATCCGGCGCGGCGCCATCGCCTACCGGGGGGCTTTCTTGACCGGGTTCCGCGCCGCGGCCTAGCCTCCGGCCACCCCGCCCGGCCGAGCGCCGGGCCCCCCTCCAGGCAAGCAGACACAGGGAGCCCCCCATGCAGACCATCTCCCGCCGCCGCCTCGCGCGCGGCGCCGCCGCCGGCCTCGCCGCGGCCGCCATCGCCCGTCCCGCCGCGTCCCAGGCGAAGTGGAAATGGGACCTGCCGGCCGGCTACCCGGCGACCAACTTCCACTCCGTGAACCTCATCCAGTTCGCCAAGGACGTGAAGGACGCGACGGCCGGCAAGCTCGAGATCACGGTCCATGCCGGCGCCTCGCTGTTCAAGGTGCCGGAGATCATGCGCGCGGTGCAGACGAACCAGGCGCAGATGGGCGAGCTGCTCATGGTCGTGCTCGAGAACGAGGACGCGCTCTTCGGGGCCGACAACGTCCCCTTCCTCGCCACGTCCTTCCCGCAGGCCCGGCGCCTCGCCGGCGTGCAGAAGCCGCTGGTCGAGAAGCGCCTGCAGTCGCGCGGCGTGCGCATGCTCTTCGCCGTGCCCTGGCCCGCGCAGGGCTTCTACAGCCCGAAGGCGCTCAACGCGCCCGAGGACCTGCGCGGCCTGTCCTTCCGCTCCTACGGCGCCTCGGCGGGGCGCTTCGCCGAGCTCGCCGGCATGCGCGTCACGACCATCCAGGCGGCCGAGCTCGTGCAGGCGCTCGCCTCGGGCCGCGTCAACTCGATGATCTCCTCCGGCTCGACCGGCTACGACGCCAAGATCTGGGAGCACGTGAAGTTCTTCTACGACGTGCAGGCCTGGCTGCCGAAGAACATGGTCATGGTGAACCAGCGCGCCTGGGCCTCGCTCGACGACGCGACGCGCGCCGCCGTCGCCAAGGCGGCGGAGGTCGCCGAGGCGCGCGGCTGGGCGGAGTCCGAGCGGCTCGCCAACTTCTACCTCGACGAGTTCCGCAAGAACGGCATGACCGTCGAGGCGCCCTCGGCCGCGCTCAAGGCCGGCTTCCAGCGCTGGGGCGAGGAACTGGCCAAGGACTGGCTCGGCCGCGCCGGCGCCGACGGCCAGGCCCTCGTCGCGGCATACAAGGCAGGCGCCTGAACGGCCGGGGCCGGCCCCGCCGCAGGGCGGGCGCCGGCCCCTGGCCCCGGAGCACAGGGCATGCGCAGGTTCCTCGACGGCCTCTACGCCGCCAGCGCCTGGGCCGCGGGCCTCGGCATGGTGGCGATCCTCGTCGTCACGCTGCTGCAGGTGGTCGGCGGCTTCACGGACCTCTACGTGCGCGGGACGGACGCCTATGCCGGCTACGCGATGGCGGCGTCCTCCTTCTTCGCGCTCGCGAGCACGCTCAGGCGCGGCGAGCATATCCGCGTGACCCTCGTCATCCAGCGCTTCGGCGGTCGTGCGCGCCGCTGGATCGAGTACTGGTGCCTCGCCGTCGCCATCCTGCTCTCGGGCTTCTTCGCCTGGTACGCGTGGGACATGGTCTACTGGTCCTGGGAGTTCGACTCGCGCTCCGACGCGATGGACGCCTCGCCGCTCTGGATCCCGCAGAGCGCGATGGCGCTGGGCGTGACGGTGCTCGCCATCGCCTTCGTCGACGAGTTCGTCGAGGTGCTGCGCGGCCGCGACCCGGCCGCGAGCGACCTCACCGCCGAACTGCAGCACACCGAGTAGGACGCGCCGCGCCATGGCCAACCTCGAGATCGCGGGCCTGCTCATCCTGCTGATGTTCGCCATCCTCGGGTCCGGCGTGTGGATCGGCCTCGCCCTGCTGGGCACCGGCTGGATCGCGATGGAGCTGTTCACCAGCCGCCCGGTCGGCCCGGCGATGGTGACGACGATCTGGGGCGCCTCCTCGTCCTGGACGCTCACCGCCCTGCCGATGTTCATCTGGATGGGCGAGATCCTGTTCCGCACGCGCCTGTCGCAGGACCTCTTCCGCGGCCTCGCGCCATGGATGCAGCGCCTGCCCGGCCGCCTGCTGCACACCAACGTCATCGGCTGCACGATCTTCGCCGCGATCTCGGGTTCCTCGGCGGCCACCTGCGCGACGATCGGGAAGATGTCGATCCCCGAGCTGCGCCGGCGCGGCTACCCGGAGGGCATGATCGTCGGCTCGCTCGCCGGCTCGGGGACGCTCGGCCTGCTGATCCCGCCGTCGCTGATCATGATCGTGTACGGCGTGCAGACGAACACCTCGATCGCGCAGCTCTTCATCGCCGGCGTGGTGCCCGGCCTCGCGCTGGCCGGGCTCTTCATGGCCTGGGTCGTCGGCTGGTCGCTCGCGAACGCCGACCGCATCCCCGCCGCCGACATGCGCACGAGCCTGTTCGAGAAGATCCACGCCGCGCGCTTCCTGCTGCCCTCGGTCGGCCTGATCGTGCTGGTTCTCGGCTCGATCTACGCCGGCTTCGCCACCGCCACCGAGGCCGCGGCCGTCGGCGTCGCGGGCGCCTTGCTGGTGGCCACGCTGCAGGGCGACATGAACCGCCAGGTCTTCGTCGAGAGCCTGATGGGCGCCACGCGGCTCTCCTGCATGATCGCCTTCATCCTCGCCGGCGCCGCCTTCCTGACGCTGGCCATGGGCTTCACGGGATTGCCGCGCGCGCTCGCGGAATGGATCGACGCGCTCGACCTCGGGCCGGGCATGCTGATCCTGATCCTCACGGTGTTCTACTCCGTGCTCGGCTGCTTCCTCGACGGCATCTCGATGGTCGTGCTGACCATGGCGGTGGTGATGCCGACGATCGAGCGCGCGGGCTTCGACCTCGTCTGGTTCGGCATCTTCATCGTGATCGTCGTCGAGATGGCGCAGATCACGCCGCCCGTCGGCTTCAACCTCTTCGTGCTGCAGGGCATGACCGGCCACCAGATCACCTATATCGGCTGGGTGGCCTTCCCGTTCTTCCTGCTGATGTGCCTGATGGTCGCGCTGCTCTACTTCGTGCCGGACCTCGCGCTCTGGCTGCCGCGCAAGATGATGTAGCCGCGGCGCGCCGGGGCGGTCAGCCCCCGCGGCCCCAGGCGCGGCTGAGCTCCACCGCGCGCGCGTAGCGCGCATGCAGTTCCGGCGGCAGCGGCGCGCGCGGCTCGACGCGCAGGCGCTCGCCCGCGCCCGGCCGTTCCGCGCGCCCGGCCGCGGCAAGGCAGAGATGCAGCGTGCCGAGCGCCGTCATGTCCGGCGTCGCGGCGACCTCGACGGCCTGGCCCAGCGCATCCGCGAGGAAGACACGGAAGAACGCGCTGCGCACGAGCCCGCCATCGACCGCCACGCGCGACACCGATCCCAGCCGCGCGCGCATCGCGCCGACGAGCTCGGCCGCGCGCATCGCGATGCCCTCGAGCACGGCGCGGCGCAGGTCGCCGGCGCCGGTCGCGAGGTCGAGGCCGAGCCAGCAACCGCGCGCCGCGCGGTCCCAGTGCGGGCACCCTAGACCCGCGAGCGCCGGCACGAAGGCGATGCCGCGCTCCAGCGACGAGGGCCCCTCGAACCCGTCGAGCTGCGCGTGGCTCGCGACGAGGCCGACCTCGCCGAGCCACTCGAGCGCGGCGCCCGCCGCGAGGATCCCGCCATCGAGCGCATGGCGCGGCGGCGCGTCGCCGAGCTTCCACGCGCAGGTCGGCAGCAGGCCGTCGGCGCCACCCGCCTCGGGCACGCCGGGCGAGAGCGCGAGCGCGAAGGCGCCCGTGCCGAAGGTGATCTTGATGTCGCCCGGCGCCTCGCAGCCATGGCCGAAGAGCGCCGCCTGCTGGTCGACGACGCTGGCCACGATCCGCGCGCCGCCCGGTGCGATGCCGAAGGGACCGGTCGTCGGCCTGATCTCCGGCAGGCACTCGAGCGGCACGCCGAAGGCCGCGCAGAGCTCCTCGTCCCAGCGCAGGCTGCGGATGTCCATCAGGCTGGTGCGCGATGCGGTCGAGGGATCCGTCGCGCCGGCGCCGGCGAGGTTGCGCAGGAAGAAGGCGTCGCTCGTGCCGAGGCGCAGCCGCCCCAGTCGCAGCAGCTCGCGCGCGCCCTCGGCGTTGTCGAGCAGCCAGCGCAGCTTGGTCGCGGAGAAATAGGGATCGAGCGGCAGGCCCGCGCGCGCGAGCGCCAGCGCCTCGACGCCAGCCGCGCGAAGCCGCGCGACCTCGTCGGCGGTGCGCTCGTCCTGCCAGACCAGCGCGTTGTGCAGCGGCCTTCCGGTCGCCTCGTCCCAGGCGACGACGGTCTCGCCCTGGTTCGCGATGCCGACGAGATCGACCGGCCCTGCCTGCGCGAGGAGCTCGCGCAGGTGGCCGAGCAGCTCCATCGGGTCGTGCTCGACATGGCCCTGCCGCGGGCGGATCTGGCGATGGACGCGCCGCCCGACCTCGCGCAGCGCGCCATCGCGCCACGCGATCGCCTTCGTGCCGGTCGTGCCCTGGTCGATGGCGAGGATCGCGCCCGCGCCGCTCATCGCGCCGCCCCATGCGCGGATGCGACGGCATCGCGATCCAGCGCGCGGAGGATCGCGCGCGCCGCGGCCATGCCCTCGCGCGCCACGGCCCCGGAATGCCGCGCCGGGCGCAGGACGTTGCCCGCCGCGAAGAAGGCGGGATCGGTGCATCGCCCGTCCGCGTCGACCGCTGGGCCGCCGGTCGATCCGTCCATGCCGAGATGGCTGGTGCGCACGAAGGCGGCGTCGGGCAGGAAGCGCCCGGAGACGACGACGCCGTCGCAGGTGATCACCCGCTCGCGTCCGCCATGCTCGACGCGCAGCGCCTCGACGCGGGCGCCGCCCTCGATGCCCAGGATGCGCGCGCCGGCGAGCACCGGCACGCCGAAGGCGAGGCGCGCGACGAGGGCGGCAGGCCAGGGCGCGGCGACCCGCGCGCCCTCCTCGACCAGGGCCACGGGCCGGATCCCGGCATGGCGCGCGGTGAGCAGCGCGGAGAAGCCGACGAGCTCGCCCCCGATGATCGCCGGCCGGCGGAAGGGAACCATGCCGCCGGCATGGGCCATCTCCTGGAAGGCGCCGGTGTTCAGCACGCCCCAGGGCCTCGTGCCGGGCAGCAGGCGGGCCGCGCGCGGCGACTCGCGCGTGCCCGTGGCGAGCAGCACCACGCGCGCCGCGACCCGCTCGATGCCAGCTGGCGTCGAGACATCGAGCTCGCCTCCCGGATGCAGCGCCAGCACGCTCGCGTTGGTGCGGATCTCAGCGCCGGACGCCGACTGCACCAGCCGGGCCGCGTAGCCCGGCCCGGTCCAGAAACGACCGAAATCCAGCATGCCCCAGCCGCGATGGCCGCAGAAGCGGGGCACGCCGCCTGCCGCGGGATTGCGCTCGAGCACGAGCACGTCGCGCAGCCCCGCCGCGGCGAGCACGCGCGCGGCGCTGAGCCCCGCGGGGCCGCCGCCGACGATGACGACGGAGCGCCTCACCCGCGCGCCCCGGCGACCGGCTCGACGAGGCCGGGAAGCGACGGCGCGGCGATCTCCATCACGCGGCGCATGCAGTGGAAGCCCTGGCAGCGCCCGAGCATGCAGCGCGTGCGCCGCCTGAGGCCGCCGACGTCGCCCGCCGGCAAGGGCCCCTCGAGCGCCGCGGCGATCTCCGCGCGCGTGACGCCCTCGCAATGGCAGACGATCTCGTCGCGCCCGGGACGCATCCATGGCCGCGGCAGGTGCTCGGCGAGATTCGGCATGCGCGGCGTGGCGACGCGCGGCGGGCGCGGCGGCAGGCCGAAATGCTCCGCGTGCAGGTCGAGCGCATGCGCGGCGATGCCGAGCGCGGCGGTCAGGCCGGTCGAGCGGATGCCACCGATCGAGATCCAGCCGGCCTCGCGCACTGCCTCGACCACGTAGTCCTTGTGCTGCGTCGCCGGCCGCAGCCCGGCATAGGCGGCGGTCACCGGCTCCGTCGCGAGCGCCGGCACGATGCGGCTTCCCTGCGCGACGAGCCGGGCGAGCACCTCCGCGTCCAGCCCGGCGCGCTCGCGATCCGGCTGCTCCTCGGCGGTCGGGCCGACCAGCACGTTGCCGAAGATCGTGGGGCAGACGAGCACGCCCTTGGTGCGCGCGTCGGGCACCGGCAGCACGATCGAGCGGACATGCCGGCGCGCCGTCTTGTCGAGCACGACGAACTGGCCCTTGCGCGGGCGGATCTCGAAGGGGCTCGGCCGCGCGATCGCCTCGACGAGGTCGCCGCGCAGCCCGGCGCAATTGGCGACCACCCGCGCGCGCAACGCGCCGCGCGTCGTCGCGAGCGTCCAGGCCCCGTCCTCGCGCCGTCCGCCCGTGACCTCTGCATCGCGCAGCACGCGCGCGCCCTGCGCGATCGCGTCCAGCGCATAGGCGAGCGGCGCCGACCACGGGTCGATGATCGCCTCGCCCGGCACGACCACCGCGCCGAGCAACCCCGGCGCGAGGCCGGGCTCGATCGCGCGCGCCTCGTCGACGCCGACCTGCCGGACATCCGCGACGCCGTTGGCATGGGCCTGCGCGACGATGCCGGGCAGCGCCTCGTGGTCGCGCGGCGTCCAGGCCGCGAGCAGCGCGCCCGTCTCCAGCAGCGGCAGCCCCGCCTCCTCGTGCATCGCGCGGTAGCGGCGCGCACCCTCGCGCATGCAGGCGAGCTCGAGGCTGCCCGTCGGCGCGTCGAAGCCGGTGTGGAGGATGGCGCTGTTCGCCTTGCTCGCGCCGGACAGGATGTCCGCGCCGCGCTCGAGCAGCGCCACGCGCAGCCCGGCGAGCGCGAATTCACGCGCCACCGCGCAGCCGACCACGCCCGCGCCGATGACCGCGACGTCGAATGTTCCTGTTGCCTCGGGATGCGGCGCGGTCATGCTGCGCGGCAGGTTAGGCGTCGCCGAGCGGCCGCGGCAAGCGCGGCACCGCGGCGACGCGAGGGAGGACGGGGATGACGGGGATCTTCTCGCTGGCGGGACGTGTCGCGCTCGTGACCGGCGCGTCGCGCGGCCTTGGGCGCGCGATGGCCATGGCGCTCGCGCGCTGCGGCGCGCATGTCGTGGTCAATGGACGCAACGAGGCGGGCATCGAGGCGACGCGCAAGGCGATCGTCGCCGCGGGCGGCGAGGCAAGCGCGATGGCCTTCGACACGACCGATGCGGCGGCGACGCAGGCCGCGGTCGACCGGATCGAGGCGGAACGCGGCCATCTCGACATCCTCGTGAACAACGCCGGCTACGGGAACGGCATCACGGCGAGCGAGACCACCGACGCGCAATGGGCGGAGATCGTCGAGGTCGACCTCAACGCCTGCTTCCGCCTCGCGCGCGCGGCGTCGGTGGGCATGCTCCGCCGCGGCTGGGGCCGCGTGGTGAACATCTCCTCGGTCAACGCGCACATCGCCCGCGAGGCCAATGCCAGCTACTGCGCGGCCAAGGCGGGGCTCGAGGGCATGACGCGCGCGCTCGCGGTCGAATGGGGGCCGCGCGGCGTCACGGTGAACGCCATCGCGCCCGGCTACATGATGACGCCGGACAACATGGCGACGCCCCTGCGCGCGGACCCCGGGAAGCGCGACTGGTTCGCCGCGCGCACTGCGCTGCGTCGCTGGGGCCGCGAGGACGAGCTCGACGGCGCCATCGTCTTCCTCGCGAGCGACGCCTCCGCCTACTGCACCGGCCACGTCCTCGTCGTCGATGGCGGCATGAGCGTGAAGATCTGAGGCAGGGAGACCGACCGGTCCCGCCACCACCTCACTCCAGCGCCATCAGGCTCGCGTTTCCGCCGGCGGCGGCGGTGTTGGTGGAGACGACGCGCTCCTCGACCAGGCGCAGCGGATCGCAGCCACCGGCGCCGCCGGGGATGACCGGGACGATGGCGCCCTCGCGCGCCGCGAGCCGGCGCAGCAGCGCGAGCAGCGCCTCGCCCTCGTCGTCGCTCGCGACGGCGCGCAGCGCCGGGTCGGCGAGCGGATCGGCCACGAGTTCGACGCCCGCGCGCCCCGCCACGGCCGCGCGTGCGGGGTTCGCGGCGTCGACCAGCGCGCGGTTCCCGGCCGCGAGGATCGCGTCGACCTGGCCGCGCAGCGCCGCGGCCTCGCGCGCCATCGCCGCAACGCGGCCGCGCGGGCGCAACTCGTAGCGGTTGGCCTCGCCGACCGGGCCCGCGAGTTCGCCGCCGGATACCGAGAGCGCGACCGGCCCCGCCTTCAGCCGCGCGAGGTAGAGCGGCCCGCCCGCCTTCGGCCCGGTGCCAGACAGGCCCGAGCCGCCAAAGGGCTGCACGCCCACGGTGGCGCCGACGATGTTGCGGTTCACGTAGCAGTTCCCCGCCGCGACGCGCGAGAGCACCCGCGCGACGGTGCCGTCGAGGCGCGTATGCAGGCCGAAGGTGAGCGCGTATCCGGACGCGCCGATGTCCTCGAGCAACGCGTCGAGCGCCTCCCGCCGGTAGCGCAGGACGTGCAGCACCGGCCCGAAGACCTCGCGCCCCACGTCCGCGACGCGGCCGACCTCGACGAGCGTCGGGGCGACGAAGCGGCCTGGCGGTGCCTCCGGCGCATCGACCACGAAGCCGCGCGCGCGCATCGACGCCACATGGGCGAGGATGGCCTCGCGCGCCGCGTCGGTGATCACCGGGCCGATGTCGGTCGCGAGGCGCGCCGGGTCGCCGATCGACAGCTCGCGCATGGCGCCGCGCAGCATGCCAAGGAGCCTGTCCGCGGCATCGTCCTGCACGCAGAGCACGCGCAGCGCCGAGCAGCGCTGCCCCGCGCTGTCGAAGGCGGAGGCGAGGATGTCGGCGACGGCCTGCTCGGGCAGCGCCGAGCTGTCGACCACCATGGCGTTGATCCCGCCGGTCTCCGCGATGAGCTGCACCGGCGCGCCGCCATGCGCCAGCCGCCCGGCGAGCACGCGCTGGATGGCGCGCGCCACCTCCGTGGAGCCGGTGAAGACGACGCCCTGCACGCGCGGATCCGCGACCAGCGCCGCGCCCACCTCGCCCGCGCCGGAAAGCAGGGCGAGCGCGTCGCGCGGCACCCCGGCCTCGTGCAGGAGGCGCGTCGCGGCGGCGGCCACCAGCGGCGTCTCCTCCGCCGGCTTCGCGAGCACGGTGTTGCCGGCCGCGAGCGCCGCCGCGACCTGCCCCGTGAAGATGGCCAGCGGGAAGTTCCAGGGCGAGATGCAGGCGACGACCCCCAGCGACGGCGCGTCCGGCATCGCCTCGGCGCCGGCCGCGTAGTAGCGCAGGAAGTCGACCGCCTCGCGCAGCTCGGCCACGGCGTTGGGCAGCGTCTTGCCGGCCTCGCGCACGAGGAGCGGAAGGAGCTCCGGCCGCGCCGCCTCGAGCCCGTCCGCGGCGCGACGCAGGATGGCGGCGCGCGCGGGCGCGGGCGTGGAGGACCAGGACGCGGCGGCGGACGTCGCCGCGGCGATCGCGGAGTCGATCGCCGCGGGCGCCGCGTCGCGGGCCGTGCCGACGCGGTCGCGCGGATCCGCCGGGTTGGTGATGGCCCGCGCGGTCCCCCCGCCCGGCAGGTCGACATGGCGCAGGCGCGACGCCGCGAGCGCGGCCTCGAGCGCGGCGATCGTGTCCTCGTCGGCGAGGTCGAGCCCGGCGGAGTTGCGGCGCGCGGCGCCATGGAGGTCGCGCGGCAGGGCGATCGCCGGATGCGGCGCGCCCACCGGGACGATGGCGCGCGCCATCGCGACCGGATCGGCGACGAGGTCCTCGATCCGCGCATGCGCGTCGCGGATGCGGTTCACGAAGGAGGAATTGGCGCCGTTCTCGAGCAGGCGCCGCACCAGGTAGGCGAGCAGCGTCTCGTGGGTGCCGACCGGCGCGTAGACGCGGCAGGGCCGGGCGAGCGGCCCGACGACGTGCTCGTAGAGCGGCTCTCCCATGCCGTGCAGGCACTGGAACTCGTAGTCGCCGTCGCGGAAGCCCGGCCCCGCCATCGCCATCACCGCCGCGAGCGTCTGCGCGTTGTGCGTGGCGAATTGCGGGAACACCGCGTCGCGCGCGGCCAGCAGGCGGCGCGCGCAGGCCAGGTAGGAGACGTCGGTGTGGACCTTGCGCGTGAAGACCGGGAAGTCCTGCTGGCCCTCCGCCTGCGCGCGCTTGACCTCGCTGTCCCAGTAGGCGCCCTTCACCAGCCGCAGCATCACCCGCCGGCCGGTCGCACGCGCGAGGTCGACGACCCAGTCGACGACGAAGGGCGCGCGCCTGCCATAGGCCTGCACGACGAAGCCGAGCCCGTCCCAGCCCGCGAGCGACGGGTCCTTCGCCAGCGCCTCGAGCAGGTCGAGGGAGATGTCGAGGCGGTCGCTCTCCTCGGCGTCTATGTTGAAGCCGATGCCACCGCGCGCGGCGGCGTGCGCGAGGCCGGCGAGGCGCGGCAGCAGCTCGCCCATGACGCGCGCGCGCTGGCTGCGCGCGTAGCGCGGATGCAGCGCGGAGAGCTTCACCGAGATGCCGGGGCCGGCGACCGGCCCGCGGCCCGCGTTCGCGGCGGAGATCGCGGCGATCGCCTCCTCGTAGCTGGCGAGGTAGCGCGCCGCGTCGTCGGCCGTGGCCGCCGCCTCGCCCAGCATGTCGTAGGAGAAGCGGAACCCCGCCGCCTCGCGCGGCGCCGAGCCGGCGATGGCCTGCGCGATGGTCTCGCCGGACACGAACTGCTCGCCCATCAGCCGCATCGCGAGGTCCATCGCCCTGCGGATCACCGGCTCGCCGCCGCGCGCGAGCAGCCGCGTGAGCGCGGCGCCGAGCCCATCCTCCGTCTCCGCCGCGACGAGCCGCCCCGTGACGAGCAGGCCCCAGGTCGCCGCGTTGACGAAGAGCGGCGCGCCATGGCCGAGATGCGCGCGCCAGTCGCCACGCGCGACCTTGTCGCGGATGAGCGCGTCGCGCGTCGCGTCGTCCGGGATGCGCAGCAGCGCCTCGGCGAGGCACATCAGCGCGACGCCCTCGGGCGAGGAGAGCGCGTATTCGTGGACCAGCGCCTCGACGCCGATCGCGCGCGGGCGCGCGCGCAGCCGCGCGACGAGGTCGGCGGCGAGGCGCGCGGCGGCGGCGGCCTCGGATGGCGACGGCGCCGCGGCGTCGAGCAGCGGCGGCAGGCACTCGGCCTCGGGTCGGCGACAGGCGGCGCGGATCGCCGCGCGCAGCTCGCCGAGCCGGGAAGCCTCGGCATCCATGCCCGTCCTCCGTGGCTGGCGTCGGCGCGGTGCCGGGCGTGGCGGCGACACGACGCGGGGTGCCCGATTCAACGCCGGGGGATCCGCGCCGTCCACCGCATTCGGCGCGCGCCGATGCCGCGCCCGGAGGTCCCCCATGCGCGCCATGAGCTTGCATCGCGCGGAGGTTCCCGGCGATATATTTTGAGGTGCGCCATCCGGCCGGGCAGATGCCGGCTGGAGATCGCCTCCCCGCAAATCGCCGAGGAAAAGCCGTGACCCGTTCCAAGATCGTGCGCATCGACCGCCATCCCGGCCGCTCGGCCCAGACCCACGGCCTCGCCATCGTGCTCGGGACCGATCCCGACCTGATCCACGAGCCCTCGGTTGGCGTCGTCGGCACGAAGGGCGACAGCCAGTGCTATCTCGGCGTGATGGCGAAGGTGGATGCGATCCACGAGGCGCTGAAGGCCCGCATCGGCAAGGGCCCGGGCCAGCTGCCGCTGCGCCTCGTGCAGCCGGAATACACGGTCGCGGTCTCCGACGGCATCCGCAACGGCACGCGCGAGATGCGCTACTCGCTGATCGGCCGCGAGGTCACCAACGACGCGCTGTGCGAGCATCTCGAGGGCACCGGCCTCGCCGGGACGATCGCCGTCGTCGCCTGCGACAAGCCCCCGGTCGGCACGCTCGCGGCGCTGCTCGAGCACAACGAGCCGGGCATCATCATGTCCGACGGCACGATCCGCCCGGGCAAGGACCCGGCGACCGGCGAGGCGCTGGACATCGTCAGCGCCTACCAGGTCGCGGGCCATCCCGACGAGGCGCTGCGCCATCGCATCGCCTGCAACGCCTGCCCGGGCATCGGCAGCTGCGGCGGCATGTTCACCTACAACACGATGCAGACCTTCATCGGCGTCGTCGGCATGCAGCCGCTGCACATGGTCGCCGCGCCCTCCGACGACCCGCGCCGGCTGAAGGAGTTCCCGCAGGAGCTGGTCGGCCACCTGGCGCGGCTGATGGAGCGCGGCCTCAGGCCGCGCGACATCGTCGTGCGCGATTCGATCCGCAACGCGGTGATCGTCTCGATGGCGATCGGCGGCTCGACCAATGTCGTGCTGCACGTGCCGGAGATCGCGCGCGCCGCGGGCTTCGCGGATTTCTGGAAGGACGTGATGACGCCGGAGGAGTTCAACCACCTCTCGCAGCACGTCGTCCCCGTGCTGACCAACGCCCGGCCCTACGGCAAGCATTCGATGGTCGACATCGACCGCGTCGGCGGCGTGCAGGTCATCGTGCGCGAACTGCTCGACGCCGGCCTGCTGAATGGCGACGTCCTGACCTGCACCGGCGAGACGCTCGCCGCGCAGGTCGCGCGCCTCGCCCCGCCGCGCGCCGATGGCGAGGTGATCCATTCCGTGGACAAGCCCTACAAGCCGACCGGCGGCCTGCGCATGCTCGGCGGCAACCTCTCGCCCGACTTCTCCGCGATCCTCAAGCTCGCGGGCGTCGAGGGCGGGCTGGAGGACAACGTCTTCCGCGGCAGGGCGCGCGTCTTCGAGGGCGAGCGCGGCCTGCTCGAGGCGCTCGACAAGGCGCCGGATTCCTTCCGCAACCACGACATGATCATCGTGCGCTACGAAGGACCGAGCGGCGCGCCGGGCATGCCCGAGATGCTCGACCCGACCTCGCGCATCACGACGCTGTGCCGCGAGCGCGGCATCGTCGTCGCGCTGATGACCGACGCGCGCTTCTCGGGCGGCTCGGTCGGCCTGGTGATCGGCCATGTCGGGCCCGAGGCCGCGCTGGGCGGCCCGATCGCCTTCATCGAGGACGGCGACGAGATCGTCGCCGACCTCAACGCCAACACGCTGGACTGCACCGCGCTCAAGGATCCCGCGACGCTCGCGCGCCGCAAGGCCGCATGGGAGAAGGTGGTCGCCGCCAATGGCGGCATCCACCCGAATTGCGGCGTCGCCGACACGCGCCTGCTGCACCGCGCGCGCCATCTCGCGGTGCCCGCGACGCGCGGCGGCGGGCTGCATCCCGGCCGCGAGGTCTGGGTGCGCGAGCCGCGCGAGGCGGCGCGCTCGGGCTTCGTGCCGTCCAACCGCCACCGCCCGGGCACGCGCAAGGCGTTCTGAGCCGGCACGGGGGGAGGCGCGCATGGCCGAGCAGCTCACCGGCGCGCGCTTCCTCGCCGAGGCGCTGCGCGGCCAGGGGGTCGGCCACGTCTTCTTCGTCGACGCGATCCTGCGTCGCGCGCTGGTCGAGTTCGAGGCGCTCGGCATCGTGCGGGTCATGGCGCATTCCGAGAAGGCCGCCGCCTACATGGCCGACGGCTACGCGCGCGCCGGCGGCCGGCCGGGCATCTGCATGGCGCAGTCCGTGGGCGCCGCCAATCTCGGCGCCGGGCTGCAGGACCCCTTCCTCGCGCGCAGCCCGGTGATCGCGCTCACCGGCCGGAAGGCGCCCGCGTTCCAGCACCGCAACGCCTACCAGGAGATCGAGCACGGGCCGCCCTTCGCGGCGACGACCAAGTTCTCGGCCCGCGTCGACGATCCCGCGCAGCTGCCCGGCCTTCTCGCGCAGGCCTTCCGCGAGGCGACCACCGGCTCGCCGCGGCCCGTGCATCTCGACCTCGCCGGCCTGCAGGGCGAGATCGTCGAGACCGCCTCCTTCGCCGCGCCGCCCCTGCCCGAGCCGCGCTTCGCCGTCGCGCCCGCCTTCCGGCCGCTGCCCGATCCGGCGGACATCGCCGCCGCGGCCGCGGCGATCGACCGCGCCGAGCGGCCGCTGGTCGTCTGCGGCTGGGGCGCGGTGCAGGCCGGCGCGCATGGCGCGGTGCTCGCGCTGGCCGAGGCGCTCGACGCGCCGGTCGCCACGTCGCTGGGCGGGCGCGGCATCGTGCCGACGACCCATCGCCTGTCGCTCGGCGTGATCGGCACCTATTCCGCGCCCTGCGCCAACCGCGTCGCGCACGCGGCCGACCTCGTCGTGTGGCTCGGCACGGGCGTCGGCGACCAGGTGACCGCCGACTGGACCGTGCCGCCGCAAGGCACGCCCGCGATCCAGGTCGACATCGATCCCGCGGAGCTCGGCCGCAACCTGCCGGGCGCGCTGCCCATCCTCGCCGATCCGGGCCTCGCCGCCGCGGCGCTCGCGGCATCGGTGCGCAGGCGCCACGCGACGAGCTGGGCGCGCCATGCCGCGGCGCAGGTCGCGGCATGGCGGCAGGAGGTCGCGCCGCTCCTCGCCAGCGACGATGCGCCGATCCGGCCAGAGCGGCTCTGCGCCGAGCTCTCCCGCGCCCTGCCGGAGGACGCGATCCTCGTCAGCGACACCGGCTATTCGGGGATCTGGACGGGCACGCTGGTGGAGCTGCCCTCGCCGCGCCAATCCTACCTGCGCGCGGCCGGATCGCTCGGCTGGTCCTTCCCCGCGGCGATCGGCGCGAAATGCGCCGCGCCCGGCAGGCCAGTCGTCGTGTTCTGCGGCGATGGCGCGTTCCACTACCACCTCGCCGAGCTGGAGACCGCGGTGCGCAAGGGCATCGCGGTCACCGTCGTCGTCAACGACAACTCCGCCTTCGCGCAGGGACGCGCGGCGATCAGGCGCCTCTACGGCAACCGGCCCGGCGATCCCGACGACATCAACGCCTTCTCGCGCGTCGACTTCGCCGCCGTCGCGCGCGCCTATGGCGCCGAGGGCGTCCGCGTCGAGCGGCCCGCGGACATCGCGCCCGCGCTGCGCGCGGCGACCGCCTCGCCGCGAGTGACCGTGGTCGACGTCGTCACCGATCCCGCGCCACGCACGCCCGAGGCCTGGCGGCCCTGAGGCAAGGCGCTCAGAGCGCGTCCACCGGGACCTTGAGGAAGACGCGTCCGTCCGGGCCGGCCGGCGGCAGGGCGCCCGCGCGCATGTTCACCTGCAGCGCAGGCAGGATCAGCCGCGGCATGCCAAGCGT
>JBEGVV010000085.1:0-10970 GCA_041178225.1 Pseudomonadota bacterium | reverse complement strand
CGGTGAGGTAGGGATAATTCCAGGGCGCGACGACGAAGACCACGCCCAGCGGCTCCTTGCGCACGAAGCGCGTGAAGCCGGGCTTGTCCGAGGCCGCGACGTCGGCGAGCGCGGCCGGCGCGAGCTCCACCATCCGGCGCGTGCGCTCCGCCAGGCCGCCCGCGATCTCGCCGGGGGTGTAGCGGATCGGACGGCCCATCTGCCGCGTCAGGTCGCGGCCGAGCGTGTCCTTGCCGGCCACCATGTGCTCGGCGAAGGCGGCGCAGATCGCCATGCGCTGCGCCAGCGGGACGGCGCGCCAGCCGGCCTGGGCGCGGCGCGCGACGTCGACGGCACGCGCGGCGTCGGCGGCGGTGGCGAGGGGGCGCTCTGCGACGAGGCTGCCGTCGATCGGCGAGATGCAGCGGAGGATGCCGGACATGTCAGATGATCTCGAAGTAGCGCTCGAGCTCCCAGTCGCTGATGTGCTTGCGGAACTCGCGCTCCTCCCACTCGCGCGTGGCGGCGTAGTGGTCGACGAAGGCGTCGCCGAAGAGCTCGCGCGCGGCCTTCGACCGGTGGAGGCGCTCGGCCGCCTCGGTCAGGGTGCGCGGCAGCTGGTACTTCGCGGGCCGCTTGATCTCGTATGCGTTGCCCTTCGCGGGATCGCCCGGCTCGACCTCGTTCTCGATGCCCCAGAGGCCGGACCCGATGGCCGCGGCGAGGGCGAGGTAGGGGTTCGCGTCCGCTGCCGCGACGCGATACTCGACGCGCGTCGACTTCGGCGAACCCGGGATGATGCGCAGCGCCGTCGTGCGGTTCTCGACGCCCCATGCGGCCTGCGTGGGCGCCCAGAAGCCGGGGATCAGGCGACGATAGGAGTTGACCGTCGGCGCGACCAGCGCGAGCAGCTCTGGCATCAGCGCCTGCTGCCCGCCGACGAAGTGGCGCATCGCCTTCGACATCGAATGCGCGCCCCGGGCGTCGTGGAAGGCGGAAACGCCCTTCTTGCGGTCCCAGAGCGACATGTGGACATGGCCACCGCAGCCCGGCCAGTCCTTCGACCACTTGGCCATGAAGCTGGCGATCCAGCCACGCTGCTGCGCCATCACCTTCGTGAAGGTCTTGAACAGCGCGGCCTTGTCCGCGGCCGGCAGGCCGTCGTCGACGCGCAGCGCCGCCTCGAGCACGCCGGCGCCCGTCTCGGTATGCAGGCCCTCGAGGCCGACATCCATGTCCTCGCCGAAGGCGAGGAGGTCGCGGTACCAGTCCGCCATCACCGAGTTGCGCAGCACCGAGTAGCCGAAATAGCCGGGCGTGATCGGCTTGAGGTTGCGGTAGTTCTTCTCGCGCACGCTGTGCGGCGATTCCTCGAACACGAAGAACTCGTACTCGAAGCCGGCCTTGACGCCGTATCCGGCCTTGCCGGCGCGGTCGAGCACGCGGCGCAGCGTGCCGCGCGGGCAGATCGCCTCGGCGGGCGGGGCGAACTCGCAGAGGAAGAACAGGCCGCCGGCCTCGGTCGGCATGTCGCGGCAGCTCTCCGGCACGATGCGCACCGCGGCGTCCGGATAGGCGGTGTGCCAGCCCGTGTAGGTCACGTTGTCGTAGAGCTGGTCGTTGGAGTCCCAGCCAAGGACCACGTCGCAGAAGCCGAAGCCACCGTCGAGCGCGGAGAAGAACTTGTCGCGGTGCAGGTACTTGCCACGCAGGATGCCGTCGATGTCGTGGACGCCGACCTTCACGTGCGAGAGGTTGCGGTGCCGAACGATCTTGCGCGCGTCCTCGGCCGTGCGTACTGCCCTCGGTTCCATCGCTCGCCCCTGCTGGTTTCCAAGCAACTGTTCTAGCCGGAAATCGCATGCGCGCGGAAGGCTTGGAAAGGCCGCGCCACGGGCCCAAACTCGCGACCCATGACAGCGCTGCCCGTGCTCATCGACTGCGACCCCGGCCAGGACGACGCCGTGATGCTCATGCTGGCGATGGCATCGCCCGAGCTCGACATCCTCGGCATCACCGCCGTCGGCGGCAACGTCCCGCTGGCGCGCACGGAGGCGAACGCGCGGCGCATCCGCGACCTGATGGGCCGGGCCGACATCCCCGTCCATGCCGGCTGCGACCGCCCCCTCGTCCGGCCCCTGGTGACCGCCGCGGACGTGCATGGCGAGACCGGCCTGCGCGGCCTCGACCTGCCCGAGCCCGTCGCCCCGCTCGCGGCGGCGCATGGCGTCGACTTCATCGTCGAGACGCTGCGCGCGCGCGACGACGTCGTGCTCTGCCCGACCGGCCCCCTGACCAACGTCGCCATGGCGCTCGTGAAGGCGCCGGACATAGCCCGTCGCGTGCGCCGGATCGTGCTCATGGGCGGCGCGGTCGCGGGCGGCAACGTCACGCCGGTCGCGGAGTACAACGTCTTCGCCGATCCGGAGGCCGCCGACGTCGTGTTCCGCAGCGGGGCGCCGATCACGATGATCGGGCTCGACTGCACGCATCGCGCGCTGCTCGGCCCGCGCGAGCTGGGCCGGCTGCGCGCGTCGCAGGCCGCGGCGGCGCGCGCGACGCTCGCGCTGTTCGACCGGCCCGAGGCCTGGGATCCGCCGCGCTACGGCGGCAGGCAGGGCCTGCCCATCCACGATGCCTGCGTGGTCGGCTACCTGCTCGCGCCAGGGAACTTCGCGGGGCGCGACTGCCATGTCGCCGTGGAGACGGCCTCGGCCCTGACGCTCGGCCAGACGGTGGTCGACTGGCATGGCCGGCACGGCAATGCGCCCAACGCCACCGTCATCGGCGACGTCCATGCGACCGCCTTCCTCGACGACCTCGTGGCGAGGCTGTCGCGATGAGCCGCCGGCATTCCCGGCCACCCGGCCCCCGCGCGGTCCCGGCGCCGCGCGCGGGCAAGCGGGGAGCGGAAGGCGCGGGCGAAGCGATCATGGATGGCATGCGCGTCGGCGACGTGGCTGGCGCCGACTTCGACGCGATCGAGCGCATGCTCGCGGCCCCGGCCGACGACGCGGCGGTGCGGCTCAGCCGGCTGCGCGAGCGCGAGCGCCAGGAGGAGCGCGTGCGCGCGCTGCAGGCCGCGCTGCTCGAGGCGCCCGGGGACGGCGCGCGGCTGCAGGCGCTCGCCAACGCCCTTCGCGTGCTGGATCGCAGGGCCGAGCTTCTCGACGTCTACCGGCGCATGCAGCGCCTCGCGCCGGAGCGCGAGGAGATCGGGCACATGATCGCGGCGCTGTCCGGCGAGGCCGGGACGCCCGAGCGCGCGGCCGACGGCTATGTGCGCAGCCTCTTCGACGCGACCGCGGACAGCTTCGACGAGACGCTCTCGAACTGGCTCGACTATCGCGCGCCGGACCTGGTGGCGGAGGCGGTGCGCGCGGCGCTCGGGCCCGGCGCCACGACGCTCGCGACGATCGACCTCGGCTGCGGGACCGGCCTCGCGGGGCCGCTGCTGCGGGGCATGACGCGCCGGCTCGAGGGCGTCGACCTGTCGCCACGCATGCTCGAGAAGGCGCGCGCGCGCGGCTACGACGCCCTGTTCGAGGGCGAGATCGGGCGGTTCCTGTCGACGCGCCGCGGGCAATACACGCTGGCGGTGGCCTGCGACGTGTTCTGCTATTTCGGCGAGCTGGCAGCGGCCTTCAGCGCCGTCCACGGCGCGCTCAAGCCCGGCGGCATCTTCGCCTTCACGGTCGAGCGCATCGCGGGCGAGGGGCATGCGCTGGGCGCGAGCGGCCGCTATGCGCATTCCCATGCCTTCGTGGCCGCCGCCGCGGCCGCCGCGGGCTTCGAGCCCGTGAGCGAGGCCGAGGTCCGGCTGCGCACCGAGCTGCACCGGCCGGTGGCCGGCGGCTGCTACGTGTTCCGCCGCGGCTGAGCGGCGCGCGGCGTCAGCGCTTGCGCGCGCGGGCCTTGCCGCGCGCCGCCTTGCGGACCGGGGGAGGCGCGTCGCCACCCTCGCGCTGGATCGCCTCGCGGATCAGCTCGGCCGCCTCGGCCGGGTCGGCCCAGCGCACCACCGTCACCCACTTGCCCTTCTCCAGGTCCTTGTAGTGCTGGAAGAAATGGGCGATCTGCTCGCACAGGATCTCCGGCAGGTCGCGGAACGACTTCACCGCCCGGTAGAACGGGTGGAGCTTGTCCACGGGCACGGCGATGATCTTCTCGTCCTGCCCCGCCTCGTCCTTCATCAGCAGCGCGCCGATCGGCCGCGAGCGCACGATCGCGCCGGGCACGACGGGGACCTGGCCGACGACGATGACGTCGCAGGGATCGCCGTCGCCCGACCTCGTCTGCGGGATGAACCCGTAGTTGCCGGGGTAGTACATCGCCGTGTGCAGGAAGCGGTCGACGCGCAGCGCGCCCGAGCGCTTGTCGAGCTCGTACTTCACCGGCACGCCGCCCTGCGGGATCTCGATGACGACGTTGATGTCCCAGGGCGGGTCCTCGCCGGGCGGGATCTGGGTGATGTTCATGCGCCTGCTCCCTGGTTTCGCGGCGCCGCATGGCGCTCGCGCAATACGCGCCTCATCACCTTGCCGGTGGCTGTCAGCGGCAGGGCGTCGAGGAACTCGACGAGGCGCGGGTATTCATGCGCGGCGAGGCGGTGGCGCACATGGTCCTGGATCTCTCGCGCCAGCGCATCGCCCGGAGCGACGCCGGGCTTGAGGACGATGCATGCCTTCACGACCTCGGTGCGCAGCGGGTCGGGCACCCCGATAGCCGCGGCCATCGCGACCGCCGGATGGCGCAGCAGGCAGTCCTCGATCTCCGCTGGCCCGATGCGGTACCCGGCGGAGGTGATCACGTCGTCGCCGCGGCCCTGGTACCAGAGGTAGCCGTCCGGGTCGCGTCGCCCGACATCGCCCGTGAGCAGCCAGTCGCCCGCGAACTTGGCGCGCGTCGCGGCCTCGTTGTTCCAGTAGCCGAGGAACATCACGGGGTCGGGCCGCAGCACCGCGATCTCGCCGGCCTCGCCGTCGGGCAGCTCGTTGCCCGCGGCGTCGACGATGCCGACGCGATGGCCGGGCACGGCGCGGCCCATCGAGCCCGGGCGCACCTCCATGACGTCGGCGTCGTTGGCGACCACGAGGTTGCACTCGGTCTGGCCGTAGAACTCGTTGATCGTCAGCCCGAAGGTCGAGCGACCCCAGTCCAGCAGCTCCGCGCCCAGCGTCTCCCCGCCCGAGCCGATGGAGCGCAGCGCCACGCCCGGCCGCGCCCCGCCGCCGGCCTGGCGCAGCATCTTGAGCGCGGTCGGCGGCAGGAAGGCGTTGCGCACGCCGTGGCGCGCCATCAGCGCGAAGGCTTCCTCCGGGTCGAAGCGCGCGGCACGGCGCGCCACCACGGGCACGCCGTGGTGCCAGGCCGGCAGCAGGACGTCGAAGAGCCCGCCGATCCAGGCCCAGTCCGCGGGCGTCCAGAACAGGTCGCCCGGCTGCGGGAACATGCGCTGCGGCATCTCGACGCCGGGCAGGTGGCCGAGAAGCACGCGATGCGCGTGCAGCGCGCCCTTGGGCGGGCCGGTCGTGCCCGATGTGTAGATGATGATCGCGGGATCGTCGGCGGCCGTGTCGGCGGCCTCGAAGGCATCGCTGGCCCGGTCGCAGGCGGCGTCCAGGTCGAGCGTGCCATCGACGCCGCGGCCGCCGGCGACGATCGCCGCGCGCAGCCCGGGCAGCCGCTCGCGCAGGGCCGCGACCTTCGGCCAGTTGGCCATGTCGGTGACGAGCAGGCTCGCGCCGGAATCGCGCAGCCTGTACTCGAGCGCCTCCTCGCCGAAGAGCACGAAGAGCGGGACCGAGATCGCGCCAAGCTTGAACGCCGCGAGATGGGCGAGGGCGGTCTCCGGCGCCTGGCCGAGCAGCACCGCGACGCGGTCGCCGCGGCCGACGCCGGTGGCGGCCATGGCGTTGGCGAGGCGGTTGGAGCGGCGCGCGACCCAGCCGAAGCGCAGCCGGTCGGCGCGACCGTCCTCCCGCACCACGACCAGCGCGTCGGCGTCGGGGCGCTGGCGGTCGCAGGCGTCGACCCCGATGTTGTAGCGGGGCGGCACGCGCCAGGCGAAGCGCCGGCGCAGCGTCTCGTAGTCGTCGGCGGGGACGAGCAGGCGGGCCTCCCTCGGGCTCCTCGCCGCATGGTAGAGACGCACCCATCTTCGGCGCAAACCCGGCGGAGGCCCCGACCCTTGTTCAAGCCCGATCTCCTCGCCGGCCGCCGGATCCTCGTCACGGGTGGCGGCACCGGCCTTGGACGCAGCATGGGGCGGCGCTTCCTCGAGCTTGGCGCCAGCCTCGCGATCTGCGGCCGGCGCGAGGCGGTGCTGGCCGAGACGGCCGCCGGCTTCGAGCGCGACTTCCCGGGCCGCACGCGCTTCCTTCCCTGCGACATCCGCGACGCCGACGCCGTCGAGCGGATGGTCGCGCGCTTCTGGGAGGAGGGGCCGCTGGACGGGCTCGTGAACAACGCGGCGGGCAACTTCATCGCGCGCAGCGAGACGCTGAGCGCGCGCGCCGTCGACGCCGTGATGGGCATCGTCGTGCATGGCGCCGCCTATGCCACGCTGGCCTGCGGCCGTCGCTGGATCGCCGCCTCCATGCCCGCGACGGTGCTGTCCATCGTCACGACCTATGCGTGGACGGGCTCGGCCTACGTGCTGCCCTCGGCGATGGCGAAGGCGGGCGTGCTCGCCATGACGCGCAGCCTCGCGGTCGAGTGGGGGCCGAGGCGCATCCGCCTCAACGCGATCGCGCCCGGCCCGTTCCCGACCCCGGGCGCCTGGGAGCGGCTGGTGCCGCGCCCCGACCTCGCGCGCGAGCTCGAGGGCCGCAACGCCCTTGGCCGCGTCGGCGAGCACGCCGAGCTCGCGAACCTCGCGGCCTTCCTGATGGCGCCGGAATCCGGCTACATCACCGGCGACTGCGTCACCATCGACGGCGGGGAGTGGCTGAAGGGCGCGGGCCAGTTCAGCTGGCTCGAGCGGCTGTCCGGCGAGGAATGGGACGCGCTGCGACCGAGGAAGGCATGAGCGTCACGCTTCCAAACGCCCCCGTCCGGCGGCCGCGCGTCATCGTGCTCGGCAACGAGAAGGGCGGCTCGGGCAAGTCGACCGCCGCGATGCATCTCGTCGTCGGCCTGCTCCATGCTGGCCACCGCGTCGGCTCGATGGACGTCGATTCCCGCCAGGCCACGTTCTCGCGCTACTTCGACAACCGCCGGGCCACCGCGACGGCGCGTGGCGTCGCCCTGCCGATGCCCGACCATCGCCGCGTCGAGCTCTCCGCGCTGCGCGGCGAGGCCGGCGACGCCGAGGAGCGCGCGCGCTTCGAGGCGGCGCTCGCCGAGCTTGCCGCGCGCAACGACGTGGTCGTCGTCGACACGCCGGGCTCCGACACGTTCCTGTCGCGCCTTGCCCATAGCCACGCCGACACCATCGTCACGCCGATGAACGATTCCTTCGTCGACCTCGACCTGATCGCCAAGGTCGACCCGGAGACGCTGAAGGTCGTCCGGCCGTCGCTCTACGCCGAGATGGTCTGGGAGCAGCGCAAGCAGCGCGCGCTGCGCGACCGCGGCTCGATCGACTGGGTGGTGATGCGCAATCGACTCGCCGCGATCGAGGCCCGCAACAAGCGCGCCGTGGGCCAGGTGCTGGAGCAGCTCGCGCGCCGCGTGGGCTTCCGCCTCGCGCCGGGCTTCGGCGACCGCGTGATCTTCCGCGAGCTGTTCCTGCAGGGGCTGACGCTGCTCGACCTCGGCGAACGCCGGCTCGGCGTCGCGCTGAGCATGAGCCACGTCGCGGCGCGCCAGGAGGTGCGCGACCTGCTGCGCGCCGTGGGGATGCAGGCCGAGCCGACGGTGCCGCCCGGGGACGGCGTCCAGACGAGCCTCGTGCCCGACGCATGAGCAAGCTGCCCACCAGGCCGTCCTCGGGCGCCGTCGCCGACTTCCTCGCCAAGGCGCGGTCGCTGCCTGCCCTGCGCGCCGGCGGCCCGGCGGGGCGGCTGGTCTTCGCGCTCGACGCCACCGCCTCGCGCGAGCCGCTCTGGGAGCAGGCGCGCGCGGTGCAGGGCGAGATGTTCGCCGCGGCGCAGGGCGTCGGCGGGCTCGAGATCCAGCTGGCCTGGTATCGCGGCCTCGGCGAGTTCCACGCCAGCCCCTTCGTCTCGCGAACGGAGGAACTGCTCGCCCGCATGCGCGAGGTGGCCTGCGCCGCGGGCGAGACGCAGATCGCGCGCGTGCTGGCGCATGGCGCGGCCGAGACGCGCCGTCGCCGGATCGGGGCGCTGGTCTTCGTCGGCGACGCGATGGAGGAGGGCGTCGACGCCCTGGCCGCGCGTGCCGGCGAACTCGGCATCCTCGGCGTTCCCTGCTTCATGTTCCTCGAGGGCGCCGACCGGGTCGCGCGCGCGGCCTTCGAGCGCGTGGCGAGGCTGAGCGGCGGGGCCTTCGCGCCCTTCGACGCCTCGAGCCCGCGCGCGCTGCGCGACCTGCTCGCGGCGGTCGCGGCCTTCGCGGCGGGCGGGCGAACGGCGCTGGAGGACCTCACGCGCAGGCGCGGCGGGCCGGTGGCGCTGCTCGCCAGCCAGCTCGGCAGGCCGCGGGGCGGCTGATGGGGCTGTTCTACCTCCTCCTCGGCGTCGGGCTGCTGCTGGCCGGGCTGGTGGCGCTGCGCTGGCTGAGCCGCGTGCCGCCGCGACATGTCGCCGCGGGCCTGCGCTGGCTGGCGATCGGCGCGGGCGGCCTCGTCGCGGCCTGGCTGCTGGCGACGGGCAGGGCGGCGCAGGTCGTCTTCGTCCTGCTGCCCTTCCTGCCGGCCATCCGCCAGTGGTGGAACCGGCGCATGGTGGCGGCGCCGCCCGACCCGTCGGCCCGCTCCGACGTCGAGACGGCCTGGCTGCGCATGACCCTCGAGCACGCGACGGGGGCGATGGACGGGCTGGTGCTGCAGGGCGCCTTCCGTGGCCGGCGGCTCGCCGAGCTCTCGCAGGCCGAACTGCTGGACCTGCTCGCGACGCTGCGCGTGGCCGATGCGGACTCGGCCGCGCTGCTGGAGAGCTACCTCGACGCGCTCGGCCTCGACTGGCGGTCGGCGCGGCCGGACGGGGGCGCGGCGCCAGCGGGGGGGACGATGTCCCGGGCGGAGGCCGCGATGATCCTCGGCGTGCCGGAGGATGCCGATCGCGAGGCGGTCTCGCGGGCCTGGCGCGAGGCGATGAAGCGCAACCATCCCGACCAGGGCGGCTCGGCCTATCTCGCGGCGCGCATCAACGAGGCGCGCGACGTGCTGCTCGGCTGATCCGCCGGCCCGCCCGGCCGCTTGCTCCCCCCGCGGGCGCTATGGCAAAAGCGCGCGTTTTCGCGGAACAACCCGCCCCGGACCGGCGTTGAAACACCGGTCCTCCCGACCCGGTTCCCAGCCCCAGAGCCCCCCGAGCCCCCTCATGTCCGTTCGCGTCCGCAAGGCGATCTTCCCCGTCGGCGGCCTCGGCACGCGGTTCCTGCCCGCGACCAAGGCGATGCCCAAGGAGATGCTGCCCGTCGTCGACAAGCCGCTGATCCAGTACGCGGTCGAGGAGGCGCAGGCCGCCGGGATCGAGGAGTTCATCTTCGTCACCGGGCGCGGCAAGACGGCGATCGAGGACCATTTCGACCATTCCTACGAGCTCGAGAAGACGCTCGAGGAGCGCGGCAAGACGGCCGAGCTCGACGAGCTGCGCCGCTGGCTGCCGCGCCCGGGCAGCGTCGCCTACACGCGCCAGATGGCGCCGCTGGGCCTTGGCCATGCGGTGTGGTGCGCGCGCAACCTCGTCGGCGACGAGCCCTTCGCCGTGCTGCTGGCCGACGACCTGATCCTGTCGCGGCGCCCCTGCCTCGCGCAGATGGTCGACGCGCACGCCGCCGCTGGCGGCAACATGATCGCCGTGATGGACGTGCCGCGCGAGCACACGAAGCGCTACGGCATCGTCGCCCCCGGCCGCGACGACGGCCGCATGGTCGAGGTCACGGGACTGGTCGAGAAGCCGGCGCCGGAGAAGGCGCCCTCCACCTGCGCCGTGATCGGCCGCTACATCCTCGACCCGAGCGTCTTCGCGCATCTCGGCCGTGGCACGAAGGGCGCCGGCGGCGAGATCCAGCTGACCGACGCGCTCGCCGCCATGATCGGCGCCGCGCCGTTCCACGGCCTGCGGTTCGAGGGCAAGCGCTTCGACTGCGGCGACAAGGTCGGCTTCTTCGAGGCGAACCTCGCCTTCGCGCTGGCGCGGCCGGACATCGGCGCCGCCGCGCGCGAGGCGATAAAGCCCTATCTCTGACCAGGATCGGCAAGGAAGGTCCCCCAATATGCGCGTGACGATGATCGGCACCGGCTATGTCGGGCTGGTGACGGGTGCCTGCTTCTCCGAGTTCGGGGTCGAGGTGACCTGCGTCGACAAGGACGCGTCGAAGATCGAGCGCCTCGAGCGCGGCGAGATCCCCATCTTCGAGCCCGGGCTCGACCAGCTCGTCGCCAAGAACAAGGCGGCCGGCAGGCTGCGCTTCACCACCGACCTCGCCTCGGCCGTGCCGGGCGCCGACGCGGTCTTCATCGCGGTGGGCACGCCCTCGCGGCGCGGGGACGGCCATGCCGACCTGTCCTATGTCTACGCGGCGGCCGAGGAGATCGGGCGCGCGCTGAGCGGCTACGCGGTCGTGGTCACCAAGTCGACCGTGCCCGTGGGCACGGGTCGCGAGGTCGAGCGGCGCATCCGCGCGGTCGCGCCGTCGGCGCAGTTCGACGTCGCGTCGAACCCCGAGTTCCTGCGCGAGGGCGCGGCGATCTCCGACTTCATGCGTCCCGACCGCGTCGTCATCGGCACCGACGGCGAGCGCGCGCGCGCCACCATGCGCGAGCTCTACCGCCCGCTCTACCTGATCGAGACGCCGATCGTCTTCACCTCGCTGGAGACGAGCGAGCTCATCAAGTACGCGGCCAACACCTTCCTCGCGAC
>JBEGVV010000084.1:0-40129 GCA_041178225.1 Pseudomonadota bacterium | reverse complement strand
GCGACGCCGTGCACTCGCTGCGCCGCGCGCCCGACGTGCCGAACGCGCCGTCGAGCTATCGCCGCCACCTCGAGGACATCGCGTCGGTCGAGGCGCTCGACGACCACCGGCTCCTCGTGCGCACGAAGCTCCCGCTGCCGACATTGCCGAACAGCCTCGCCCCGATCGCGATCGTCAGCCATCGCGTCGGCGAGCGCGCCGAGCCCGCGGCATTCAACTCCGGCCAGCACGCCATCGGCACCGGCCCCTATCGCTTCGTCGAGTGGGTGCCGGGCAGCCATGTGCGCCTCGCCGCCGATCCCGGGCATTGGCGCGGCAAGCCGGCCTGGGACGAGGTCGTCTTCCGGCCGCTCACCAATCCCGGCGCGCGCGTCGCCGCGCTCCTCGCCGGCGACGTCGACGCGATCAACGACGTGCCGCCGGTCGACGTGCCAAGGCTGTCCCGCGATCCCAAGGTGGCGGTCGCGCGCGGCCTGTCGGCGCGCGTCATCTTCTGGATGATGGATGTCCATCGCGAGGCGAGCCCCCACGTCCTCGCCAGGGATGGCGGCCCGATCGCCAATCCGATGCGCGACCCGCGCGTGCGCCGGGCCATCGCGCTGGCGGTCGACCGCAACGCCATCGTGCAGCAGGTCATGGACGGGCTCGCCGTGCCGGCGATGCAGGTGGTCCCGCCCGGGCTTCCCGGGCACGACCCCTCGCTGCGCATGCCGTCGGCCGACCTCGCCGCGGCGCGTCGCCTGATGGCGGAGGCGGGGCATGCGGACGGGTTCCGCCTGACGATCCACGTGACGGCGAACCGCTATCCCAACGACGTCAAGCAGGCGCAGGCCGTGGCGCAGATGCTCGCGCGCATCGGCATCGAGGCGAAGGTCGCGAGCCTGCCGCTTGCCGTCTACTTCAACGAGGCGCGCAGGTTCGAGTTCTCGTTCGCGCTCGTCGGCTGGGGCTTCAACACCGGCGATCCCTACGTGATCCTGCGCGAGACGTTCCAGGCCGGCGCGACCAACAACTACGGGCGCTGGTCGAGCCCGGCGGCGGACGCGCTGCTGGCCTCGATCCGCGTCGAGATGGACAAGCCCCGTCGCGATCGTGCGATCGCCGATCTCCAGCGCGTCGCGATGGACGACGTCGCAGTCATCCCGACGCATTTCCAGGAGAACGTGTGGGCGACGCGCAGGGGACTGGTCCTGTCGCCGCGCATGGACGAGGCGACGCTGGCGGAGGCGATCCGGCGCGAGTGACGGCATGGATTGCAGGGGGGATGAGGCGATGGCGATGACGGAAATGGCGGCAAGGGTCGGATTCACGCTGCGGCGGCTCTCGCCCGCGCTGGGCGCCGAGGTCGAGGGGCTGGACCTCTCGCGCCCGATGCCGGCGGGGGCCTTCGAGGCGCTGCGCGCCGCGCTGCAGGAGCACCATGTCGTCTGCGTGCGTGGCCAGTCCCTCACCGAGGCGCAGCAGATCGCCTTCTCCGAGCTTTTCGGGCCGCTGGAGACCTTCCCGGAGAAGGACAAGACCAAGTCGCAGTCGACGATCTACAACGTCGCGAACGTCTCGCCCGAGGGGCAGCACCTGCCGGTGGACGACCATCGCGTGATCGCGCAGAAGGTCAACGCGCGCTGGCACACCGACAGTTCCTACAGGTTCATCCCGTCCTATTGCTCGCTCCTCTACGGGATCGAGGTCCTGCCGCCGGAGGCGGAGGGCGGGCAGACGGAGTTCGCCAACCTCTTCCTCGCCCATGACGCGCTGCCGCCGGAAATGCGCCGGCGGCTAGAGCCGCTCTTCATGGTCCACTACTACGAGTTCGGGCGGAGGATCTTCCCGCAGCTGCCGCCGGTCTCGCAGGTCGAGCGGGACTTCGTGCCGCCGACCTGCCATCCGCTCATCCGCGTCCACCCGGACAGGGATGGTCGCCGCAGCCTCTTCTTCACGGTCAACGCGGGCAACGAGGTCTCCGGCATGGAGCTGGAGGAGGGGCAGCGCCTGCTGCGCGAGCTTGCGGCCCATGTCGAGCGGCCGGAGTTCTGCTACCGCCACCAGTGGCGCGCGGGCGACCTCGTGATCTGGGACAATCGCTGCCTCCTGCACCGCGCCATCGAGTACGACGCCGCGCGCCATCGCCGCGTGATGCGGCGCACCACCGTCGCCGGCCCGGGCCCGGTGCTCGGCCCCTTCTCGCGCCCGTGACCGGAGGCTGATCCATGTCGCGTGTCCTGGTCGTCGCCGCCGCGCAGCTCGGCCCCATCCCGCGCAGCCAGCCGCGCGAGGAGGCGGTCGCCCGCCTCGTCGCGATGATGGAGGAGGCGCGGCGCATGGGCGCCGACCTCGTCGTCTACCCCGAGGCCGCGTTGACGGCCTTCTTCCCGCACTGGTGGATCGAGGACGAGGCCGAGCTCGATTCCTGGTTCGAGCGCGAGATGCCCAATGCCGCGACGCGGCCGCTCTTCGAGGCCGCGCGGCGCCTGCGCGTGGGCTTCAAGCTCGGCTATTGCGAGCTGGACTTCTCCACGGGCCGCAAGCGCCGCTTCAACACCGCGATCCTCGTCGACCGCGAGGGGCGGATCGTCGGCAAGTACCGCAAGATCCACCTTCCGGGCACGGACCGGCATCGCCCGGAACACCCGTTCCAGAACCTCGAGAAGCGCTACTTCGACGTCGGCGACCTCGGCTTCCCGGTCTGGGAGACGATGGGCGGGCGCATGGGCATGCTGATCTGCAACGACCGGCGCTGGCCGGAGAGCTGGCGCGTGCTGGGCCTGCAGGGCGTCGAGCTGGCGATGCTCGGCTACAACACGCCAGTCCACAACCCCAACACGCCCGAGACCGACGACCTCAACAACTTCCACAACCGCCTCTCGATGCAGGCCGGCGCCTACCAGAACGGGACCTGGGCCGTGGGCGTCGCCAAGGCCGGACTGGAGGAGGGGGTCGACCAGATCGGCCAGAGCTGCATCGTCGCGCCCTCGGGCGAGGTGGTGGCGCAGGCGAGCACGCTCGGCGACGAGGTGATCGTCGCGCGCTGCGACCTCGATCGCTGCGCGACCTACAAGAAGCACATCTTCGACTTCGCGCGGCACAGGCGGCCGGAGCACTACGGCCTGATCCTCGAGCGCACCGGGGCGGGGGAGCCGCTCGGGAAGGCGCCAGGCTGACGCGATGCCGTGGGGCCATGCCGCCGTCGTGCTGGCGGCCTTCGTCTGGGGGACGAACCACGTCGCGACGCGCGCGCTGAGCGAGGAGGTGCCGCTGGTCGCGCTGACCTTCTGGCGCTGGGCCATCGCGGTCGCCTTCATGGTGCCGATCGCCTGGCGCTGGATCCGCCGCGACGCCGCGCTGCTGCGTGGCAACGCCCGCGGGATCGTGCTCGCGGGGCTCAACGGCATGGGCGTCTTCGGCCTGGCGATCAGCGCCGCGCCCTACTACACGACGGCGGCGAACGTGAGCCTCATCAGCTCGACCACGCCGCTCTGGGTGCTGCTGATCGCGGCGCTCACGCGCATCGAGGCGATCACGCGGCGCCAGGCCGCGGGCATCGCCATCGCCTTCGCGGGGACGGCGCATATCGTCTTCGCCGGCGACTGGACGCGCGTCGCGACGATCGAGTTCGCCGCCGGCGACGTGATCGCAGTCGCCGCGGCCATCCTCTGGGCCATCTTCTCGTTCCAGATGAAGCGGCTGCCGCGCGAGATCCATCCCCTCGCGACGACCGCGTGCTGCGCGGCCTCGGGCCTGGTGCTTCTCGCGGCGCTCTACCTGGCCTGGGGCCTCTCCGGCCGGCCTTGGTTCCGACAGGACGGCGCGGTGCTGCCCGATGCCAGCGCCCTGCTGCTGGTCGGCTACATAGCGATGGGCCCGTCGCTGCTCGGCAACCTGTCCTTCACCGCCGGCGTGCAGCGCGTGGGCGCCGCGACGGCCGGGGCGCTGCTCTACATGACGCCGGTCGTGGCGACGGTGCTCGCGGTGACCGTGCTTGGCGAGGCGCTGCACCTCTTCCACGCGGTGGGCATCGCCTGCATCGCCACCGGGCTCGTCATGGCGACGCGGCGCGCGTGAGCGTCAGATCTTCGAGGGCAGCCAGAGCGCGATCCCCGGGAAGACCGTGATCGCCGCGGTGAAGAGGATCATGATCACCAGGTAGGGCAGGGTGTAGCGCGCGATCGCGCCCAGTCCCTCGCCGGTCAGGCCCTGGATGACGAAGAGGTTGAAGCCGACGGGCGGCGTGATCTGCGCCATCTCCACGACGAGCACGATGAAGATGCCGAACCAGATCGGGTCGAAGCCCGCGGCCTTCACGATCGGCAGCACGATCGGCAGGGTCATCACGATCATGCTGAAGCCGTCGAGGAAGCAACCCAGCAGGACGTAGAAGGCCATCAGAGCCATCATCAGCATGAACGGCGACAGGCCGAGGCTGGTGACGAAGTCGGCGACCGCGCGCGGCACGCCGAGGAATGCGCTCGCGTTGCCGAGGATCGAGGCCCCGAGCACGATGATGCCGATCATGCTGCAGGTCTGCACGGAGCCGAGGCAGACGTCGCGGATCGTCTCGCGGTTGAGCGCGCCCTGCATCCAGCCGACGAGCACGGCGCCGAGCACGCCCACCGCCGCGGCCTCCGACGGCGTCGCGATGCCGCCGTACATGGAGCCGAGGACGCAGGCGATGAGGAATACGGCGGGGCCGAGCTCGCGCAGGGATGCCAAGCGCTCGCCCCAGGACGCGCCGCGCAGCTGCTTCTCCGATTCCGGGACGAGGGACGGATCGAGCCGCGTGTGGACCATGATCCACGCCATGAAGCAGCCGGCGAGCAGGAAGCCCGGGATGAACCCCGCGGTGAAGAGCTTGAGGATCGAGACCTCGCCCAGCACGCCGTAGATGATCATGATGTTCGACGGCGGGATGAGGAAGCCGAGCGTCCCCGCGCCGGCTAGGCTCCCGATCGCGATGCGACGGTCGTAGCCGCGGCGCATGAGCTCGTTCAGCGAGATCCTGCCGACGACCTGGGTGGTCGCGGCCGACGATCCCGAGATCGCGGCGAAGATCGAGCAGCCGATGATGTTCACGTGGAGCAGCCGGCCGGGCAGCAGCCCCGCCCACGGCGCCAGGCCCTGGAACAGCGACCGGGAGAGCCGGGTGCGGAACAGCAGTTCGCCCATGATGATGAAGAGAGGCAGGGCAAGCAGCTCGGACGTCGTCAGGATGTTCCAGGTGTATTGCGGCAGCAGGCGCTCGAGCGGGATGTTGCGGAAGAAGGCGAGCAGCAGGACGCCGGTCGCCATCAGCGTCAGGCCGACCCAGATGCCGGCGCCGAGCAGGCCGAAGAGGAGGGAGAACGCCGTCGCGACGATTGTGCCCACGTTCCGGTCCTATTCGCTGAGCGCGGAGACCTGGAGGCGCGGGTCCTCCAGCTGGAGGCCAAGGATCGCCTGCGCGAGGCGCGCGGCCATCTGGAGGGCGAGCATCGCCGCTCCCGCGACGAGCAGGCTCTGCGGGATCCAGAGCGCGGTGTCGCTCGCCGGCGAGGTCTGGCCCCGCTCGAACGCGCGGACGGTGAACCAGAAGAGCGAGTTCGCGAGGAATGCCGTCAGCGCGGTGCCGGCGGCCGCGCTCGCGATCTCGAGCGCGCGCCGGCCCGCGGCGCCGACATTGGAGAGAAGGAGCGAGACGCGGATATGCCCGCCCGCGCGCAGCGTCACCGCGGCGCCGAACATGAAGCCCGCGCCCATGAGGTAGGAGCTGTATTCCCAGGCCACGCGGATGTCGCGGCCGAGGACGTTGCGCGACGCGATCTCCGCGAGGATCAGGAGGGTGAGCCCGAAGAGGCAGGCCGCGCCGAGATAGCCGCCGAGGCGCGCGAGCGCGTCGATGCCCCGGAACAGCGCCGCGAGGGGCGCCGGCGCGCCGCGATAGAGGTCGTCTGGCGATGCGGGCATCGGAAACCGGCCGGGACCGGGGCGATGGCCCCGGTCCCGCTCCCTGCAGGGTCAGTTGGTCTTCTTGGTCTCGGCCATGTAGGCGCGGACCGCCGCCTCGCCCTGCGGCACGCGCTTGAGGTAGGCGTCGACCAGCGACGCCGTGCGCGCCCGGAACTCCGCGATCATCGCGGGCGGGATGTTCACGACCTCCATGCCGCCCTGCTTGAGGCGCTCGAGGCTGTCGGTGTCGTTCTTGAGCGACACGGCCCAGAACTCCGGCTCGAGGCGCCTGGCGACGTCCTCGAGCGCCTTCTGGTGCTCGGGCTTGAGCTTCTTCCAGGCGTCGAGGTTGATCGTGACCAGCTGCGAGGACCAGGTGTGGTTGGTCGGGTAGACGTACTTGAGGAACTCCCAGAACTTGCCGTCGACGCCCGAGCTCGACGAGGTCGAGACGCCGGCGACCGCGCCGGAGGCGAGGGCGGGGATGGTCTCGCCCCAGGGGATCAGGATGCCCGCCATGCCGGCCGCGTTCAGCATGTCGGCGGCGTTGCGGTCAGGCACGCGCACCTTGATGCCCTTGAGGCCGTCGAGCGTGTCGGCCTTGGCCTTCATGTGCAGGTACTGCGTGGGCCACGGCACGATGTAGAGGATCTTCTGGTTGTTGCGCGCGGCGACCTGGTCGTAGATCGGGCGCGTGTGCTTCTGCAGCGCGCGCATGTCGTCCTGGTTGCCGATCAGGAACGGCAGCGACTCCAGGCCGAAGAGCGGCTCGTCGCCGATCTGCTGGTTGTTGAGGACGTCGGCCATCGGCACGAGCCCGTCGCGCACGGCGCGCAGGTGCTCGGGGCCCTTGAAGCCGAGGGAACCGCCGGCATGCACGGTGATCTGCACCTGGCCGCCGGTCGCCTTCGCGACCTCCTCGGCGTAGCGCTTCACGTTGGCGGTATGGAAGTTGCTGTCCGGCCAGACCGTCGAGAGGTCGAGCTTGGTCTGCGCCTGCGCGAGCGAGGCGGCGCCGAGGGCGATGGCGCCCGTGGCGACGGCGACCGCGAGCCCGAGGGCGCGGCGGGTGGAGGTGCGTGTCGTCATGTCGTCCTTACTCCCTGTCGTTGGCGGTTGGTTGCGCTTCACTCCGCGGCGCTGCCGCGCCGACCGTATTGCTCGTTCGCCGCCTCGGGCGTCACCAGCTGGTCACGCAAGTCGCGTGCCAGCGCGTCGCGCGACCGCTCGGCGGCGGGGCCTATGCCCGCGCCCCCGGGCGTGCGCACCACGAGCCGGTCGCCGGGCGGCACCATCTGGAAGCCCTTGCCCTTGAGCTTCGCGCCCGAGGCGAGGCCGAGATAGCCGTTCGCGCCGTCCTTGCCGCCGTCGCGGCCGCGCGGCGGATGGTCGATGCGGTCGAAGGCGGCGAGCAGCTCGAAGGGAAGGCCCGCGGCGCTCTCGATCTCGATGTCCTGGCCGAGCCCGCCGCGCGTGCGGCCGGCGCCGCCGCTGTCGGCGCGCAGTTCCTTCTTCCAGAACAGGACCGGCAGCATCGATTCGGCGATCTCGACCGGCGTGCCGCGCACGCCCGAGGGATAGGCCGTGGCGGAGAGCCCGTCCTTGTCCGGGCGCGCGCCCGTGCCGCCATTGGAGGTGACCACCATCGAGAAGCCGTACTTGCCGCTGCCGCCGGGGACGGGGCCGCGGACATTGAGGTTCCAGAGGCAGGACGTGCCCTCCGCCGGCACGCGCTCGGGGATCGCCTGGCGCAGGCATCCGAAGACCACGTCGGGGAGCATCTGCCCGATCACGTGGCGGGACAGGACCGGCGCGGGTGGCTGCGCGTTCAATATGCAGTCGCTCGGCGCGCTGACGGTCAGGGGGCCCAGCGAACCGGCATTGTTCGGGATGCGCGCCGCCACGATGCAGCCAAGGCCGAAGACCGTGTAGGCGGTCGTGTAGGCGAGCGGGACGTTGATGCCCTTGCCGCTGACCGCGGAGGTCCCCGCGTAGTCGACGTGGATCCCGTCGTCGGAGACGGTCAGCCGCGCCACGAGCTCGATCGGCGCGTCGTAGCCGTCGGTCGTCATGCGGTTGGTCCAGGTGCCCTTCGGCAGCTTCGCGATCTCGGCCAGCACCGCGCGGCGCGAGGAGTCGCAGATGAAGTCGGCGAGCGCGTCGAGCGCCTCGATGCCGAACTCGTCCATCATCTCCAGCAGCCGCTTCGCGCCGACGTCGTTGCATGCGGCGAGGCTGTAGACGTCGCCGACCGTGTCGACGGGCAGGCGCGTGTTGGCGCGGATCATCGCCATCAGCGTCTCGTTCATCCGCCCGCGCTCGGCGAGCTTGAGCATCGGGATGAACAGCCCCTCCATGTAGACGTCGGTGGCGTCCGGCCCGAAGCCGATGCCGCCGATGTCCATCAGGTGGCTGGTGCAGCTGAACAGCGCGACCAGGCGCCCCTTGCGGAAGACCGGCGTGGTGACGACGAAGTCGTTGGTGTGGCCGGTGCCCTTCCACGGGTCGTTGGTGATGTAGATGTCGCCGTCCTCCATCGTCGCGGGCGGGAAGGCGGCGATGAAGTGCTTCACGGACTCGGCCATCGAGTTGACGTGGCCGGGCGTGCCCGTGACGGCCTGGGCGAGCATGCGGCCGGAGAGGTCGAAGACGCCGGCCGAGAGGTCGCCGGCCTCGCGCACGATCGGCGAGAAGGCCGTGCGCATGAGCGTCTGCGCCTGCTCCTCGACCACCGCGATGAGGCGGTTCCACATGATCTGCATGCGGATCTGGTCGAGGCCCGAGCTGGACGGCGTGGTCATCTTGGGTTCTCCGGGATGGGGTCGGGCGGAGGCCGGGTCAGGCGGCGGCCGGCTTGCGCGACAGGACGATACTGCGCGCGCCATCGATCGTCGCGTCGAAGCTGGCGGTGACGAAGGTCGTGGTCTCGTCCTCCGCGACCAGGGCCGGGCCGGCGATGCGCGCGCCCGGCGCCATGTCCGGGCGCCAGTAGACCGGCACGGTGACGGCTCTGCCGAGGCCAGGCTCGAAGACCTGCCGCGTGCCGCGCGGCGCCGGCGCGGCGGTCGGGGCGGGGGCAGCGGGCCGCGCCGGGCGCTCGGCGGCGGTGCCGACGACGACCGACCAGCTCAGGATCTCGATCTCGGCGCCCGGGATGGAGCGGGCGAAGAGCTGCGCATAGGCCGCCTCGAAGCGCCGGCGCAGCTCGGCGGTATCCGCCGCCACGAGGTCGCGTTCGGGAACGGAAACAAGGATTTCGTGGCCTTGCCCGACATAGCGCATGAAGGCGCCGCGCGTCTCCGCCACCGGCTTGCCGCCGGCGCCGGGCACGACCACGGCGCGCGCCTCGGCCGAAAGCCTCGCCACGAGCGCGTTGGCGGCGCCGGGGTCGAAGGCCGAAAGCTTCATGTATCGGCTGTAGACCACCTCATAAGCCACTGGCGCCCTGAGGAATCCCACCGCCGAGCCGACGCCGGCATTGGCCGGCACGATGACCCGCGCGATACCCAGCTTCTCGGCGACGCGGGCGGCATGGAGCGGGGCGGCGCCGCCGAAGGCGATCATCGTGTGCTCGCCGATCGCCTTGCCCCGCTCGACGGCGTGGACGCGCGCGGCGCTTGCCATGGTCTCGTCGACCATCTCGGCGATGCCGAAGGCGGCGATGTCGGTGGCCAGGCCCTGGGGGCGGCCAATGGCGTCGTCGACCGCGGCGCGGGCCTTGCCGGTATCGAGCGGAATGCGACCGGCCGCGAAGGCGTCGGGGTCGATCCGGCCCATGACGACATCGGCATCCGTGACCGTCGGCTTCGTGCCGCCGCGGCCGTAGCAGGCCGGGCCGGGCTCGGAGGCCGCGCTCTCCGGCCCGACGGCGATGCGGCCGAGCAGGTCGACCTTGGCGATGGAGCCGCCGCCGGCGCCGATCTCGACCATCTCGATGACCGGGATGCGCAGCGGCAGGCCGGACCCCTTGAGGAAGCGCGCGGCGCGGTCGACCTCGAAGCTGCGCGAGCTCTGCGGCTGGCCGTCCTCGATCAGGCAGATCTTGGCGGTCGTGCCGCCCATGTCGAAGGAGACGACCTTGTCCTCGCCCGCCTGCATCGCGAGCCAGGAGGCGAGGATGGCGCCACCGGCCGGGCCGCTCTCGACCAGTCGGATCGGGAAGCGCGCGGCCGCGTCCAGCGTGGTCAGGCCGCCACCCGAGGTCATCAGGTAGACCGGGCCGCGGAACCCGTCCTCCTCCAGCATCTTCTCGAGGCGCTTGAGGTAGCGCGCCATCAGCGGCTGCACGTAGGCGTTCGCGATGGTCGTCGAGGTGCGGTCGTATTCGCGGATCTCCGGGCAGACCTCGCTCGACAGCGAGATCGCGGCCCCGGGCATCTCCTGCGCGAGGATCTCGCGCACCCGCTCCTCGTGCGCCGGCATCGCGTAGGAATGCAGGAAGGCGACGGCGATGGCGCCGATGCCTTCGCGGCGCAGCGCCGGGGCGAGCGCGCGCACCGCGTCCTCGTCGAGCGCGCGGCGCACGCCGCCGGCGGCGTCGACGCGCTCAGGCACGGTGAAGCGCAGGTGGCGCGGCACGAGCGGTTCGGGCTTCTCGATCGAGATGTCGTACTGGTCGTAGCGGCTCTCGTAGGCGATCTCGACGACGTCGCGGAAGCCCTCGGTCGCGACCAGCGCGGTCTTCGCGCCCTTGCGCTCGAGGATCGCGTTGGTGGCGAGCGTCGTTCCGTGCAGCACGACGTCGAGGTCGCCCGCGCGCAGCCCGGCCTCGGCGAGGATCTCGCGCAGGCCGGTCATCACGCCTTCCTCGGGCGCGCGCGGCGTCGTCAGCACCTTCTTCGTGGAGATCCGCGCGCCGTCCTCGAGCACGAGGTCGGTGAACGTCCCGCCGATGTCTATCGCAACCCGTCTCGTCGCCACGCCAGCCTCGCCTGTCCAGACCGCAGGGCAGGCAAGATGGAAGACCGTCCCCGCCGGGTCAATCGCCCGCGGCGGCGACGCTGGCCGGGCGCGGGGCGGCGGGGGTCAGGAGCCGCGGCCGAGCTGGGCGATGTAGCCGCGGTTGTGGGTGGGGGTGACCCAGATCTCGTTGAGGCAGACATGCGCCGGCGTCTCGACGACGAAGCGCACGACCTCGGCGACGTCCTCGGCGCGCAGCACCGTGGCTAGCTCGGCGGCGGAGAGCTTCTTCGGCCGCTGGGCGAGCATCGGCGTGTCCACCTCGCCGGGATGGATCGCGCAGGCACGGATGCCGTTGACGCATTCCTCGACGTTGACGGCGTGCGAGAGCGCCGTGAGCCCGTGCTTGGTGGTCGTGTACATCGGGCCGCTGAGCGCGCCGACGACGCGGCCCGCGATCGAGGAGATGATCGCGAAGACGCCATCCTTCTGCGCGCGCATCGCGGGCAGGGCGGCGGCCACCGTGTACATCTGGCTCCGCAGGTTGCCATCGAGCAGGTAGTCCATGTCCGCCGCGGACAGCTCGGACCACATGCGCGGCGTGACGTTGACGCCGGCCGCGCCGACCACGGCGTCCAGCCGCGCGTGGCGGCCGAGGATGGCGGCGACGATCGCCTCGGCGTCGGCGCGCCGCGCGAGGTCGCCCGGCATGCAGGCGACGTCGGCGCCAGGGCGCGCGGCCCGCGCGAGCGCGGCGGTCTCCTCGAGCGGGGCGGCGCGCCGCCCGGTCAGCACCAGCCTGTGGCCCGCGGCGGCCAGCGCCACCGCGCTCGCGCGCCCGATGCCCGTGCCCGCGCCCGTGATCCAGATCGCCTTGCCCGCGCCCATGCCGTCCCCTCCGTCGTCGCCGCGGCCTCAGAGGACGAGGCCGCTCTCCTCGTCGATGAGGTGCATGTGCCGCATGTCGGCCACCAGCGTCATGCGCTTGTTCGGCATGGCACCCGCGCCCGGATCGACGCGCCCGCAGACCTGCGTGCCCGCGAGCGGGAAATAGACCAGCGTCTCCATGCCCATGGGCTCGGTCACGTCGAGCACCACCTCGAAGGCCTGCACCGAGCGATGCTCGGCGCCGCCCGGCTCGGTGATGTGCTCCGGACGCAGGCCCAGCAGGAGCTTGCGCCCGGCCGAGGGCGCGTAGCGCGCGGTGCGGTCGCCGGGCACCTCGAAGGACGGGCCGCCGGGTATCGCGACGCGCAGCGCGCCGGCGGCCTGCTCCAGCGCGCAGGGGATGAAGTTCATCGCCGGAGAGCCGATGAAGCCCGCCACGAAGCGCGTGCGCGGCGAGGCGTAGAGCTCGGTCGGCGCCCCGGCCTGCTCGATGCGGCCGTTGTTCATCACGACGACGCGGTCGGCGAGCGTCATCGCCTCGACCTGGTCGTGCGTGACGTAGACCGTCGTGGTGCGCAGGCGCAGGTGCAGCTTCTTGATCTCCGTGCGCATCTGCACGCGCAGCTTGGCGTCGAGGTTGGACAGCGGCTCGTCGAAGAGGAAGACCTTGGCGTGGCGCACGATCGCGCGGCCCATGGCGACGCGCTGGCGCTGGCCGCCGGAGAGCTGGCGCGGCTTGCGCTCGAGCAGCTCGCGGATGTCGAGGACCTGCGCCGCCTCGGCGACGCGGCCGGCGATGACCTCCTGCGCGAACCGCTTGAGGCGCAGCCCGAAGGACATGTTCTCCGTCACGGTCATGTGCGGGTAGAGCGCGTAGTTCTGGAACACCATCGCGATGTCCCGGTCCTTCGGCGGGATGTCGTTCACGACCTCGCCCGCGATGCGGATCTCGCCGTCCGTGATCTCCTCGAGGCCCGCGATCATCCGCAGCGTCGTCGTCTTGCCGCAGCCGGAGGGGCCGACGAGCACGACGAACTCGTGGTCGGCGATGTCGAGGTCGATGCCGCGGACGGCCTCCACCTCGTCGTAGCGCTTGACCAGCTTGCGCAGCTGCACGTCCGCCATGGGGTCAGCCTTTCGTCGCGCCGGCGGTGAGGCCGGCGATGTAGTAGTCCATGAGGAAGGCGTAGATCACGAGCGGTGGCAGCGCGCCGAGCAGCGCGCCCGTCATGATCTGCCCCCAGTTGAACACGTCGCCCTTGATGAGCGTCGTCACGATGCCGACGGGCAGCATCAGCTGGTCGGCGGAGGTCGTGAAGGCGAGTGGATAGAGGAACTGCGCCCACGACACCGTGAAGGCGAAGATCGTCGCGGCGATGATGCCGGGCAGCGCGACGGGGATGAAGATCCGCGTCAGCACCTGCATGTACGAGGCGCCATCCATGATCGCCGCCTCGTCGAGTTCCTTCGGGATCGACGCGAAGTAGCCGATCATGATCCAGGTGCAGAACGGGACGGTCAGCGTCGGGTAGAGGATGATCAGCATCCACCAGCGGTTGATGAACTGGATGTCCGTCACCTCGTGCAGCCACGCGAAGATCTTGAAGAGCGGGATGAAGAGCAGCGTGTCGGGGACGAGGTAGGTCAGGAACACGCCCGTCGCGAGCGTCGCCGAGCCCCAGAACTTCATGCGTGCCAGAGAGAAGGCCGCGAGGATGCTGATGAGCATCGTGATGATCACGACGCAGGTCGAGACCACGGCCGAGTTCCGGAAGAAGATCATGAACTCGCGCGAGGTGAGCAGCGCCTTGTAGTTGTCGAGGGTGGGGTCGTGGACCCACCAGGGCGTCGTCGCGGCCGAGACCTCGGCGCTGGTCTTCAGCGACGTGATGAACATGTAGACCGGCGGCAGCAGGAAGAAGGCCGCGAAGATCGTCAGGAACACGTAGCTCCAGATCAGCGCCCAGCGGCGGTTCTGCTTCATGCTGCCGCGGGGCGGCGCGGCGCCCGGCGTGGCGGTTGCGGTGCTCATCAGCCCTGGTTCCCCCGCTTGTTGACGTCGCGCAGGATGAAGATCGCCGCGATGGCGAGGAGCGGGAACATGAACAGCGACACCGCCGCGCCGAGCGGGATGTCGCTGGATTCGATGCCCAGCTTGAACGCGTAGGTCGCGAAGACATGCGTGGTGTCGATCGGCCCGCCGGCCGTCAGCACGCGCACGATGTCGAAGTTCGCGAAGGTCACGATCGTGGAGAACAGCACGGTGATGGCGATGATGTTCCGCATCATCGGCAGGGTGATGAACCACATGCGCTGCCACCATCCGGCGCCGTCGATCTCGGCTGCCTCGTAGAGCTGCTCGGGCACCGACTTGAGCGCCGCGAGGTACATGATCATGAAGAAGGGCGCGCCGTACCAGACGTTGACGAGGATGACCGAGAAGCGCGCCCAGCCGGTCTCGCCAAGCCAGGGCACGCGGGGCCCGCCGAGGCCCTCGATGATCCAGTTGAAGGCGCTGTAGGAGGAATCGAACAGCCAGAGCCAGGCGAGCGTGCTCATCGCCGGCGGGATGACCCACGGCACGAGCAGCATGCCGCGCCACTTGCGCTGGCCCTTGAGCGGGATGTTGTGGACGAGGTGCGCGACGACGAAGCCGATCAGCGCCTTGAAGACCACGGCGGTGATGGCGAAGATCGAGCTCTGCCAGACCACCATCCAGAACGTCTCGCGCTCGAACAGGTACTCGAAGTTCTCGAAGCCGACGAACTCCTCCATCGACTTGTTGAGCGTCGACAGGTGGATGGCGTAGCCGGCCGGATAGACGACGAGGGCCGCGATCAGGAGGATCAGAGGCAGCGCCATCAGGAAGGCGATGGTCGAGCGCCGCTGCGCCGCCTTGCGCAGGCTCGACCTGGGCCTCGTCGCGCCACCTGGCGCGGTCGCCGCGTTGCTTGCCATTCGGGCCTCTGTGCTGGTGCTGTGCCCGCTCCGCGCGGCAGGCGGCCTGCGCCGCCCGCCGCGCGTCGCGTCCTGGTCAGGCGCGCTTGAAGCCCTGGAGCTCCCTCTGCGCCCAGTCGAGGCACCTGTCGATCGACTCGCCCTGGGTCGTCACGCGGGCGATCATCTTCGTCATGGTCGCCTGGGTGTAGATCTGGTTGGCGATCTTCGGCGGGCAGGGCGCCGCGGCGATCGACTGGATCTGGTGGTTGTGCGGGTTCGGGTAGTGGTAGAGCGTGCCCTTCGGCGGCTCGATCTCGCCCCACGTCTTGAGCGTGGTGAGGTTGGCGAAGGAGGGCAGGTCGTAGCCGCGGCTGCCCTCGACCAGCTTGGCGATCGCCTCGGGCTGGCAGAGCGCCATGATCAGGCTCTTCGCCGCCGACTTGTTCTTCGAGAAGTTCCAGATGCCCCAGAAATACGGCAGGAACGGCGCGTAGCGTCCGTTCGGGCCCGCCGGCATCCCGTGCGTCCAGAGCTGCGCGCCGATCTGCGGCGCGTCGCGCACGGCCACGGCCCAGGAGCTAGGCGGGTTCATGATGAGCGCGCCGCGGCCGGAGATGATCCAGCGGTTGTTCGACGCGTCGTCCCACGAGAAGACGTCGGTCGGCAGCCACTGGACGAGGCGCTTCGCGTATTCGAGGACCTGCCGCACAGCGTCGGACTTCACGATGATGTCGCCGTTCGAGTTCACCAGCTGGGCGCGATGGCTCTGGAAGAGCGCGCCGACCCAGTCGACGGCGTCCGAGGTCTGGCCCAGCGGCAGGCCGAAGGGCACGCCGGCCTTGAAGCACTTCTCGGCGGCGCCGAGGAAGGCGTCCCAGGTCCAGGCGTCGGCCTTGGGCGGGCCGCCCGCCGGGTACATCGCCTGCACGTCGATGCCGGCATGCTGCTTCATGAGGTCGATGCGCGAGCACGGCGGCTTCATCTGGCTGCCCGGCGCGGCCGGCACGGCGACCCACTTGCCATTGGCCTTGCCGAGGTACTCGACCGTGCGGTTGACGGCGCCGTTCTTCTTGATCAGCTCCGCCATGATGTCGTCGACGGGCTCGAGCTGGCGCGCGTAGTCGGCCGGGTACCAGGTCGGGAAGGCGAGGATGTCGTGGCCCGACCGCGCCTGCGCCTCGGCGGCGATGGTCAGGAGGTTCTTGTTGCCCTGGCTGGTGATGTAGTCGATCTGGATGTCGACCTTCTCCTTGGCAGCCCACTCCTTGCAGAGCGCCGTCAGGGAGTCGTTCGCGCCGGGGACCCAGTGGTCCCAGAAGCCGACCGAGAGCTTGCCCGCGGCATGCGCGCCGCGGACGTTGAAGGCAGCCACGCCCGCCGCCGCGGCGGTCGCGCCGCGCCTGACGAGGTTGCGCCGAGTGAGATTCGACTTGGCCATCCGATCCTCCCTTGTGTCGCGCCGCGCCACCCTGGCGCGCCGCATGCCCGGGCTTGGGCCCGGGATCTCCTTGCGAACACGCTACACGCGTCTCGCGGGACGGATCAATGCCGTGCTTCGCGCCGGGATCCGCCCTTGCCGCGGATCCCGGCGCGCGCGCCTCAGGCGCGCTTGAAGCCCTGGAGCTCCTTCTGGGCCCAGTCGAGGCACTTCTCGATCGACTCGCCGCCCTGGGTGATGCGCGCGATCATCTTCGGCATCAGCCCCTGCACGTAGATCTGGTTGGCGATCCGCGGCGGGGCCGGTGCCGCCGCCACCGACGCGACCTGGTGGTTGTGCGGGTTCGGGTAGTGGTAGAGCGTGCCCTTCGGCGGACCGACCTCGGCCCAGGTCTTGAAGGTCGTCAGGTTCGCGAAGGACGGGATGTCGTATCCCTGGCTCGCGGCCACGAGCTTCTCGACGGACGCCGGCGCGCTGAGGTGCCGCAGCAGGCTCTTCGCCGCCGACTTGTTCTTCGCGAAGGTCCAGATGCCCGCGAAGTTCGCGGTGAACGGCGCGTAGCGGCCCCTGGGCCCCGCCGGCATGCCGTGCGTCCAGAGCTGCGAGCCGATCTGCGGCGCGTCGCGCACCGCGACCGCCCAGGAGCTCGGCGGGTTCATGATCAGGGCGCCCTTGCCCGAGATCAGCCAGCGGTTGTTGGCCGCGTCGTCCCAGGTGAAGACGTCGTTGGGCAGCCACTGGACGAGCCTCTTGCCGTATTCCAGGACCTGCCTGACCGCGTCCGACTTGACGATGATCTCGCCCTTCGAGTTGACGAGCTGCGCGCCATGCGCCTGGAAGAGCGCGCCGACCCAGTCGACGGAATCGCCGAACTGGCTGAGCGGCAGCCCGAACGGGACGCCGGCCTTTGCGCATTTCTCGGCGGCGACGAGGAACGTGTCCCAGGTCCAGTTGTCGGCCTTGGGCGGCGCGCCGGCAGGGTACATGGCCTGCACGTCGATTCCCGCGTGCTGCTTCATGAGGTCGATGCGCGAGCAGGGCGGCTTGAGCGCGCTCATGACCGCCCACGGCACGGCCACCCACTTGCCGTTCACCTTGCCGAGGTACTCGGCCGTCCGGTTCGGCGCGCCATTGGTCTTGACGAGGTCGGCCATGACGTCGTCGACGGGCTCGAGCAGCCTGGCGTGGTCGGAGGCGGCCCAGCCCGTGAAGACGAGCATGTCGTGGCCCGCGCGCGCGGCGGCCTCGGCCGCGACCGTCAGCTGGTGCTTGGCGCCGATCGTGGTGATGTAGTCGACCTTGAGGTCGACCTTCTCGCGGTCCGCCCATTCCTTGCAGAGCGCGTTCATCGTGTCGTTGGCGCCGGGCACCCAGTGGTCCCAGAGCCCGATCTCGAGCTTGCCCGCGGCATGCGCGCCGCTGACATGGATGCCCGCCGCGCCGGCGAAGGCCATCGCGCCGCCGCGCATGAGCGCGCGCCGCGTCGTCTTGTCTCTTCTCATCTGCTTCCCCCCTCAAGGGCGCGGTTCCCTTTCCGCGCACGACGCCACGCTATGGTCGCCAGCGGTGGTTGCGCAAGGTTCGCGCGGGGGCTTGCCAGCGCGGCGCGGGCGCGTTCAGATCGCGGCGGCGGCGCGGCCGCTCATGCACACTCCCGGGGGGAAACGATGCGCGAGAACAAGGTGAAGTCGATCTGGCAGCGCGGCGGCGCGGTCATCAACGGATGGCTCGGCATCCCGAGCGCGGTCGCCGCCGAGAACATGGCGCAGGCCGGCTGGGATTCGATCACCTGCGACCTGCAGCATGGTCTCGTCGACTACCAGGCGGCGGTCGGCATGATGCAGGCGATCTCGACGACGGGCGCCATCCCGCTGGCGCGCGTGCCCTGGAACGAGCCGGGCATCATCATGAAGCTGCTCGACGCCGGTTCCTTCGGGATCATCTGCCCGATGATCAACACGCGCGCCGAGGCGGAGGCCTTCGTGGGCGCCTGCCGCTACGCGCCCACCGGCTATCGCAGCTTCGGCCCCGTGCGGGCGGGCTGGGTCCATGGCCCCGACTACTTCAAGAACGCCAACGACACCGTGCTCGCCATCGCGATGATCGAGACGAAGAAGGCGATGGACAACCTCGACGACATACTCTCGGTGCCGGGCCTCGACGGGATCTATGTCGGGCCGGCCGACCTCGCCATCTCCCTTGGTCGTCCGCCGCAGGGCGACCCGACCGACGACGTCGTCAACAAGGCGATCGACGCCATCTGCGCCTCGGCGAGGAAGCACGGCGTGCGGCCGGGCATCCACACGGGCTCGCCGCAGGGCGCGCGGAACATGATCTCGCGCGGGTTCCAGTTCACGACGATCCTGTCCGACAACGCGCTGCTCGCCAACGCGGCGAAGGCGGCGGTCGCCGCCGCGCGTGGCGAGGCCGGGGGCGGGGCAGGGGGCCCCAAGGGCCCGTACTGACGCAGGCGCGGGCCGCGGGGCGCGGGGGGCGCGAGGCCAAGCTTGAACACCGCAGGGCGTTCGGCTATCTAGCGCTCCTTCGCCGCCCGGGCGGGCTTCGTCCCGGCGGTTTTTGGGTCCCCTTCGTCTAGAGGCCCAGGACGGCGCCCTCTCACGGCGCAAACAGGGGTTCGAATCCCCTAGGGGACGCCACCAGCTCCAAGGCAAGGGAAAGCGCCGGGCAATCCGCCCGGCGTTTCCCCACGCATGGCAGGCACGGCGGCCGGATGCCCCCCGGCTGCCGGGAGCCGGACGGTCACGGGATCCGATGGTCCCGGCCCTCGCGGGCGGGGGCCTATCCGGGGCGCGAAGAGGGCAGGGCCAGGGCCCGGCGGTAGAACGCGCCGTTCGCGCTGCCCAGGCTCTCGAGCAGGGCGCGGGTATCGTGCGCGACGCCCGGCATCTCGGCGTAGTCGTGCTGGATCCCCAGCTGGGTCATCCGTTCATGGAAGAGCCGGTTCAGGTCGCGCGTGTCATCCCGCATGCCGATGGCCTGCCGGATCACCATCCGGTTCGCGCGCAAGGCCGGCGCGGCCGCTTCCGCGGCCATCCACGGGCTGATGGCCTTGAAGTACTCGATGTCGTTGCCGCAGACCTCGCGCAGCAGTTGCTCGCGCAGTTGCGGCGCCCTCTGCGCGCGCGGCCCGCGGAAATCGAGGTCGAGCGGCCCGCCCGCCAGGATCGAGACCCCGGCGAAGAGGTGCGCGTGCCTGAACCCGAGCCGCGCCGCCCCGTAGCCGCCCATGCTGAACCCCTCGAGGATGCGACCCTCGCGCGCCGCGATCGTGCGGAAGGAACGGTCGACATGCGGGATCACCTCGGTGACGAAGACCGTCTCGACCGGCGAGGCCCCGTCCTTGGAGTCCGCCCAGAGGCGGCGCGGCAGGCCGTTCACGAACACGACGATCATCGCCGGGAGCCGGCCGGCCCGCATGCCTTCGTCGAAGAAGCCCGCGAGCGGGCGAATGCCCGCGATGCCCCCCTCCGTCCCATGCAGCCAGTAGAGCACCGGCAGGCGGGCATCGGCCCTGACGCCGGCCCTGGGCACGTAGGCGTGGTAGCTCACGCGCGCGCCCACGACCTTGCTGTCGAAGGTCCGGTATTCGACGCCCGGCACCCTTGCGTCGGCGGTCTGCCAGGGAAGGCTCCGGTCGGGCATGCCTGCGACCGAGGAAGCGCCACCGAGTGCCAGGGCGATGAACGCGATGAAACCGAGCAGCGGTGCAAGCACGCCCATGGGGCCTCCTCTCCAGGTCCGGGGACGATGCGAAGCCGGCGCGCTCCCGCGCCTCAGCGTCCCTCGTACCCGAACACCCGCGGCAGCCAGAGCACGATGTCCGGGAACAGGATCATCGCGAACAGCGCCGCGACCAGGACGGCGATGAAGCCCCAGATCTCGGCGATCATCGTGCGCAGCGGGATCCCGGTGACGGCGTTGGTCACGAAGAGCAGCACCCCGTAGGGCGGGGTGATCAGCCCGATCATCGCGTTGACGACCGTGACGACGCCGAAATGCACGAGGTCGATGCCCAGCGCCTTGCAGGTCGGCACGAACAGCGGAAGGATCACGAGGATGATCGTGCTCGCGTCGAGCAGGCAGCCGAGCACGAGCAGCAGCAGGTTCACGGCGACCAGGAAGGCGAGGGGCGAGATCTCGATGCCCGTGAGCCAGGCCGAGACCGTGCCCGGGATGTTCTCCGCCGCGACGATGTAGTTGAAGATCAGCGCGCCGCCGATGAGCAGGCCGATCGACGCCGAGGCGCGCGCGCCGTCCAGCGTCACCGCATAGAGGCCCTTCCAGGTCAGTTCGCGGTAGTAGAAGGCCGCGAGCAGCAGCGCATAGGCGGCGGCCATGGCGGCCGCCTCGGTCGGCGTCGCGATGCCGCCATAGATCCCGTAGAGCAGGATGAAGGGCATCAGCAGCACGGGGAAGGCGCGCGCGGTGACGCGCGGCAACTGGGCGAGCGGCACCTTCTCGTCGACCGGGAAGTTCCTGCGCACCGCGACGAAGTGGTTGTAGGCCATCAGCACGGCGCCGATGAGCAGGCCCGGCAGGGCGCCGGCGATGAACAGGTAGCCGACCGAGGTGTCCGAGACGAGGGCGTAGAGCACCATCGGGATCGAGGGCGGGATGATCGGGCCGATGACCGCCGAGGCCGCCGTGATCGCCGCCGCGTAGCCCGGCGTGTAGCGGTTGTCCTTGGTCATCATGTCGATCGAGATCTTGCCGGTGCCGGCCGCGTCGGCGACGGCCGAGCCCGACATGCCCGAGAAGATGATGCTGACGACGATGTTCACGTGGCCAAGGCCGCCGCGGAAGCGGCCCACCAGCGCGACGCAGAACTCGTTCAGGCGCGTCGTGATCGAGCCGGAGTTCATGACGTTCGCCGCGATGATGAAGAGCGGCACGGCGAGGATCACGAAGCTGTCGTAGAGGCCCTGGATGATCTGTTCGGCCGCGAGGCCGAGGTCCTGGCCCTTGATCGCGAGGTAGGCGACCGCCGCCACGATCATGCTGAGCGAGATCGGCGTGCCGAGCGCGGCGAGGCCGAACATGGCGGCGAGCGTCATCGCGAAGGCGAAGCTCACGTGCGGGTCTCCCCGTCCAGCGAGGCCATGCGCTCGCCGCGCAGGAGCGACATCGCGCGCCACGCGTAGCGCACGATGATGGCCACGGCGAAGACGGCGTAGACGCTGAAGACGATGTCGAGCCGGATGCCCAGGCTCACGCTCGACTTGATGGAATAGAAGGTGATGTAGTCCAGCGCCCCGGGCAGCGAGGCGACGAAGGCCGCGACGATCGCGGTGGCCGAGAGGAGGGCGAAGGCCCTGCGCCCGCGCTCGCGCATCGCGACGTAGAACAGGTCGAACTTCACGTGGTCGCGGTCCTTGACCACGAACGCGCCGCCCCAGAGGACGAGCCAGAGCCATGCCGTGAGGCAGGCCTCGAGGGTCCACGCGACCGGCCGGTTCACGGCGTAGCGCATGAAGACCTGGACGACGAAGGCCGAGAACATCGCCGCCATCAGCAGGACGGCGACGTTCTCGGCTCGCGCCTGGAGCCATCTCGCGACGTGGTGCAGGGTGGGTCTCCCGGCGATGGCGCCCCGCCGGTCGATGGCGGGGCGCCGTTCGCGACGAGGCTTCAGCGGATCGCGTTGATCTTGTCGACCATGCCGGCCGGCCAGTCCTTCGCGAACTTGGACTCCAGGTAGGCCTTCTGCACATGCGCGCGGAAGGCGTCGAGGTCGGGGGCGTAGACCTTGAGGCCACGCTCCTTGAAGAAGGCCTCGAGTTCGGCCTCGAGCTTGAGCTGGCGCTGGCGGCCGAGCTCGGAGGCGTCGTCGGACGCCTTCTGGACGATGTCGCGCTGCGCGGGCGTCAGCCGGTCCCAGACGCGCTTGGAGAAGGCGACGTAGTTCTGGTCGACGAGGTGGCTGGTGAGGACGATCTGCTTCGTCACCTCGTAGAACTTGGAATCGCGGTTGGTCGGCAGCGGGTTGTCCTGGCCATCGACCGCGCCGGTCTGCAGCGCGGTGTAGATCTCGGTGAAGGCCAGCGGCAGCGGGTTCGCGCCCAGCGCCGAGCCGAGGAACAGCCACGCCTCGGTGTTCGGCATGCGCAGCTTGGTGCCCGCGAGGTCGGCGGGGCGGCGGATCTCCTTCTCGGTGCGCAGGTTCAGCTGGCGGCGGCCGAGATACATGACCGAGAGCAGCTTGACCCCGAGGCGGTCCTCCACCGGCTTCTTGAGCTCGTCCATGATCGGGCTCGCGAAGACCTTCTTCTGGTGGTCCGCGTCGCGCAGCAGGTAGCCGGCGGTGAAGATCGACCACTGCGGGAAGATCGTCGCCAGTTCCTGCGCCGAGGTGATGGACATCTCGAGGTTGCCGCGCGCGATCGCCTCGAGCTCGGTGCCCTGCTTGAACAGGGTCGAGTTGTAGTGCGGCTGGTAGGTCGCGAAGTCCTTCACGGCCGGGCCGAAGATCTCGGCGAGCGCGACGGAGCGCTGGTCGGTCGGCGTCGCCGGCGTCGACATGCGAAGGGTGAGGCCGGCCTGCGCGGCGGCCGGCGTCGCGGCGGCGGCGAGGGTGGCGGCACCGATGCCGCCAAGGAACGGGCGGCGCTTGAGCGAGACGTTCATCGTGTTTCCTCCGGTCTTGGGGGGACTTCGCGAAGCCCGGACCATAACAGGTTCGGCGCGCGAGTTAAGCGGCGCGCGTCGCGGCGGGGGCGGGAGGCGGCTCAGCCCTTCCGGCGGCCCGCCGCGTCGTCGAAGCCGCCCTGCGCCGGTGTCTCCGCCCAGACCCGGAAGGACGGCGAGGGGGACACCGCGCCCGTCGCCATGAGGTCGTGCCAGGCGCCGCACGCGTCGAGGAAGTGGTTCACGCCGACGGGCCAGATCACGAGGCTGAGCGCCTCCGCGAGCTTCGGCTCGGGCACGCCGCGGCGATAGGCGGCGCGGATGTGGAAGCGCAACCCCGCGTCGCGCCGCACCGCGGCGTTCGTGGCGGCGAGCGCGAGGTCGACCAGGCCCGGATCGACGCCGAGGCCCGAGGACAGGGCCTCGACGCCCGCGCCATAGGACGCCTCGGCGTCGAGGCCGGGCAGGTAGGGCCCCCAGTGCTCCGCCATGAAGGAGAGGTTGCGCGCCGCGGCCGCGTAGCCCACCAGCCGCGCGATCCCCTCGGCCATCGGGCGCGTGCCGCCGGCCTTCAGGAACAGGTCGAGGTGGTGCGTGCCGATAGCCTCCTCGACCGCGACGAGGATCGCCATCCAGACGAATTCCTTCTCGAAATCGTCGAGGTGGCGCCGCCCCAGCGTCAGTGCGCGGTACATCACGAAATAGGCCTCGTGCAGGTCCGGCAGCGCGGCGGCCATCGCGCCATGGTGGGGCAGGAGGAACCCCCGCGACCTGCGCAGGTCCTCCAGCCGCCGACGCAGCTCATCGGGCGTCGGCAGCGTGGTTCCGTCCGTCATCGCGGTCCGCCTTTCCACGGGGTCGACGCGGGGCGCCGCGTCACTTCCTCACCGGGCCCATGAGGTGGTCGGGCAGCCAGGTCGCGATCTCCGGCACGACGCAGAGGATGACGATGGCCAGGACCATGCAGAGCACGTAGGGCACCGAGCCCGCCAGCACGGTCTTCGTCGGCACGTCCGGCGCGATGCTGTTCACGACGAAGAGGTTGAGCCCGACCGGCGGCGTGATCAGCCCGATCTCCATGTTGATCGTCACGATCACGCCGAACCAGATCGGGTCGAAGCCGGCGGCGGTGACGATCGGCAGAAGGATCGGCGCGGTCATCAGGATGATGCCCGCGGGCGGGATGAAGCAGCCGCAGACCAGCAGGAAGAGGTTGATCAGGCCCATCAGCACCCAGCGGTTCAGGTTCGCGTCCGCGATGGCCTGGGCCAGCGTCTGGGTGAGGTAGAGGGAAGTCAGCATGTAGCCGAACAGCACCGAGGCGGCGATGATCATCATGATCATCACGGACTCGCGCGTCGTCGAGCGCAGGATCTCCCACCAGTCGCGCGGGTTCCACATGCGGTAGAGCAGCACCGCGAGCAGCACGCAGAGCGCCGCGCCGACGCCCGCCGCCTCCGACGGCGTGGCGACGCCGCCGTAGAGCACGTACATCACCGCGGCGACGATGAAGAGGAAGGGAAGGACCTTCGGCAGGACCTCGGTCTTCTCGCGCCAGGAGTAGCGGAACTCCTTCGGGTAGGCGCGGAAGCCGCTGCGGCCGATCTTGTAGATCGTCCACGCCATGAAGAGCGCGGTGAGCAGGATGCCCGGCACGATGCCGGCGAGGAACAGCCTCCCGATCGAGGTCTCGGTGGCGATGCCGTAGAGGATGAAGGTGATCGAGGGCGGGATGAGGATCCCGAGCGTGCCGCCCGCGCAGATCGAGCCCGTGGCGATCTCGTCCGGGTAGCCGCGCTTGCGCATCTCGGGGATGCCCATCTTGCCGATCGCGGCGCAGGTCGCGGGCGAGGAGCCGGTCAGCGCCGCGAAGAGCGCGCAGGCGCCGAGGTTCGATACCACCAGCCCGCCCGGCACGCGGTAGAGCCAGCGGTCGAGGGCGAGGTAGAGGTCGCGGCCCGCCGGCGAGGACCCGATCGCCGCGCCCATCATGATGAACATCGGGATCGAGACGAGGGTGAAGTCGTGGAGGCCCGAGTAGAGCGTCTCGGCCGCCACGCCCAGGGAGTCGAGCCCCTGGAACAGGACGAGGAAGATCACCGCGACCGCGCCGAGGCCGAATGCGATGGGCGTGCCGGTCACGAAGACGGCGAGCGTCGCGACGATGACGACGAGGCCCTGCGTCGCGGGGCTCACGTGCCGGTCTCCCGCACCGCGATCGCCTCGGCCACGCTCGTTCCGGGCGCCAGGCCGAAGGGGTGCTGCCTTCCGGTCAGCAGCTCGGCGAGGTCCGCCAGCATCTGCAGCGACAGCACGACCAGGCCCACGGGCATGGCGAGGTAGGGGATCCAGAGCCGCGCGCGCCACATCGAGTCCGAGCGCCAGTTGTTCTCGAAGGCCTCGAGCCAGAACGCGCAGGCGAGCCAGGACAGGACGAGCGCGAAGAGCAGCGAGAGCGCGCTCGCCACCAGCGCCAGGCGGAACCGCGCCGCCGGGCCGACATGCAGCGGCAGGACGTCGACGTTCACGTGGCCGCGCGTCATCAGCACGTAGGGGCCGCCGAGGAAGGTCGCCGCGACCAGCGCGAAGGTCACGAAGTCCGTCTGCCAGATCGTCGTCTGGCCGAGCACGTAGCGCACGACCACCATCTGGCAGACGACCCCGACCGAGGCGGCGATGAGCGCGGCGGCGCAAAGGCCGCCGAGCGTCGACAGGACGCGCACCGCGCGCAGGGCCAGGTCCATGGCGCCCTCCGTCCGGCCCGCGCGCTCACTTCACGGCAAGCGCGGCGTCGATCAGCTTCCTGCCGTCGGAGACCTCGGTGGCGAAGCGCTTGTAGGAGCTTTCCTGCGCCAGCTTCACCCACGCGTCGTACTCGGCGCCGGTCATGGTGACGACCTCGACGCCGGCCTTGCGGAAGGCCTCCACCATCTGCGTGTCCAGGCCCTTCGACTCGGCGTCGAAATAGGCCTCGGACTTGCGCGAGGCCGCCAGCAGCGCGTCCTGCTGGGCCTTGTTCAGCCTCGCGAAGCTGCGCTTGGACATCAGCACGGGCTCGTACATGAACCACAGCGCGTTCTCGCCCGGCGCGGTCACGCACTTCACCTGCTCGTGGATGCGGAAGGAGACGAAGCTGCCGGTGCTGGTATCGGTGGCGTCGGCCACGCCGGTCTGCAGCGCGTTGTAGACCTCGTTGCTCGGGATGTTGACGATCGAGGCGCCAGCCGCCTGCCACATCTCGGCGAAGGTCGGGCCGGCGGAGCGGATCTTGAGCCCCTTCATGTCGGCGGGCGTGCGGATGCAGCCCTTCTTCGAGGCGACCGCGCCCGCGAGCCAGGCGTCGGCGAGGACCATGGCGCCCGCGCGGTCGATCTTCGCCTTGATCTCCTTCATGAAGTCGGAGTCGTTCAGGCGCTTGGCGCGCTCGTGGTTGCGCACCAGCCCCGGCATCAGCGTCGCGCTGAACGCGCCGACCTTGCCGCTGGCGTAGTCGAGCGGGAAGGCGGTGATGTCGAGCTGGCCGTTGACGATGGCGTTCCACTGGTCGTTGGGCTTGAACAGCGAGGCGCCGGGATAGACCTGGATGTCGATGCCGACATTCGCGGCCTTCACCTCGCGCGCGATGATCTGCACCATCTCGTCGCGCGGGTCTCCCTTGCCGCCGGGGAACTGGTGCGAGGCGCGCAGCACCGTCTGGGCGTGGGCCCCGGCACTGGCCGCGACGAGCATGGCGGCGGCGGCGAAAACGGCGATCCTGCGCATTCGATTCCTCCCTGGAGCCCGTGCGGGCATCCTCTTGTGTTGGCGCGAATGTACCCCGGCGAGGGGCGGGTGGAAGCCCCTATCGGGGCAAGGGGCTCAGGAAAACCGGCCGAGGCCGAGCGGTCCGGGATCGACGAAGGGAGCGGCTCCGGTCACGAGGTCGGCGACCAGCCGCCCCGTCACGGCGCCGAGGCCCATGCCCCAGTGGCCGTGGCCGACGGCGAGCCACATGCCTGGCTGGCCGGGGGCTGGGCCGATGATCGGCGCGCTGTCCGGCGTGTTGGGCCGCGCGCCCTTCCAGGGAGCCGCGTCGAGGCGGCGATCGATCGGCGCGATCTCGCGCGCGAGCCTCTCGCAGGCCTCGAGCTGCGTCGTCGTCGGCGGGGCGTCGCGGTCGGCGAATTCCGCGCCCGTGGTGAGGCGCACGCCCATCGCCATGGGATTGAGGCCGAAGCCGCCCTCGACGTCGTTGACGGGCCGCGAGATCGTCGCGTTGCCCGAGAGCGCGTAGTGCATGTGGTAGCCGCGCTTGACCGCGATCGGCACCCGGATGCCGAACCGGGCCAGCAGGTCCTTCGCCCAGGGGCCGAGCGCGACGACGACATGCGGCGCGGCGATCGGCCCGGCCGGCGTCTCGAGCCGCCATCCCGAGGCCTCGCGCGCCAGCAGCGTCGCGTCGGCCGCCACCAGCCTGCCGCCGCCGCGCGACACGAGCGCGGCATAGGCCTTGGTCAGGGCGCCGGGATCGTAGGTGTGGCGCGTGTTGGGCAGGAATGTCGCGAAGCGCAGCACGGGGCGCAGCGCTGGCTCGAGCCCGGCGATCCCCGCGCCGTCGAGTTCGCCGACCTCGATGCCGTAGCGGCGCAGCAGCTCGCGGTCCCGGGCGCCGCCGTCGAAGCCCTCCCGCGTGCGGTAGCAGCGCAGCAGGCCATTGGCGCCGATGAGATGCGGCACGCCGGCCTCCGCGGCGAGGTCGAGATGCGCCTGCGTCGCGTGCGAGGCCAGCGGCGCGAGGCGCGCGGCCGCGGCCAGGATGCGCTCGGGCGACGACTCGCGCCAGTAGCGCAGGAACCAGCCCATCAGGAAGGGCAGCATCGTGAACTGGACATGCACGTGCGGCGTGTCCCCGCGCAGCCGCGCGAGCAGCGTCGGCAGGTCGCGCGGCATGGCGGTGGGCAGGAAGGCCGCGGTGTCGATGTAGCCGGCGTTTCCGAAGGAGGTCTCGTCGCCCGGCGCGCGCCGGTCGACGAGCGCGACGCGCAACCCGCGCAGCGAGAGTTGCGCGGCGCTCGCCGAGCCCGGCATGCCGGCCCCCAGCACGATGGCGTCGAAGCGTTCAGCGGTCACGGCATGTCCCTTGCGGCTGTGGCGCCGGCGTGGCGCGCGTGCGCGACTCTTTCCCGCCGCGCCGCGCCGGGCAAGGTCGATTCTCCGCCGCCGGCGATGGCGTCGCGCGCGAGCCGCGCTATGCTCCGCGCCGCCGCGCGCGGGATGCGCGCGGCCAGGACGAGGAGACAGGAATGAGCGACGCAACCAGGCCCACCGGCGTTTTCCCCATCGCACCGACCCCGTTCCACGACGACGGCGAGGTCGACATGGAGGGCATGCGGCGCGTGCTCGACTGCATGATCGACCAGAAGGTCGACGGCATCTGCATCCTCGCCAACTACTCCGAGCAGTTCCTGCTCTCCGACGACGAGCGCGACGCGCTGCTGCGCCTGTGCGTCGAGCACGTCGCGGGCCGCGTGCCGGTGATCGCCACCTGCAGCCACTTCAGCACGCGCCTCGCCGCCGCGCGCGCGCGGCGCGCCGCCGAGGTGGGCGCGCGGATGCTGATGCTCATGCCGCCCTACCATGGCACCGGCCTGCGCGCCGACGAGAAGGGCATGCTCGAGCACTTCGCGCGCGTCGCCGACGCCTCGGGCCTGCCCATCGTGGTGCAGGACGCGCCGCTCAGCGGCGTCGCCATGTCGGTCCCGTTCCTGCTGCGCCTCGCGCGCGAGGTGCCGCTGGCGCGCTGGTTCAAGATCGAGGTGCCGCAGGCCGCGGCCAAGCTGCGCGCGCTGGCCGAGGCGGGCGGGCCGGAACTCGTCGTGGGGCCGTGGGACGGCGAGGAATCGATCACGCTGATGGCGGACCTCGACGCCGGCGCCAACGGCACGATGCCGAGCGCGATGATCCCGGACCTCATCCGCCCGGTCTTCGACGCGTTCCGCGCCGGCCGCCGCGCCGAGGCCGCGGCCGCCTATGCGCGCATCCTGCCGCTGATCAACTACGAGAACCGCCAGTGCGGCCTGCGCGCCACCAAGGCCGTGATGGCCGAGGGCGGCGTCATCCGCTCCGAGGCCGTGCGCCATCCCCTCGAGCGCCTGCACCCGGCGACGCGCGCGGGGCTGATCGAGCTGGCGCGCGAGGTCGACCCCGTCGCGCTGCGCTGGGGGCGCTGAGCCCGCGGGGCCTGCGTGGGGCGCGCGCGGCGCGCGCCTCACTCGTAGAGCTTCAGCAGCTTCTCGGCCTCTTCGCGCGGCAATGCCCTGAGCATCGCCCGGCCGGTCTCGTTGCCGACGATGAGGCCGTTGCGGAAGTACATCCAGTCGACGATCGCGTCCTCGTTGACCGGGAGTTCCTGGCCTTGCCTGAGCGAGCGCACGATGCGCGGCTTCGTGTCGATCGTGCCGACGATCCGGCCGCCGCGCATGCGCAGCCGAGAGAGCCAGACGTGCTCGGCGCCGTGCTGGTCGCTGGCGACGATCTTGACGGCATAGCCTGTCTCGGACGGCGCGTTGGCGCGCACGCGCTCCCAGAATTGCGGCAGTGTCCGGCGCGCCGTCGCGATCGCGCGCTGCATCTCCTCGCCGCTGGCGCCGGGCACGGCCTGCGCCGCCGCGAGGAGCGGCGTCGCGAGCAGCGCGGCAAGCAGCAGCAGGATGCGGGCAAGGAGCGGCATGGATTGCCGGGCAGGAATAGCGCGCCGCCCTGCGCGATGCACGGGAGTTGACCGCGCCCGCCCGGCTTCGCGAATCTCGGCCCCTTCGCGGGACCGGGGAGGGCATCGGATGGCTTTGGACAGGGCAAGGGGCGGCTGGCAGGCATGAGCGACGCCCGGATCCTCTCGGTGCGCTGCGTGCTGCTGCGCCTGCCGCTGCCGCGACCGATCCGCGGCCCGTTCGGCGCGCTGTCGGCGCGGCCGAACCTCGTCGCCGTGGTGGAGACCTCGGCGGGCGCGCGCGGCCTCGGCGAGATCTGGGCGAACTTCCCCCCGTGGGGCCCGCAGGAGCGCGCGGCCATCGTCGAGGAGGCGATCCGGCCGCTGCTCGAGGGCGAGACGCTCGACGACCCGTCGCGGTTCCACGCGCTGATGCACGCGCGGCTCCGGCTGCTCGCCAACCAGTGGGGCGCGCCGGGCCCGGTGCACCAGGCGATCGCGGGAGTCGACATCGCCCTCTGGGACGCCTTCGCGCAGGCGCGGGGCGTTCCGCTCGCACGGCTGCTCCATCCCGCGGGGGCGCCGCGCATGCGCCTTCCGGTCTACGCGAGCGGCATCCGCGCCGATGCCGCCGCGACGATCGAGGCCGCGCGGCGGCGCGGGCACCAGCGCTTCAAGCTCCAGACCGCGTTCTCCATCGAGGAGAACAGGCGGCTGCTGCGCGAGGGCCGCGAGGCCGCGGGCGACGCGCCGCTGATGACCGACGCCAACCAGACCTTCACGCGGGAGAGCCTGGCCGCGCTGCGCGACGACCTCGTGGCGGCGCGGCTGCTCTGGGTGGAGGAGCCTTTCCCCGTCGACGACCTGCAGGCCTATCGCGACTGGCCGCGCGAGCTCGGCCTGCCGCTCGCGTTCGGCGAGAACGCGCGCGGCATCGACGGGCTGGACGAGGTCATCGCGCTTGGCGCCGACGTCGTGCAGCCGGACATCACCAAGACCGCGGGCATCACCGCGGGGCTCGAGATCGGGCGGCGCGTCGTCGCGGCGGGGCGCAAGCTCTGCCTGCACATGTATGGCGGTGGCCTCGGCGTGCTCGCGAGCGCGCACCTGACCGCCGCCATCGACGGCGCGCACTGGCTGGAGACCGACGCCAACGAGAACCCGCTCTACGACGAGGTCTTCTCGCCGGCGATCCGCATCGCGGGCGGCGAGCTCGAGCTGCCGCCGGGTCCGGGGCTTGGCGTCGCGCTGCGCGACGACGCCGTGGCGCGCTACGGCGTCGATGCGCGAAGGGGAGGGGCATGACCGAGAGCGAGCTCAGGGACTGGATCTGCCGCCACGGGGAGTCGCTGCACGCGCGCGGCCTCGCCCATGGCAGCTCCGGCAACATCAGCGCGCGGCTCGACGACGGGATCCTGGTCACGCCGACGAATTCCTGCCTCGGGCGGCTTGACCCCGCGCGCATCTCGAAGCTGGCGCCGGACGGGCGCCTGCTCTCCGGCGACCCGCCGTCGAAGGAGGGGTTCCTGCACCTCGCCATGTACGAGGAGCGGCAGTCGGCGCGCGCGATCGTGCACCTGCACTCCACGCATTGCGTCGCGGTCTCGTGCCTCTGCCATCCCGACCCGGACGACGTGCTGCCGCCGATCACGGCCTATTTCGTGATGCGCATCGGCAAGCTGCCGCTGGTCGAGTACTTCGCGCCCGGCGACCGCGCGCTGGCCGAGGCCGTGCGCGACAAGGCGCGGCGCCACCATGCCGTGCTGCTCGCGAACCACGGGCCGGTCGTCGCGGGCAAGTCGCTCGACGACGCGGTCTACAACGCCGAGGAGCTCGAGGAGACCGCGAAGCTGTTCCTGATGCTGAACGGAAGGTCGACGCGCTTCCTCGAGGGCGCGCAGATCGTCGACCTGCAGCGCCGCTTCCCCAGCTGAGGACATCCATGGCCACGAACCCGCTCGACCCGCAGATCGCCGCCGCCATCGCGCGCGACCTGGCGAAATACGGACCGCGCGACAGGCTGCGCGCGGACAACCTCGGGGAGATCCGCGCCGACTTCATGCGCCGCCGGCTGGAGCGCGGCATGTCCGGCGGGCCGGCGATGCGAGAGACGCGCGAGGAGGAGGCGGCGCTTCCCGGGCGGCGCATCCGCTTGCGCCTGCACGTCCCCGCTGGCGCCGCGCCCGTCGGGCCGGCGCTGTTCTACTTCCATGGCGGCGGCTGGGCCTGGGGCAGCATCGACACGCATGACCGCATCATGCGCGAACTGGCGCAGCGCTCCGGCTGCCGCGTGGTCGGCGTCGACTACCGCAAGGCGCCCGAGCATCCCTTCCCGCTGCCCTTCGAGGATTGCCTCGAGGCGACGCGCCTCGTGCTCGGCCGCGCCGGCGCCTTCGGCATCGACCCCGCGCGCTTCGCGCTGGGCGGCGATTCCGCGGGCGCCAACCTCGCGCTCGCGGCGGGCCTCGTCCTCGCCGCGGAGGGGCGCGCCCCGGCGACGCTGCTGCTCTACTACGGCACCTTCGACTGCGACCTCGGCACCGCGTCCTACATGGCCGATTTCGGCGATGGTCGCTTCGGCCTGTCGCGCGCGGACATGGCGCTGTTCCTCGGCTGGTACCTCGGCGGCGACGGGACGAGCGCCGACCCCCGTGCCGTGCCGCTGAGGGGCGAGCTCTCCTCGCTGCGCCGTGCCTTCCTGCTGGGCTGCGGCCTGGATCCGCTGCGCGACGACAACAGGCGCCTCGCGGCCGCGCTCGCCGCCTCGGGCGTGCGCTTCGACTTCCGCGAGCTGCCCGACGCCTGCCATGGCTTCCTGTTCATGGCCGAGGACGTCGCCGCCTCGCGCACGGCGCTGGCGGCCGGCGCGGCACACCTCGCCGCAGCCGTCGCCCCGCAGGGCTGAGGCGCCTCAGCCTGGCCCGGCGAGGTGGCAGGCCGCCTGCCGCCCCGCGGCGCCTCGCAGTTCCGGCCGCTCTTCGCGGCAGCGTGGCTCGGCGACCGGGCAGCGCGGATGGAAATGGCACCCGGGCGGCGGCGCGAGCGGCGAGGGGATCTCGCCGGCGATCGGCCTGAAGCCGCCATCCGCCGCGCCCTCGCGCCGCAGGCGCGGCACGCTGTCGAGCAGCGCCTTCGTGTAGGGATGGCGCGGCGCCGAGAAGATCTCGGAGGTCGGGCCCGTCTCCACCACGCGGCCGAGATACATGATCGCGACGCGATCGCTCACGTGGCGCACCACGCCAAGGTCGTGGCTGATGAACAGGCAGGTCAGGCCGAGGTCGCGGCGGAGCTCGACGAAGAGGTTGAGCACCTGCGCCTGGATCGAGACGTCGAGCGACGCCACCGGCTCGTCGCAGACCAGCAGGTCGGGCTGCATCGCCAGAGCGCGGGCGATCGCCACGCGCTGGCGCTGGCCGCCAGAGAACTGGTGCGGGTAGCGGCTGGCGAAGGAGGGATCGAGGCCGACGCGCCCCAGCCAGCCCGCGACATAGGCCGCCGCGTCCGCGCGCGACACCAGGCCATGCGCGAGCGGCCCCTCCGCGAGGATGTCGGCGACGCGCATGCGGGGGTTGAGCGAGGCGAAGGGGTCCTGGAAGACCATCTGCACCCGCGTCGTCGCCTTGCGCGGTCGCGCGCCTGCGGTCATCAGCGGCGCGCCCGCGAGCAGCGCCGTGCCGGAGGTCGGCGCGTGGATGCCCGCCGCGACGCGGCCGAGCGTGGACTTGCCGCAGCCCGATTCCCCGACCAGCGCGAGCGTCTCGCGCGGCGCGATGGAGAGGCTGACGTCGTCGACCGCGTGGACGACCTGTCCCGCCTGGCCGGCGCCGAGCGCCGCTGCGATGCGCTCGCCCAGGTTCGGGCGGCGCTCGAAGCGCTTCGACACGCCGGAGAGCTCGAGGAGCGGCGCGCTCACGGCGCGGCCTCGAGCGCGTGGTGGCAGCGCGCCGCGCCGTCGCCCAGCGCGCGCAGTTCCGGCATCTCGCCGCAGGCCGCGCTGGCGCGCGCGCAGCGCTCGCGGAAGCTGCAGCCCGGTGGCAGGCGCAGGAGCGAGGGCGTCGAGCCGGGGATCTGGGCGAGCATCGCCCCGGGCTGCGCCTCGCCGGGGACCGAGTCGAGCAGGCCGCGCGTGTAGGGATGGCGCGGCCGCGCGAGGACCTCGCGCGCCGGCCCCGTCTCCACGATGCGGCCCGCGTACATCACGGCGATGTCGTCCGCGAGGTTGGACACCACGGCGAGGTCGTGCGTGATCCAGACCAGCGCGACGCCGGTCTCGCGCGCGAGGCGCCGCATCTCGTGCAGGATCTGGCCCTGGATCGAGACGTCGAGCGCGGTGGTCGGCTCGTCGGCGATGATGAGGTCTGGCCGGTGGAGCAGGGCGATGGCGATCGCCACGCGCTGGCGCATGCCGCCGGAAAGCTGGTGCGGATAGGCGGAGAGCCGCTCCTCCGGGCTCGGGATGCCGACGAGGCCGAGCAGGTCGCGCGACCGCGCGCGGGCCTCGGCGCGCGAGGCGTCCTGGTGCGCGCGCAGCGCCAGCGCCATCTGCTCGCCCACCGAGAGGACGGGGTTGAGCGTCATCATCGGGTCCTGGAAGACCATGGCGATGCGTCGCCCGCGCAGGCGCCGGAGACCTTCCTGGTCGAGGCCGACGAGCTCCTGGCCGTCGAAGCGCACCGAGCCGCCGACGATGCGGCCCGGTGGGTCGACGAGGCCGAGGATCGAGAAGCCTGTCACGGTCTTGCCCGAGCCGGACTCGCCGACGAGGCCGAGGATGCGGCCGCGATCCACGGACAGGTCGATGCCATCGACCGCGGGAAGGTTGCCGGCGCGCGTGGCGAAATGCGTGCGCAGGCCCCGGACCTCGAGCAGGCGCCCGCTCATCGCCGGAGCCTCGGGTTGAACTGGTCGCGTAGCTGGTCGCCCACGATGTTGATGGCGACGATCATCACGATCAGCGCGACGCCCGGGTAGACCGAGATCCAGGTCCGGCCGCTCATCATGTACTGGAAGCCGTTGGCGATGAGCATGCCGAGAGATGGTTCCGTGGGCGGCAGGCCGAGCCCGAGGAAGGACAGCGTCGCCTCGAGCGCGATCGCGTTCGCCACCTGGACCGTCCCGACGACGATCAGCGGCGGCAGGCAGTTCGGCAGGATGTGGCGGAGGATCACGCTGCTCGCGCGCAGCGGGGTGGCGCGCGCGGCCTCGACGTAGTCCTTCTGCCGCTCGGCCGTCGCGGCGCCGTAGGCGGTGCGGGCGAAATAGGCGTATTGCGCCGCGACGAGCGCGATGACGAGCGGCACGCGCCCCTGTCCCAGCACGGCGACGAGCACGAGGGCGAGCAGGATCGCGGGGAAGGAGAGTTGCAGGTCGACCACGCGCATGATCGCCTGCTCGATGCGGTTCGACGACACCGCGGCGACGACGCCGAGCCCGGCGCCGATCGCCATCGCGATGGCGCCCGCCGCGACGCCCATCTGCAGCGAGATGCGCAGGCCGTAGAGGATCGCGGAGTAGAGGTCGCGCCCCTGCGCGTCGGTGCCGAGCCAGTGGACGTATCCCTCGGATCCGACATGGCCGGGCGGCCGCCGCGCGTCCATCAGGTTGAGGTTCGCGAGGTCGTAGGGGTCCTGCGGCGTGACGAGTGGCGCGCCCAGCGCCGCGGCGACCACGAGCGCCACCACGGCGAGCGCGACCACCGCCAGGCGGTTCTCCGCGTACTCGGACCAGAACGCCTTCATCAGGTCCGTCCGGCGCGGCGCAGGCGCGGGTCGAGCGCGGCGTAGGCGAGGTCGACGACAAGGTTGATGGTGACGAACAGGAAGGCGACGAGCACGAGGTAGCCGACCATCACGGGCCGGTCGAGCGAGGTGATCGAATCGATGATCAGCTTGCCGACGCCCGGCCAGGAGAAGATCGTCTCCGTCACCACGGCGAAGGCGAGGGTGGAGCCGAACTCGAGCCCGAACACGGTCACGAGCGGGATCGCGATCAGCCGCAGGACATGGCGGCGCAGGATCGTGAATTCGGACAGGCCCGCCGCGCGGGCGAACCTGACCATGTCGGTGAGCATCACCTCGCGCGTGCCGGCGCGCGCCAGCCGGATCATCATCGCGAGCTTGAACAGGCTGAGGTTGAGCGCGGGCAGGGCGAGGAACTTCAGCCCCTCCAGCGTCAGGAACGACCAGCCGACGCCGAAGACCTCGGTCGTCGGCCCCCGGTTCCCCGCGGGCAGCCAGTCGAGCTTCACCGCGAAGGTCAGGATGAGGATCAGCCCGATCCAGAAGGTCGGCACCGAGAAGCCGAGCACGGAGGCCGCCATGATCGCCTTAGAGGCGGGGCTCTCGGGCCGGTAGCCGGCATAGATGCCAAGCGGCACGCCGATGAAGGCGCCGGCCAGCACGGCGGCGAGCGCGAGCTCGAGCGTCGCGGGAAGGCGGCTCAGCACGAGGTCGAGCACGGGGATGTTGAGGACGAAGCTGCGGCCAAGGTCGCCCTGGACGAGGCGTCCGAGGAAGGCGAGGTACTGGCGCCAGAGCGGCTGGTCGAGCCCGTAGTGCCTGATCGTCGCCTCGCGGATGTCCTGCGTCGCGTCGGGCGCGATCAGCACGTCGATCGGGTTCCCGATCGCGTAGACGCCGACGAAGACCAGCGCCGACATCGCGAGCATCACGAGCGCGGCCTGCATCAGGCGCTGTATGACGAAACCGAGCATGAGGCGCCGGAGTGTGGCCGAATTGACTCCGCTTAACAACGTCCAATAGGCTTGGACTTCAATGACTTGAGGAGAATGTCGATGCGCAGGACTTGCAGCAGGCTCGCAGGCGCGGCCACTGCCCTCTACCTCATGGCGAGCGTCGCCTCGGCGCAGACGCTGACCATGGGCGTGATGGCCGGGCCCGAGAGCCTCGATCCCCACTTCACCGCGACCGGCACGCATTCCGAGGCGCTGAAGCATGTCTTCGACACGCTGACCCAGCTCGGCGACCGGCTGCAGATCGAGCCGGGCCTCGCGGAGTCCTGGCGCGTCGTGAACCCCACCACCTGGGAGTTCAAGCTGCGCAAGGGCGTGAAGTTCCACGACGGGTCCGACATGACCGCCGAGGACGTCGCGGCCTCCATCCGGCGCATGCAGCAGCTCGCCGGGCCGAACCCCACGCGCATCTATGTCCGCCGCGTGCAGGACATGAAGATCATCGACGCGCACACGATCCAGATCATGACGGACGGGCCGGCGCCGACGCTGCCGAACGACTTCATCCGCGTCTTCGTCACCTCGGCGCGGGCCACCGCCGGGCTGACGCCGGAGAACTCGAACGAGGCCTTCAACTCGGGCCGCGCGACGATCGGCACGGGCCCGTACCGCTATTCGTCCTGGACGCCGCGCGAGCAGTTCACGGTCGAGCGCAACGACAACTACTGGGGCGGTCGTCCCGCCTGGGCGCGCGTCGTCCGCCGCGAGATCACGAACCCCGCGGCGCGCGTCGCGCAGCTGAAGACCGGGCAGCTCGACATGATCGTGCGCGTGCCGGCCGCGGACGTGCCGACGCTCGAGCGCGACAACACGCTGAGCGTGGTCAAGGCCGAGACGGTCTACGTGTTCAACCTCGCGCTCGACCAGCGCGAGCCGACGCCGCAGGTGACCGCGCGCGACGGCTCGAAGCTCGCGTCGAACCCCTATCGCGACGCGCGCGTGCGCGAGGCGATCGACCTCGCCATCGACCGCCGCGCGCTCGCGGAGATCGCGATGGAGGGCCTCGGCACGGCGGCCACCCAGATGGTGACCCCGGGCATCTTCGGCTACAACCCGGCGCTCAAGGTACCCGCGCCGAACGTCGCGCGGGCCCGCCAGCTGCTTGCCGAGGCCGGTTTCCCGAACGGCTTCCGCATGGTGCTCAACTTCACCAACAACCGCCTTCCCGGCGACGCCGGCGTCGGCGCGGCGCTCACCCAGATGCTCGCGCGCATCGGGCTCGAGGTGCAGGCGGCGGGGCAGCCCGCGGCGGTGATCTTCCCGGCCCGCCAGCGCGGCGAGCTCTCCAACATCATGGCCGGGTGGGGCACGCTCACGGGCGAGTCCAACTACTACTACGCGGCCAACGCGCACACGAACAACGCGCAGCTCCGCCTCGGCGCGTTCAACTGGACCGGCTACTCGGACGCGGAGATCGACAAGCTGGTCCAGGACGCGAGCGTCGCGCTCGACGACAAGGCGCGCGAGGCGCTGCTCCAGAAGATCGGCGCGCTGTGGAACGAGAAGCGGGTGGTGATCCCGCTGGCCGCCGTCGGCTCGGCCTGGGCCGTGCGCCGCGACCGCGCCACGCTGCGCGTCGGCCGCAGCGACGAGGAGACCTATGCCTGGGACGTCGTCCCGGTCGCCCGCTGAACGAAGCCCCCGCCCGGGCGCAGGCGTCGCGCCCGGGCGGGGGGCATCCACGACAGGACGAGGACGGGCATTCCGCGCGGCGCCGGCGAGGCGCCCGCCGCTCGCCTCGAGGCATACAGGACGAGGGAAGACACGATGCGCATCTCCGAAATGAACTGGATGCAGGTCGAGGAGCACGTGAAGCACGACGATCGCTGCGTGATTCCGGTCGGCAGCGTCGAGCAGCACGCCTATCTCAGCCTCGGCGTCGACATGATCCTGTCGGAGCGCGTCGCGGTCGATGCCGCCGAGCCGATCCGCGTGCCGGTCTTCCCGGTGCTCAGCTACGGCATCACGCCCTACTTCAAGGCCTTCCCGGGCACGGTCTGCCTGCGGCAGGAGACCGCGATCGCGCTGGCGCGCGACGTCCTCGATTCCGTGAAGCGCTCGGGCTTCCGCCGCGTGCTGATGGTCAACGGCCATGGCGGCAACAACCCGATCGGCGCCTTCGCCCAGGAATGGGTGAGCGAGAACCCGGGCATGGCGGTGAAGTGGCACAACTGGTGGAACTCGCCCCGCACCTGGGCGAAGGTCCAGGAGATCGACCCGATGTCGAGCCACGGCTCGTGGATGGAGAACCTGCCCTGGACGAGGCTCCCGGGCGTGGCCATGCCGAACCTGCGCAAGCCCATGGTCGAGCTCGAGACGCTGCGCATGATGAACCCCGCGCAGGTCCGCGCGCATATCGGCGACGGGAATTATGGCGGCTGGTACGAGCTGCCCGACGAGAAGGTCCTGGACATGTGGCGCGTCGCCGTCGAGGAGACGCGCGCCCTCATCGAGGGGCCGTGGCCGAAATGAGCGACCCGATCCTGCTCTGGGGCGCGGGCGCGATCGGCGGCACGATCGGCGCCGCCTGGGTGCGCGCTGGCCACGACGTCGTCTTCGTCGACAGCGCCGCGGACCATGTCGCGGCGATGCGCGCCACCGGCCTCGCGATCGAGGGGCCCGTCGAGGAATTCTCGACCGGTCCCCTGCGCGCCCTCCTGCCGGGCGAGGTGGAGGGGCGGTTCCGCCGCGTCGTCCTCGCCGTCAAGGCGCACCACACCGACGCGGCGATGCGCGACATCGCCCCGCGTCTCGCCGAGGACGGCTTCGTCCTCTCGGCGCAGAACGGGCTCAACGAACTCGTGATCGCCCGCCATGTCGGCGAGGCGCGCACCATGGGCTGCTTCGTCAACTACGGCGCGGACTGGCTGGCGCCGGGGCGGATCCTGCGCGGCAATCGCGGCGCGGTCGTCGTCGGCGAGGTCGACGGGCGCGTCCTGCCGCGCACGCGCGAGATGCACGAGCTGCTTCGCATCTTCGAGCCTGACGCGGTGCTGACCCAGAACATCTGGGGCTATCTCTACGGCAAGCTCGGCTACGGGGCGCTGCTCTTCGCGACCGCGCTGACCAACGCCTCGATCGCCGACGCGCTCGACAGCCCGCGGCACTTCGCGCTCTGGCGCCGCCTCGGCGCGGAGGTCATGGCGGTGGCCGCCGCGAAGGGCGTGCGCTGCGAGGCCTTCAACGGCTTCGATCCCGCGGCCTTCGCGCCAGGCGCGTCGGAGGCGGCGACGCGCGCGGCCATCGCGACGATGGTCGCCTTCAATCGCGGCTCGGCCAAGTCCCACTCCGGCGTCTGGCGCGACCTCGCGGTGCGCAAGCGACGCACCGAGGTCGACGCGCAGATCGCGGTCATCGCGGAGATCGGCGAGGGGCTGGGCCTGCGCGCGCCCCTGATCCGGCGCCTCGTCGCCCTCATCCACGACGTCGAGGAAGGACGGCGCCCGCAGGACTGGGCCACCCTCGACGCGCTCGCCCCGGAGGCCACCCGATGATCGTCGACTTCAAGGGCCGCAGGGCCATCGTCACCGGCGCCGACCATGGCATCGGTCGCTGCATCGCCCGCGGCCTCGCTGATCGCGGCGCGGATGTCTGGATCTGCGGCCTCGACGCGGCGAGCCTCGCCGAGACCTCCGGCGGGCGCATGCAGGCGCGCGTCGTCGACGTCGCGGACAAGGCCGCCGTCCAGCGCTTCGTCGCCGAGGCGGGCACGGTCGACATCCTCGTGAACAACGCCGGCGGCGTCGCCGGCCAGGCAAGCCGCCCGATCGAGGAGGTGACGCACGAGGCGTGGATGGCGATCGTCAACGCCAACGCCGTCGGCACGTTCAACTTCTGCCAGGCCGTCGCGCCGGGCATGAAGGCGCGCCGCGCCGGGCGCATCGTCAACATCTCCTCCGGCGCCGGCCTTCGCCCGAGCCTCACCGGCGTCCAGGCCTACACGATGGCGAAGCACGCGGTG